>CAIRBT010000088.1 GCA_903876875.1 uncultured Geobacteraceae bacterium
GGGCGCTCAGTATCAAGTGAGATCCCCTGCGTCAGTTCCATGCTCTGACCATCATTCAATTTGCCAGCCTCGGCCTTAAGCTCCTCCAGTCGTTCGGTGTAGATGATCTCCAGAGCTGTGTTGCCAGCAGTCAGCTTCTGTCCGTCTCCGACCGCAAGATCCTGAACAGCTAATGTCGATTCTTTCAGGCCTGTTGTCTCCCGTTCCATTCCGAACGCTATTTCCTTTGATGTCTGGTTCAAGCCATTCTGCTCCAGGCTTTCTTTTGCATTGAGTTCCTGCCCGGCAGCTTTCAACTCGCTCAGGTACTCAGCCGGAGTAATGCCGATGGCTTCGAGCTGTTCGGTATGTCGATTGACCATTTCGGTTTCTGTCAGGTTGGGATTTTTCTCGCTTTTGGTCTGCAGCTGTACGAGTGCCTCGCGTGCCTCTTCCGGCAGGTGCGGCAGACGTTTCTCCAGATCACCCCTCAGTTGGTCGGCATTGGTGATCGCTTCATGACGTTTACTGAAAAGATCATTGACCTCCTGGCGGTATCCGGCAAACTCGGGAATTTTCTGACCTGCTGATCCGAGATGCAGCTCGATGCCATAGCCAAGGGTTCGGGTTTCATCGGACAGGTGGGAATAAAAGGTTTGGGTGATGGCGGCTTGATGTTGAAACAGCGAACGGTTCTCCATCGCGGAAAAGCTACCGTCGGGCCGGATCACCATGTTCATAACGACCAGATGTGCATGCAGGTGGACGTCATTGGCCCGACTAACGCTGTGCATGAACATGGCGGCGACCATCTTGCCCGGCACCCGCTCCGTAATGCCGTCATGGGTCTGCCGGCCAGAGACCAGGTGGTTATCGATGAAATCAGCTGTTTTGGTGACGGCACTTCCAAACGCTTCACGCACCGAAAGATCGAACAGACCCGCCACGGAAAATGATTTCGGTGCACTCAGGGGAATGTCAGTAGCGGCATTCCGGTGATGAGCCTGTTCGCCGTTATCCCGGCCAACGAGACGACTGCTACCGGTTGGGTCATGTCCGTAGAGCAGATTATTGAATGCCTCCAGGTTGACCCGGCCGTGAAGTCCCATGACAGCAGATCCCTGTCCGACCCAGACGGCATTGCTGCCGGTCATGTCGTCACGGGAAAAGAGCGGATCGCGCTGGTAATAATATTCTGCCGCATTGGCGGCGCTGACCTTCATCGGTTTCATGCCAGCGGGAACAGTAAGATGAACAACAGTATGATGATGCCGAAAAACATGCTGAACTCTGCCGCATGGTTCTTGAACGGCGCCAAGGCAGTGGGCAACAAGGTCGGATCGTTCCGATACAGCTCGATGACCCAGGGTATACCGACGATCAAGAGGACCACGAATCCAAGGAGGAACACTCCATTTGTGATCATCCGAACCCGGAAGTTAAAACGCTCCCTTGACTCGGCACGGGCGATCCTTTCCTGGTTCCATTTTTCAAACTTTTTGTGCTGCCGTTGTACCCACTCATCATTCGATTTTTTTCGGTTCATATTTTCCTCACATACTATGAATTTTCCGCCATCAACTTTCGTATACCATCGCTTATGTAAAGTTGTCAATATGATAATTGACAGTAGTGAAAAGACATGGTATTGAACTTTTATGAAAACTAACCATCGAATAAAATTGCTACGGTTGTTGTTCGGGTTGACACAGGAGGAGTTGTCGAGTCTGGCGGGAATTTCGCGTCCGGCCCTGGTAAGCTATGAACAGGGGGGGTATAGCCCCATCGATGACATCATCATTCGCCTTGCCGACATCTTTTCAGTCGAGCCAGGGTATCTCCGGTACGGGTCACCGATTATACTTAATCATGTCTGGATACCGAGCATTCCAAAACACTCCCTGAGAAAACAGAACATCATCGATGAGTTGGAAAAGCTGTTCCCGGAGTTAATCCAGGAAAACCGGTTTACCGGCTTGGTGACGGGAAATCTTGCGGATGGCAACTGCACGATACTATTTGGGCGGGATAAAAACTTTGACAGTCTGTTGCTGACGAACCGCGAGCTTGCGGAAAAAATTACAATTATCGCCTGCGGGTTGGATTGCCACACCATCGAAGACAATACTTTCGGTACTATCGAAACCTTTGATGCGGATTGCCTGTCGTTTATCTCCGCGCAAATCGAAGAGTTCGGGATTGAACTTGATTTCATGGCATTACGCCAGGCGTTGACAAGGCTGACGGCATTAAAAGCCAGAACGGTTACCAACCTGGATGCCGTGTCATTGGTGCTTGAAGCGCAGCACAATGCTCTGATCCGCGAGAGGTTGCTACAGGCCGGCGATGCTGCCAGTCGTATTATCACAGGGCAAAGCCTGGAAGAGATAGCAAACGGCAACTCGTCACCAACGATCGACGTAACAGCCTTTTCCGATCAGTTGTCGCGGTCGTTGTGCGTCATATTCAAGGCTGCCTACGACCTAATGGCAAAAGAACGCCAATCAAACCCTTCATTTCCGAACAATCCGTGAGGGAACATTTCTGAGCAATGACATATTTTGTCGTAACTCAATGTTATATTAAACCAAGCCGTTTTTAATTGTGAGAACATGGGAAATCACCAAATTTACAACATGTCCTTTACTGCAGGTGGACTGTTTCTCAGAGAATCCGTTGAGATCGCACAGCTATATCTTGAAATACAAGATTGGAAACTGGTCCGAGTAAGAGCGCTACAGCAGAATGTCATCCAGTCAAGGACCGAAAGCAGCTCAGTTCGGGTAATAAGGGAAATCTGCAAACGCCTCGAAAAATTAATTGGCGACGAACTGAAGGTAGTTGCAGAAGGCTCATTTCAGGAACAACAACAGCTTCTTTGGCTTGCCATTTGCCGACATCATCGTTTTATTTATGGATTCGCGGTTGAGGTCATCCGGGAGAAGTACCTTCAATTGAACCTCGATCTGCTTCAAGAAGATTACGATGCCTTTTTCAATGCCAAGGCTGAATGGCATGATGAACTGGAGCAGCTTACCGAGTCCACTCGCAACAAGCTTCGTCAGGTCGTCTTTAGAATGCTGCGTGAGGCTGATTTATTGACCAAAGCAAACACCATCAATCCTGTGATCCTGAGTGCGCAGGCTGCTCGTGCTGTCGCCAGTCATTCACCGGATGATCTCAGGATCTTCCCATTATCAGACAGAGACATCAGGGAGTTGTTGCAATGAGCGCCGATTTGGAATACAGGCCGATTCAGGAACGATTTCAACATCTGCTGACGCTGATCAGCAGTGAAAGATTTTTGAAACGGCAGGGATTGGGCAACGAAGTTCCTTTCTTCATCTGCCCTTACAAGTCTGAAGAAGCCGTTGAAATGGGACGTATTCAAAAACAACTCATAAACCGGCTGAATCAGGGTGGCGTTCGGATCTTGGAAATTAATCTTTACGACACATCAATTGAGCTGCTCCGTCGCCGTGGCATCTGGGATCAGATCCTTGAAATGGAAACTGAGGTTGCAAAGGATGAGATAAAGGAACTGCTCCAAGGGGTTCTCGATCCTGAAGCTCACCTCATACCTGAAATTGCTGCAAGAATGCAACAGACTGAATTCGATGTCATGTTCATCACCGGAGTTGGCGAGGTGTTTCCCTATATCCGCTCTCACAATGTCCTGAATAATCTGCAAAGTACTGCCAAGGATCAACCGACCGTGATGTTTTTTCCAGGGGCATATACCCATTCACTGGAACACGGCGCTTCGCTTGACCTCTTTGGCAGATTGCACGACGACAAGTATTATCGGGCATTCAATATATTTCACTGCGATATCTGATACGAGGGAGTTCTGATGGAATTGCGTGCCATATTCAGCAAGCCGGTAGACAGGACAATTGAAGGTGTCATCAAGGCTGACGATGCAGCCAGTCTCCGCATAGAAGTTGACGAATATGTTTTGACCAACGAGGTCACTAAACGCCTGGAAGCATTCCTCGACGCCTACAATAATTACGAGGGAGCAAATGGTGTCTGGTTGTCCGGTTTCTTCGGATCGGGAAAGTCACACCTGTTAAAAATGCTGGCTCTCTTGCTGGAGAATCGCTCCATAGATGGCGCTACTGTTCTTGACATGTTCCTGCGTAAGCCTGAGCTTCAGAACAATGAAATCCTGCGTGGTGATTTGAAAAAGGCGGTTGCGATACCCTCCAAGAGCATCCTGTTCAACATAGACCAGAAAGCAGATGTTATCAGCAAGACGCAGATTGATGCCCTCCTGTCTGTTTTCGTCAAGGTCTTTGATGAAATGTGCGGGTATTACGGAAAACAGGGACACATTGCTCAGTTTGAACGTGAACTTGACAGTCGGAACATATTTTCAGCATTCAAACAGGCGTATATGGAGGTCTCTGGTAAGGAATGGACCACCGGGCGGGAACAGGCGCTTCTGGAATCGGTCAATATCGCCGAAGCTTACTCCCGTGCGGCAGGTGAGAAAAAGGAAGCTGCTACCGGAATTCTCGACAAATACCGCAGTCAGTATAAGGTCTCAATTGAAGACTTTGCCGAGCAAGTAAATGCCTATATCGAGAGACAGGGGGCAGATTTTCGCCTGAATTTTTTTGTTGATGAAGTGGGCCAGTACGTTGCCGACAACGTCAAACTGATGACCAACCTTCAGACCATCGCCGAGAGCCTTGCCACAAAGAGCCGTGGCAGAGCCTGGATTATTGTTACCGCCCAGGAAGATATGAACAGCGTTGTGGGCGAGATGACCGCCAAGCAGGGGAATGACTTTTCCAAGATTCAAGCTCGTTTTGCAAACAGGATGAAGCTTACCGGCGCGAACGTGGATGAGGTGATCCAGAAACGTCTGCTTTTGAAAAATGAGGCGGGCGTTGAAAAGCTTTCTACAACTTACCATGCGGCATGCAACAACTTCAAAACGCTGCTGGATTTTAGCGACGGCTCCCAAACTTACAAGAACTTTCAGGGTAAAGACCATTTCATTCACTGCTACCCGTTTATTCCGTATCAATTCACCCTGTTCCAGACCGCGATTCAGGCGCTTTCCCTGCACAATGCCTTTGAAGGTAAGCATACCTCTGTTGGTGAGCGTTCCATGCTGGGAGTTTTCCAGCAGGTTGCCGTCCAGATATCAGATCATCAGATCGGTCAACTGGCCACTTTTGACCTGATGTTCGAGGGGATCAGGACAGCACTCAAGACACAGATTCAGACATCCATCCGGGTAGCGGAACAGAATCTCAACAACCCCTATGCAGTGAAAATTCTGAAGTCATTGTTTCTGGTCAAATATGTCCGTGAGTTCAAAGCGACCATCCGTAACCTGTGCGTTCTGATGCTGGAGAACTTTGACCAGGACATAGCCGATCTGAAAAAGAATATCGAAGACGCCCTGAACCTGTTGGAGCAGCAGAGCTATATCCAGCGTAACGGCGAGCAGTACGAATTTCTGACCGAAGATGAAAAAGATGTCGAGCAGGAGATCAAGAATACTGAAGTTGAGTCATCAGATGTTGCCGATGAACTGGCAAAGATCATTTTCGACGGCATCATCAAGAACAGAAAAATTCGTTATGACGAAAACGGCCAGGACTATTCCTTCACCAGAAAACTGGATGACCGGCTCCATGGCCGGGAATATGAGCTGGCAATTCACATTATCTCCCCCTTCCACGAACATTCCGGCAACGAAGATATCCTGCGTATGCAGTCAATGGGACGTGACGAACTGGTCATCAGCATGCCAGCGGATGACCGGCTGGTTCGAGACCTGCTCATGTATAAACGTACCGGTAAATACATCCAGCAGAACATGTCGATCACCCAAAAGGAAAACGTCAAACGTATCCTTACGGACAAAGGTTTTCTGAACCGTGAACGGTATGGAGAATTGCAGCAGCTTGCCCAAAAGCTGATCGGCAGGGCCAAGCTGATCATCATGGGAAGTGACATAGAATTGCCTGGAGAAGATGCCCAAACCAAGATTATCAGGGGATTCCATGAACTGATCCAGAGAACCTACCCCAACCTGCGGATGCTTCGCGGGATCAATTATAGCGAAAATGATATCCAGCGGTGTCTGCGCCAGTCGGAAGACAGCCTGTTCGGTAATGACACGACGGTTATGTCTGAATCAGAGCAGGAGATGCTGGCCTTCATTCTCGGCAACAACCGTAGCGGTGTCAGAACGACCCTCAAGAGTTTGGTGGAAAAGTTTGAACGCAAGCCCTATGGCTGGTATTTTGCCGCCATTCTCTGCACGTTGGCGAAACTGTGCGCCCGTGGCAAAATCGAAGTTCGCTCCGACAGCAACCCGCTGGAAGATGCCGACCTGGAAAGAGCGCTGCGCAATACCCACGGTCATGGGAATGTCATCCTCGAACCACAGATAGATTTTACCGCCTCTCAGGTTCGGCAGTTGAAAGAGTTCTTCGAGGATTTTTTTGACACCCCGCCCACAAGCAATGAGGCCAAGGCACTTGGCAAAGAGACGGCACAAAAGTTCCTGGATCTCCTCCACTCGCTCACCCCGCTGGTTGCCCAGAAGGCTCAATATCCGTTTCTCACGGTTCTTGATGAACCGATCAAAACCGTTCAGGAGATAACCGGCAAACCGTACACCTATTATCTTACCGAGTTCAGCCGTCAGGCGGATTCATTCCTTGATCTCAAGGAGAAGACTCTTGATCCGGTTCGGCGATTCATGAGCGGGCCGCAAAAGGGTCTTTATGACGAGGCCAAGGCATTCATCCAGGTACAGGAACCAAACTTTCCTTATGTCGAGGGGGATGAAGCAGCGCAGATACAGAGCATTCTCGAAGATCCCGGCTGCTATAAAAACAACCGGATGCAGCAGGCATAATCTCTGGTTGATTCACTGAAAGCCCGGATTGATGCACAGCTTGATTCAGAGAAGAATATCGCGCTGCATTCCATCACCAC
>CAIRBT010000089.1 GCA_903876875.1 uncultured Geobacteraceae bacterium
CCTATCATCAACTCATCGATTCAGTGAGACCGGCGGTGGTAAGCATCGAAGCTGCGGTTCCGTCTGCTCAGAATGCACCCGGTCAGGCCGGTATCGGTCTATTCCCTGCCGATATTGTATTCAACAGAATCGGTTCGGGAATTATCATTGATTCCCGTGGCTATGTCTTGAGCAGTTACCATGTCATTGTCGGTGCTGAGGCACTCAAAGCCACCCTGTATGGTAGCGGTGGAGCAATGGCGTACCCGCTGAAACTGGTAAAGGGGGATCTGCGCAGCGATCTGGCACTGTTGCGGATTCAGGGGAGCGGGCCGTTTCCCACGGCACCGCTTGGTAACTCTGATGCTGTCCGCACCGGAGATATGGTGCTGACCATTGGCAGCCCCTTTGGTCTTGAGCAGACAGTAACCTCCGGTATGATCAGTAGTCGTAACCGGACACTCCAGATGGGAGATGTGGTGTATGAAAATCTGTTCCAGACCGATTCTGCCATCAATAGCGGGAGTAGCGGTGGCCCAATGCTCAACATCAAAGGTGAGGTCATCGGAATAAATACCGCTATTCTTGCACCGACCGGTGTCTTCAATGGTGTTGGTTTTGCCACACCGATCAATCGTGCTGCCGGTCTGGTCGGCGGAGTCATTGATTTCAATAATTCGGCACCCGGTGCGGTGGCGGGGCAACTGGTGGCCTGGGCCAGTCAGGGGCGGCAGGTCGGTAATAATTATCGTCTCCCCAATGGTCAGACCGTGGTCGCTCCCCATGGCCCCCTTGGCTCCTGTGTTGACTGTCATCCCCAGCTGTTCGAACAGCAGGGGGGCACAACCGGACAGCAGGTTGCCCTTGGAGGTGAGGGGCGCCTGGTCGGTAACAGCTATCTTTTACCAAACGGTATGACGGTGAAACCGCCCCATACACTGCGAGGCCTCTGCACCAATTGCCACCAGCTCTCCTTTCTTGAGCAAATGGCCAAAACCCAGGCCGCAGTACCGGCCGCCTGGGCGTTCGGTGGGCCAGGTGGCGGCAGGGGGGGCGGGCGTGGCTTGATGCAGAACACGCCCTACCGGGGTGCTGGTCAGGGGATGGTTGTGAACGAACCGACATTGGGGGTCGCACTTATTGATGTTGATGACATCATCTGCCGTCAGGCACAGATGCTCCATCCGGAGGGGGTGTATGTCACGAATGTCATGGCGGGTGGCCCCGCAGCCACTGCCGGTATTCAGCCGGGGGATATTCTGCTCAGGATAACTGGAAAAAAAATACGTGACTCCAATAGCCTCGTGACTCTTCTCGCTTCACAGAATACGGTACGCCGGTTTGAGCTGGTCTATTTACGGAATGGTTCCCGGCAGACGGCAAGAATCAAAACGGTACGATAGTTTGTTCATAATGGAGCCGCTGATGAGGGGGGATGTTGGAGCTATTTAGGTATATATTCCGCCGGCTTGACGTGCGGTTAGGTTTATCCACGGTTAAGGGAGAGCAGAAGAGCACGCTTCTTCCTCACAATATTAATGCATGGTATTCACTTGGCAGCGTGCTGTTGGTTATCTTTGCCTTGCAGATAGTCACCGGCCTGTTACTGATGATCTATTATGTGGCGGACGCTGACAAGGCTTTTGATACTGTTTCCTTTATCATGGAAGGCATCCCCCTTGGCCGGTTAGTCCGCCTTGTTCACGCTGTTGGCTCCAGTACGATGATTACCGTACTGTTACTCCATCTGCTTTCAGTGCTCTTCATGGGTGGGTACAAAAGTCCCCGTGAGCTTCACTGACTGACCGGATTTACGCTTTTCAGTGAAAACCGGCCGGTCGGTTTCAGTCTAAAGACGCTCGCTACAGTATTAGCATTCGCTTATTGCCCGGTACGGGCACAGCTTTTTCACCAGTACCGATAACGTTGACGGCGGAGAGCAGGCGATAGCAGCACTATTTGAAGAGAACAGTTCTGCGTGGGCGATAGTGGCGGTCGTAATGAAAAGTAACACCACGATAATTTGTGTCATAGAATCCCCATAATTTCAGCTACTGAAGCGACTTTCCCGGAAAACTTGACGTGACCATCAACAACGAGAGCCGGTGTGCTCATGACTCCGTACGCCATTATTTTCGGGATTTCTTCAACTTTCACGACATCAGCGACTTTGCCGCTTTCCTCCACGGCTTTTTTCACATTTTCGTAGAGTGTTTTACATGTGGCACAGCCCGTTCCTAATACCTCAATTTTCATCTTTCACTCTCCTTGGTTTAAATATTTTGGGCATGATCGTCTTTCAGAGAATCGCATTGAACAGATAACCGACACAGATAATTGCCGTTGCTACTATGCCAAAGAATACCGCTAACAGCCGGTTTTTCAGGACATTCTTAAGTATAATCGCTTCTGGCAGAGACAGTGCCGTTACCGCCATCATGAAGGCCAGTACGGTGCCGATCGCCATGCCTTTTTCCATCAGGGCATGGACAATCGGGATTACTCCGGCGGCATTTGAATACAGAGGTACGCCGAGTGCCACCGCTATTGGAACTGCAAAGGGGTTGCCAGGTCCCGCCCAGCGCACTAAGAAGTCCTCTGGTACATAGCCGTGGATAAAAGCCCCCAGACCGACGCCGACCACCACATAGGGCCAAATTTTCTTCAACAGATCCCGTGTGTAGGTACCGGCATAACGCAGCTTTTCCCGAAAGGATAGTTGGACGATTTCAGCGGTGCCTACCTGCATCTCCCAGACATAATCCTGAACATATTTTTCCATTTTCAGTTTGCCGATGACGATCCCTGCGACTATTGCTACCACCAGGCCGGTGCCAATATAAATAAGCGCAATTTTCCAGCCAAACAGCCCCCAGAGCATTATCAGGGCAACTTCGTTAACCATGGGAGAAGAGATGAGAAAAGAGAAGGTGACGCCCAATGGTACGCCAGACTCGACAAAGCCGATAAAGAGCGGAACTGCCGAACAGGAGCAGAAAGGTGTGACGATTCCCAACAGAGCGGCAAGTACGTTCCCGACATACTCCCGTTTGTGAGAGAGCATACACTTTGTTTTTTCAGGTGGGAATGATGTGCGGATGATGGCCACCACATAAATAATGGTCGTTAATAGCAGAAAAATCTTCAGAGTATCGTAAATAAAAAAGTCAAGAGCCTCACCAAAACGAGAACCTGGAACAAGGCCCAGGGTACTAAACGCTATGTAGTCAGCAAAACTTTTAAGCATGGCACACTCCATGAACAGCGGATTGAACACTCACGTTATTTTTCAACAACTTTTTCATATTATGCTGCTTTCAGAAGGTTATGCCATCCGTGAATATCCTGTTTCACTACAGTGGTGACGATATCGAGTATCATAATGAGCTCCGGGTGCTTAATGGCGTAGTATATTTTGAGCCCATCTTTGCGCCTAGAAAGAACTCCGGCAGTCAGCATCATGTTAAGATGACGGGACGTATTGGACTGCTCCTCACCAATGGCAGGAAATATTTCACACACACAACGTTCGCCGTCACGGAGAAAATCAATTATTTTCAGGCGTGTTGGCTGGGCCAAAGCTTTCAGAATATCAGCGCGGTACTCAACAAGATCCTTCATAAACACCACCTTTATTATATGACTATATAATCATATAATCAGAATGCGGGCGGTTGTCAAGTGGCGTTTATCTCTTCGAAGTACGAACAGGTACATTTGCCTCTATAGCTATAAAAAGTAGCTATATTTTAGCTATTTAAACACTATTGAGTTTTTGATTAATTCAGTACATTCTTGTTGAATATTTCTTAGAAATGAGTTTTTACCGTGCTTATTGCACTGGCAGTGTTGGCTGAATCGGCTCAATTAAGATATCTGGAGGGTAACTGGCGATGGAATCGGGTGAATGGATTGAGAAAATAACCGGGATGGTCTCATTGCTCCTGTTTATAGCTGCCAATGCGTATTACCCGGCTCGCTGGGTTTTTAGCCCCAATCGCCTCTGGTCATCAGCTGTCGAGCGTTTTTTCAGTTCCTACAAAGATATTCATATGTGGCTGAACGCACTTGCTTTTTTGCTTATATCGCTTAATGCCTCTGTGAGCGGTAATCGAAATCTGTTTTTGTATATGAGCCTATTGGTTACCGTCTGGTTGACCATTGCCGGATTTTTGTCGCGCATAAACCCATTTTCCGACAACTACAGAAAAAGGGTGCGTCTTCTTTACTCACAGCAAACCGTACTGGTCGGGTGGTTGGTGCTCCGTGCGTGCGGAAAATTATAAACTGTGAGGAGAATATGTCTGTAAGAGATCCAGATAAACGCACGTTCATTCGTGTCTGCCTTGGTGGCGTTGCCACACTCGCTGCTGTTGGAGTTGCGGCGGTTACGTATCCTCTGTTTCGGTATTATCTGGTGCCAAAGCCCTCAAGTGGTAGTGGTGGAAAAACTTCCATTGGGGTTAATGAAATCGCCGTCGGTGACGCTAAGTTCTTTGATTATAACGGGACTGCAGCAGTGGTGCTCAAAAAACAGGATGGAACTATTGTGGCACTTTCTGCGGTGTGTCCCCACCTTGGTTGTATTGTCCAGTGGGAAAGAGACCGGCAGGATTTTCTCTGCCCGTGCCACGCCGGATATTTTACTCCGGATGGCGTTGTGATTTCCGGTCCACCTCCGCGGGCCCTGGAAAAGCTCCCCCTTACGGTAACCAACGGTATGATCACGATCGGTTGATTCAATTTTCACTATGCTGCATTACGTACATGAGAGAATGAGGGGTGCACTTTGATTGCTGTTCTGTTTGCATGTGGTTGCATACCGGGATGAAACAACTTGGTCTATTTGCAAATCCACTATTCCTTTTAGTGCTGATTGGTTCGTTTGTGTATGTCTACTTTTTTTACTTGGCGGACGTCCAAAAGGGTGGGGGAAAGATGGCGGAGACCGAAACAGAATTGGCACTGCCGCCCGGTTCCCGCGTACCAGTCATGACCACGACACCCGTGGCAGGCTTGGTCATGAAAGAGGATAATCCGTTTAATGTGGGCAGAGAACCGGGACAGTTAAATGTTCTGAATGGTGAGCAGTTTATTGATCGCCAAAATCGTATTTCTCCCGCGACGGCTCAAGATTGGAATACGGTTGCTCTCAACACTCGTAAACCTCGTCTTAGTCAAAGTTTTCAGCCTGGCAATATTAACCCCTATGGATACGCCGGTCGCGCTGTCGTGCCGGTGGCAGGTGGTGCGTTGGGTAAAACCTGGATTGAGGCGCACTGGATTGGGTTAGAAGTTGGCTCGCTATCTGCTGCAGTGGCAAAAGCCAATAATATCCCGTCAACTATTACCGGGGTACTTGTTGATGAGGTAACGTTGGTTTCAGCTGATGCCGGGCTGCTTGCCGGCGACATAATCACCGCTATTAACGGGACTCCGCTCAGAGATCTCAAGTCATTTAAGGAGGCGACTCGACAGGTTGCTCAGGCAAACCAAGCCGATGTAAGCATTTATCGGAACGGGGCTCACAAAACTATTCGTGTTACTACAACTGATGTGCTTGGTCTTGCCCAGGAAGAGGGAGCGCCGATGATTCTTGCTACCGATCGCCCACCTCACGGCTATTACGGCCCCTGTGACAAATGCCATTCCATCGCTCCCGGCGGTACCAATCTTAATCAGATGGCAAAAGATATGGGTGATGTTCTTTCCCGAACAGCTCCCAATATCAAAATGGGTACGTCGCCTCCACACCGTGATCGCGGCACCTGCACCCATTGTCACGTATTACTCTGATGGTTACTCAATTATACGTACCGTATTCATCGCAACTCGCACGGCATTTTTTAAGGAGGTAACATCTCAATGATAGATATTACAGTAGCCAGGATTACGCACGTAGAATGGGTTCATCAACTTGAAATGGTTTTGAGGGCAGGCAACACAACCGTGTCACTTCCCTCGTATCAGGATTGTGAGTTAGGTGTCTGGTTGTACGGGGAAGGTCTTCGGACCTATCGGGAGATTCCTGAGATTACCCAATTGGAAAAGAGTCACAAAACTTTTCACATTGCGGCTGATAGTGTGGTTGAGTGGCATAACGGGCCTAAATTTAATTCACAAAAAGCTGCACAAGCCGAAAGTGATTTTCGTGAAGCCCTGAAAACCAGCAAGGATATATTGTATATTTTGACAATGCTTGAATTTAAAATATTGCAGAAGTATCAGGAGTCTCAGGAAGTGGCACCCGCCAGCCTCAGAAATATGATCAATCATCCGTGGCAGACACTCAAATCGGTTATCGGGGAGCGAAGCAGCAGGCTAGATGTCGCCAGAGTGTCTCTGGATCTTTTAAAAAAGGATTTTGCAAAAACGTACATTCAGGAATGAGAGTATGAAATGTTGACTATTACAACAATATTCAATAATATAAATATAACGTATCAATATTATCCGAGTTGGAGTGCATAATAATGAAATCAGAAAGAGTGTGTTCAAAAAAACTCAATAGAAATTGGCAGAAGGGGATGGGTGAAACCGTGATAAAGAGGGCATTACTGATATTGATGGTGCTGCTTATCGTGTCCACCACGGTTTTTGCAGGTGGGGCGACGGCACCTGCCAACACGCCGGAACTTAAAAAGACCATAGGTACGAATGGAAAAGCAACACTGATCTTTTTTCAAAACCCGAATGGTGCCCCTTGCAAAAAACAGAAAGAGATACTTGATCAGGTCTACAGTGCCCGTAAGGGGAACTTTAATATCGCTGCAGTAAGCACATTAAAACCTGAGGACCAGAGAGGCTTTTATGACTATGGGATCCGAAGCCTGCCATCATTAGTGCTGGTTGACAAGAATGGTAAAGTAGCCCGGATCTTCTCCCCCGGTATTCAGGGTGCAGAAGTTCTTACCCCCGTATTGGACGGCCTGAAATAATGGAGTTTGGGATCTTTACCATTGCTATGGCAGTCGGTGCCGGACTTGCGAGTATCCTGTCACCCTGTGTGTTACCGGTGATTCCGATCATCATGGCAGGAGCCGAGCGGGATAACCGCCTTCGCCCTTTGATTATCGTTGCCGGTCTTTCGCTGTCGTTCATGGTAATGGGAGCCGTTTCATCACTCTTTGGTGCTTTGCTCATAGGCAAAACACGATCCATAGAGATAGCGGGAGCGGTAGTCATTGTCCTGATGGGTCTGATAGTCATGTTAGACCTGAGTGCGTTTAGACGTTTTACCCTCTTTTCACGAATCAGGGTAAAGGGGGAGGGGCTCCTTGGCGGGTTTATTCTTGGGATGTCATTGGGAGTTATCTGGGTTCCGTGTGTCGGGCCATTTCTCTCCTCAACACTGACCATGGTTGCAACAAACGGACAGCTGGTGCCGGGAATAATTCTGCTCGGCTTCTATTCTCTTGGCATGTCACTACCGATGTTAGTGGTCGGTTACTCGTCCCAACTGCTACAAAACAGGATCAAAGGACTTCTCAAGCATGAATCCATACTTCGTTATGTAACCGGAGGCATACTGGTAGCCTTTGGTCTTTATTCCATTTTTATTGGGAATGTAGCATTCTAACCTCCTTTATTAACGACAATTTTATGAAACTCTTTTGTTGCATATGATATCTGACGCACGTAATGGAAGTTATACGGAATCAATCATTGAGGCCCCCAATGATGAAATAGTCTGCTGGTGCAGTTCTGTCAGTAAACAGGTGATTATAGCTGCGATAGCTGACGGAGCAGGCAACATGGAGGATGTTCGACGTCTGACCGGAGCTTGTACACAGGGACGATGCAAGGAGAATTCTCCCCGGAGAAGATGTTGTTCCGTAGAAATTATGGCACTGTTTGATGCCGCCACAAGAGAAAATACGGTATAATTTCGTGACGTTTTATAGGCGAAGAGAGGAAAGTACTCTGATATGGATGCTTCATTTTGGCATACAAAGTGGGAACGGGCGGAGATCGGATTTCATAAAGAAACATTCGATATTCATCTGCAACAGCAGTGGAACCGGTTGGGGGTCGGGAAGAATCAACGGGTGTTTGTACCGCTCTGTGGCAAGAGTCTCGACATACTCTGGTTAGCCGGCGAGGGACATCCGGTTACCGGAGTGGAGCTCAGTCAGCTTGCTGTTGAGGCGTTTTTTGAGGAGAATAACCTGCTGCCGCGTCGTTATCAGCAAGGATCTTTCAACGTATGGGAGGCCGACGAGATTCGGATTATGAACGGTAACATCTTCGATCTGGAGTCATGCCATATTGCAGACTGTGCCGGTGTCTACGAACGTGCCTCTCTGATTGCACTCCCACTCACCATGCGGGAGGAGTATGTTCGCCATCTGAGTCTGATTTTACCACCAGCAATCCAGATTCTTCTGGTTACGCTGGAGTATGACCAGACCGTGCGTCCCGGTCCTCCGTTCTCGGTTCGTGAAGAGGAGGTTATGTCACTGTACAACCCTGCATTCGAGGTAGAGAAACTCTATACTCACGATGCTCTCTCCAAAGAATCACCTTTTCGTGCGCAAGGATTGAGCGAATTGTACGAAAAGGGGTACCTCCTCTCGCGTCGCTCGATGCACTCTCCTTAAAAATAGCTAGAAAATATACATGTATAATGGCTGTTTAATCACTATTGAGTATTTTGTGCAATCGGTACACTCTTTAGCCGGAAACATTCAGGAAATCATCTGCATGGCTGCTGTGCAATGGCGGTGGAAAGTTGAACGAGCAGGGGGGGAATTATGCCGTTACCATTGATACTTTTAGGCATGTCAACTGTGGTGGGAGGTTTTGGAGTTAAAAAAGGCCTTGATGCCACATCGTTGTATAAACGTGCGCATATTGACACACTTCAGGCGCAAAACCGTTACGATGCGGCCACTCTTGACTTGAAGAAAGCCAAAGATACCGCTCAGATATTCTGTGATACGCTGGGAAGTAAAAAAGTGGATGTGTACAAAACATGTCTTAATCCATTTGTTGCGGCGTTTTCAAAGATTAAAAATGTTGATTTCCAGGATGGAGTCGTCTGCGATGGCGTCTCATTCGCCGTTACCGAAGCGGATTTTTTGGAACTTATCGATATAAGTGTAAAAATGAATGATATCCTTACCGCCGGTATTGGAACAGTCGGGGGGGGAGGGTTGACCGCACTGGCTCTGTATGGTGGTGCCGGACTCTCCGGGGCAACCACTGCCGGAGCCGTCGTCGGTTGTGCCACCGGAGCTGCGGCTGCTAATGGTACCATTGTCGGAATGGGAGCGGGTAGCATGGCCGCAACCGGTGCGTGTGCCGGTGCCGCTGGTATGGCGGGGATGGCAGGTGGCATGGGTGCCGGTGCTGGTATGGCCGGGGTTGGTGTCGGTGCGGGAGCGGGTATGGCTGGTGCCGGAGGTATGGCCATGGGGGGTGGAGCCGGAGCCATGGCGGGTGCCGGTGCAGGTGGTATGGGGATGGGATGGGGGGGAGGAGCGATGGCAGGAGCCGGGTGTGCCGGTTCCGGTGGAGCGGCCGGTGGGGTTGTCAGCGGTGTTACGGGAGGGGTAGCCGGTGGAACGGTTGCGGCGGTCTCCGGGGGGGCAACCGGCGGTACGGCAATTGGGGCCGCGACTCTTGGTGGTATAGTTGCTGGACCTTTTCTGGCACTGGGAGGTCTGTTTATGGCCGCAAGGGCTCAAAAAGCCAAAGCGAATGCCCGGACAAATTACAACAGGTCTGCTGCGGCCGTTGATCATATGAAAACCCTTCAAATTACAACGGAAACAGTCAGCTTTCGCGTGTACGAAATTCTCTATCTTCTCTGTCGCTTTGAAGAACGTTTTGCTTACTATCTGCACGAAACAGAGCAACTTGTGAGCAATTCTGCTGACTATTCCACCTATGCTGACCACGAAAAAAAGAACTTCATGATGGCCGCTCTCATGGCAAAGACCATCAAAAATATAATGGAAGCACCCGTACTTGATGAACAGGGTACGTTATTGACGGTATCCGGCCAGATCATAGAAGAATCCCGCTGTCTGTTGCAGGCCATTGCGGTGTGAACAGAGCAGACGGGGGGGGACAGCGAGGTACGTCTTGATGAACAGAAACAGTACGGTTGAAAATGACCGGGTAGCAAGCGTCATCGCGGCGACGCGGGGTATGTTGGCTGAGGGTGACCTGCTCAGGAACAGGGCAGAAAAATGGCCTGATATATCTCTGGATACCTATCAGGGAACCGCTTTCCAGATACTCGAAAGCATAGGCAAAGTTGGCACGGCAAAGACCTGGCGCATGCTCCATGGTGAGGAACAGCATGGGGCTGTCTTTGCTGAAGTACTGACCGATTCGGCAAAAAGCATAGCAACCGGCTACGTGACCAGCTTCATCGGCAGCGGTGTTCAAATTGCCGCTGAAAAAGGAGGATGGGAAACTGTTACCCGCTACAACAGTCACTTGGCCATTGCAGCTGGTATCGTACAGAGCAGTAAATCTCTGATCGCCTATCTTGATAATCGCATTGATGCCGGGCAGATGCTTGATGAAATCAATCAGACCGTCGTGCATGGGACTGCATCATTTTATTATGGTGCCGTGGCGCAGACTGCTATTTCCCTGCCGATTGCAGGTGCTCTTGTCGGTTCAACGGTCGGCTATTTTGTTGGAACCATGCTGTATCAGTCAGGACTCCTAAGCCTGGGGGCACCTGTTGAACTCAGGCATGCCGAGGAGCGAAGGCACCGTGTTGAAGAAATGTGCCTCCATGCACTTCCGCTGATTCAGCAGCATAGGGACGAATTGCAACGCCTGGTCGAGGAAAACTGCCATGGGCGGGCAGCTCTGTTTCAATCTGTATTTATCGTCATGGATCGGGCCTTTGAAGAACAGGACCCTGTCCGTTATGTCGGGCAGCTTGAGGTGATATGTGCCGCATTGGGAGCGGGGCTCCCCTTTCGCTCATTTCCCGATTTTGACCGGTTTATGAATGATACAACGACGGTGTTCACCTTGTAGTAAGCATTTTTTGTATAGTTTTTACAGATAGCACCGTTTCCCCCTTATTCGCCCTCAGGAGCCTGTCTGACCTAGGAGCCTGTCGGACTTAGGAGGAATCTGCTGCAAATCCGTCTGAACGGATCATATTTCACCGCTTTTTCGGTCAATAGAACGACTATTGACCTTCAAAATCGTCGAAATCTGCTCTCG
>CAIRBT010000090.1 GCA_903876875.1 uncultured Geobacteraceae bacterium
CTTCGTGAAGTGGTGAGCGGAAGCATGGATGGAAAACCGCTACCGGAAACCGGTAGCCATGACGCCATGCTGGAGGAGATGGAACAAGTTGCCAAGGGCATGGGAGTCCGTGGAACCCCGGCACTCTGGATCGACGGCACGGCCATCAACGGAGCAGACATCCCCCGCATTACAGCTCTGCTGGATGGGAAGGAGGTGCAACGATGATGGAGCACAGTTAGAGGCAAGATATTTGAACAGAAACATCAATCATCCGACCAAGGAGGAGCAATACGTAATGAAAAGTCATCGGACAAACAAAATATCTCTTATGGCCGCAGTAGCTGCCATCTTTACCTTCTTCGCAACCCGGGCCATGGCCATTACCGCACCGGTAGCCGGTTCATTCGGTTACGAGGCGTACAACTTCCTGGTCACCACTGTTTTGAAGGGACCATTCGGCGCCATAGCCGCAATTCTTCTGTTCCTGGTGACGATCATACTTTTTGTCCAGCAAAAGATCGTCCCGGCCGTTGTCTGCCTGACAGCAGCAATCGTTCTTATCAATACGTCGAACATGATCGTTGCCCTGGGTGCCGTCTACTAATGCCGACTTTGGGGGGATGGTATCCCCCCAAAGCAACTATCAAGTACCTCACCGTGGCTGTCAGGAGCATATCGCATGATTGAAGTCCGCTTTCCCCAGTATCTTAACAAGCCGTTCCAAGTTCTCTTCTTTGAACCGGACGACATGGCTTTCATGGTCGTGGGATACATCCTCGCGCAAAAGTTCGGCGGAATTTTCTGGTCTGTAATGCTTCTGCTTCCGTGGGGATATAGCCGTCTCAAGAACAACTATCCAAGAGGCTTGCTGCGCCACACGCTCTATTTTGTCGGGATTGCGTCGCTTAAACGCTATCCGCACTTTTTTCAGAACAAGTTTATCGACTGATCGGAGACAGAAGTGGAACTCAAGCTGTTTACCAGTAAAGCTGCAAATACCTTTGCCGAAAACCGGATGTTGAAATTCACCATACTGGCCCTTTTGGCAGCAGTTCTCATTCTCTCTGTCTGTGTCGTCACGGCAATGAACAAAGAACGGGTGATCCTGGTCCCGCCGGTCATCAATTCAAAAGTGGTGATCACCGGTGATCACGCAAACGAAGATTATCTGCGGGAATTCACCCGCTACATCATGACGCTTGCTCTCACCTACAACCCCGCCAATGTCAGGAGCCAGTTCAGCGAATTGCTTGCTGTCTATGATCCGGCAGGCTTTCCTAACGCCAGGAAGGAATTGTATGAACTGGCCGACAAAATCGAGAACACCAGGGCCTCCAGCGCCTTTCACATACAGTCCATGACTAACAACCCGGAAAAAAATCTGGTTGAGGTGCTGGGAGCAAAAATGACCTATATCGGCGAAATGAAGGCCGACATCGTCCAGGCCTCTTACATCCTCGAATATCGGCTCGACAATGGGAAATTCATCCTCACCCGGCTCTACGAAAAATCGGCCGGAATAAACAACTCAAACACAAAGTGAAGGGGGCGCGATGTACAGGGCTCTGATTGTTGCAGCTTTGCTGCTGCCTGCGATTGCCAATTCCGCGGAACGTGGCGCAATGGCTACCGACCACAATGATGCGAAAAAGAAGATCTCAGCCGTGTCTGATCTGAAGGATGACGATGGGAGTCATGAAGGGGAATGGCCATCTGTCATCCCTCCCGAGGTAACAACCAAAATACGTCTTTCCAGTTCAGACTTGAACCGTATTTCCTGCTCTTCCGAGATCAAGGATGCACTCACATCCACCGAAAAAGGCGTGGTCATCAAGATCACCGGGAAAGACGCCTTCGTCAAATTCAAGGTGCTTAAACGAGGTGACAAACTGGTCTATTCCACCACTCCGACAGAACTCTATGTCGTGTGCGGTAATGATAC
>CAIRBT010000091.1 GCA_903876875.1 uncultured Geobacteraceae bacterium
AACTAATACAGCGTCGATTTATCTTGGCTCCGACATGCGTGGTACAACACCGCACGCTGGTATAAACAATGCTGCAAAATTGCTGAACACATCTGCAAACGTACCCCTGGTCATTGAATCTGTGTATGCCCAACCGATCGTTTTTGGCACAACCGACGCAGAGCGTATGCGTATTTCTGCCACCGGCAACGTCGGCATTGGGACGGGGCTACCAGGTTATAAACTACATGTGGCTGGTGGTACGATTAGAAACGATCTAGGATCAAACGGTATTAGTTTAGGCTTAACTGGTGGTGGTTCCAATTTACAGATATATCATAGTGCTGGTTCTTCAGTTTATTTTTTGAATTCAGCCAGCGGAGTTTATGAATTTTATAATGCTGGTGGTTCAACTTCAACCGGAACACTTGTCGCTGGAGCCTATACAAGTGGTTCCGACCGCCGCATGAAAAACAATATCGTCAACACCCACTTTGGCATCAACGATGTGATGAAAATTCCGGTGCGTGATTTTACCTATAAAGCCGATGCCACCAATACGCCGACCACCGGTTTTATTGCGCAGGAGCTGTATGATATTTTCCCCAATGCCGTTACCAAACCCGCCAATGCAGAGGATATGTGGAGCGTGGATTATGGCAAGGTTACGCCGCTGCTGGTGAAAGGGATGCAGGATTTGAAGACGGAGAATGATGGGCTAAAGAGTGAGAATGAGGCGTTGAAGGCGCGGCTGCTGAAGATTGAGAGGGCGCTGCGGTTGTAGACATAATGGGCAAGCAACGCGTGCCCAACGATATTTCGTCGGGACAACGGTTATGCTGGGCACTGTTCGCTTTGCCCAATCTACCGATTATAAGCAGAAGAGGGGGTGCCAAGCCGGCACCCCCTCTTCTGTTACGTGTTCATCTACTGATCTGCAACATCACCTGTTAATGCCCGCCGCCACTCAGGAACGCCAGAACCATTAACACTACCAAAGCCAGGCCGGTAAGAACCGCCATGAAGCCGAAGCCTTTGAAGATGAAATCCCAGAGTACGCCGCTGGTTTTCTTGCAGGCGAACTGTTCGGTGATTCCGGCCGCTTCGTACCGTTTCCACTGGTCACCACGCTCTTCGATCATCTCTTCTTTGCCGATCTGGCCATTGAAGATGATAAAGTCCATGGGGAATTTCTCCGGTCGGCCATGGGTATTGAAGAAGTGAACCGAGAAGATAAAGCCGGTTGCCAACAACGCCTCGTCCGAGTGGACGATGGTTGCCACGTTGAACGCCCACCCTGGCAGGAAGAGACCGAAGAATTCAGGGAACCAGAGCATCAGACCGGAGCCGCCGATGGCGAACATACCCCAGAAGACCGCGACGAAGTCAAATTTCTCCCAGTAAGTCCATCGCTCAAAGGTAGGTTTTGGTCCCTTGAAGAAGAACCAGCGCACCATGCAGTAGACGTCCTTGATGTCCCGGATGTTGAAGCAGAGGGAGTCGGGGCCGAAGAGCCGCTGGAGCGGGTTGCCCGGAATGTCCTTTCTGATGAAGAGGAAATGGAAACTCATGAGGAGAGCCGCACTAAAGTAGACAAAGGTAATTCCGGCGCAGATGCGGTGAATCTGTCCGGCAACGGCAGAACCGCCATAGAACTGCATCATGAAGTGTGCCCACTGCTGGTCGCTGAATTTGAGCGGCAGACCGGTCAGGGAGAGCCCCAGGAAGCTGGTAATAACCAGTACATGGAGGAATATATGCAGCTTGTTGAAACGGCGATACTGCTTGTGGGCATCGGGGATAACATGGTGAGCCACACCGGCCGTTAACATGGCCGCTTTTTCCCGGTTATCGACAAAGCCACGGAACATCCAGAGCAGTGAGTGGATCCAGAACACCGTGAAGGTGGACAACAGCAGGGTTGTCATGCAGACAAAGGTGTAGTAGAGGATCGGATATTTGTCCCGATCGGTCATTTCGCCATGGGCATAAAACTTGGCAAAAGCCGGGGTCGCCTTGGGATGGCAGGTGGCGCACTGCTTCATCATGTTGGCCGGGTTGACGCTTGACAGGGGATCGGATTTTGGCAGAACCGAGTGAGCCGTATGGCAGTCGGCACAGCCGGCCACCTTGTCGGGGAAGCCGAGGCGATAGTTCTTGCCGTGGTAACTCTCCATGTATGATTTGACCGCCACGTTGGTGACGTTGTTGCGCACCATCAGTTTTTGGTCACTGTGGCATTTCATGCAGACCTTGGTGTGGAATTCTCGCCCTTTATGATCGTTTGCCACCTTGTCAATGGCATGGAGGTTATGGCAGTCATGACAGGCGGCCGAATCCATATTGCCGGCGGCCACCCCTTTGCCATGCACCGACTTACGGTACATCGCTTCCTTGTCATGGCACTGCACGCATTTGGCTACGGCAATCCGCTTATCGTTTTTCCAGTAGTTGTGGGTGTGAACGTCGGTGTGGCACTGGGCGCAGGTGACCCCTTTTTCCGCATGGACACTGGCGTAGTGCTCGGAGTTCTGTTTTTTGTGACACCGTTCGCACTGGACTTTCTGGACCTTGAGCTCCTTGCGCATATGCTTGGCAAGGTCAATAATGTCGATGTGGCAACTGGTGCAGGCATTTTTGCCATGGACCGAGGCGGCAAAGGCCTGGATGGTCATTTTGTCACTGTGACAGCCAAGGCAGGTGGCCGGGTCGATGGCCATCCCCTGTTCGGCGTAGGCTGGTAGGGCAAAGCCGACCGCCAGCAACACCATGCTCAT
The DNA here is from genome assembly GCA_903876875.1 of uncultured Geobacteraceae bacterium. GTDB lineage: Bacteria > Desulfobacterota > Desulfuromonadia > Geobacterales > Pseudopelobacteraceae > JACRCG01. Next base: position 2,757 of record CAIRBT010000091.1, read on the forward strand.
AAATTTGAATACGTTCAGCGGCATATCATAAACCTCCTGTGGGGCAATTGATTACAAAGCAGGGCAATTTCAGAGTCGCGGAGAGCTGGATTAACGATATGCCACTGGTGGTGCCCGTCCACGATGGGGACCAACCACCGGACTGGTCAGCGGTCGGGAGGCTCCATCGGAGTTCCCCCCCCAGAAGTGAACCGGCAGAAACGACAGTAACAGAGTGGTCAGACAGAGAAAACTATCCTGTGCCGAACAGTCGGAAAGGAGTGCCTCGGGAACGGAGTGGAGAGAATCATTCCGGTCATGATGGGTGCGCAGTTGATGGAAATAGAGGGAGAGGGAGAGCTGTAACAGTATGGTTACGGCTGATGAAATCAGGAGTAGTTTGCATCCGGTCGGGCATCTCTGCATCTTGGTGATCCCTTGCTGTCAAACAATCCGGCATACGTGGTGAAGCAATCGGTGAGATACTGATTTCTGTATACACCATTATTACCTGTTATCGCAATGAAAATGACGCACGCCCCCTGTTTCAGCTATTATAATCGCTGTGGTACATCATGACCAGGCGGGCACGGTTTTCGAGGCAGAGGGGGCAGAGTTGCCCCCCATCCTGCCAGACCTCGCCCGCCAGCCACTCCCCCGCCTCGGCATAGAGGGAGTGTGGTGCCGTTTCGTCGAACGGCTTGTTACACAAGGTACATTGTCTCATTGATTTTCCCCCGCACTGGCCATGGCCCGTTCATATTCGCGCCGCAGTGCTCCGCACTCAGCCGTGCCAATAATGCCCCAGGGGAGAGCCTCTGTGGCAGCAATCTCCCGTTGCACGAGATAATCGGTGTCAAGGGCGCACTGTTTCGCCGCTTTCTTGAGGTTCGCCCCTTCCGACATGGCCACCAGCAGGGGGGTAAGCCGTCGATCCCCCCGGGAGAGCAGTGCCTGAAGATAGGATTCCCGCAGGCTCTCGACCTTTAGTTTGACGTTGGAGAGGCGACGCAGACGGTTTTCCAGAATTTTCACCTTCCCCTCCAACCGTTGCAACGGCTCCATACCACACCATTGGAAAGGGGTGAACGGCTTGGGAATAAAGGGATTGACCGATACGGTGATCTCCCCGAGCCGTTTGTTGCTGCGAGCCCGTTCAATGACCAAGAGGCGGATTTTTTCGATGAGCAGCACCATCTCTTCCAGGTCTGCATCGTTTTCACCCGGCAGGCCGATGATGAAATAGAGCCGGATATTGAGGATGTCATGGCCGATCAGCCGCCCACAGGCCTCGAGAATCTGTGCTTCCGTGAGGTTTTTCCGGATGATATCCCGCATGCGCTGGGAGCCCCCTTCGGGAGCGATGGAGATTGTCTTGTGACCACTGGCAATGAGGGCGGTGAGCATCTCCTCATCTAAACGGTCGATGCGGAGTGAGGAGACCGAAACTTTCCCGCCGCTGGCAACAATATGGCTGCAGAGTTTGCCGATGCCGGTGTAATCGGACACCGCCGCCCCCACCAGGCCGATCTTGTTCCGGTGGGTGAGCCCCTCGTTAATCAAGGGGAGCAGATGCTCCAGCGGCTGCTGGCGAAAGGCACCGTAGATGAAGCCGGAGCTGCAAAATCGGCAGCCACGGGGGCACCCCCGACTGACCTCGATCAAGAACATGTCACCGAATTCGGTCTGTTCCGTGAGGATGCGGGAGGCGGCCGGTTCGTACTGTTCCAGTCTGACCGGTTCCGGAGCGAGCGGCAGGGGGGCACCGTCAATACCCCGGTGGCCGGTGAAAAGAGCGTCCTGATATTCCGGTGTATAAAAGGCGGGAATATACAGACCCGGTATGCGGGCCAGTGCCTCCAACAGCCCCTGTCGCCCGTTATCCACCGGGGAGAGCAGTGTCTCAAGTATGGCGGGAACGGCGGCTTCCCCCTCGCCGATGCAGATGGCATCAATGAAATCGGCCACCGGTTCCGGGTTGATGAAGAAGGCCGCACCACCGGCGATAATGAGGGGGTGGCAGTGGTTCCGCTCTGCGGCATGGAGCGGAATGCGGCCATAGCGGAGCATGAGCGGGATGTTGAGGTAGTCCGGCTCAAAGGAGGTGGAAAAGGCGATAACGTCGAAATCTGCCAGGGGGGTCGAGGTTTCCAGGGAGAGCAGTGGGGTGCCGCTGCGCCGGTACTCCTCCTCCGCTTCCCGTTCGGGGAAAAAAGCCCGTTCACAGCGAATGCCGTCCGTTCCTGCCAGTATGCCATAGATGGTCTGGAAGCCAAGACTGCTCATGCCGGTTCGGTAACGGCTTGCCGAGACGAGGCAGACTGCCAGTTCCCCCCCCCGCCGGTAGCGGTGCAGGTGGCTCTCTGCCCGGAGAATCGTGCGATGGTTGGTGCGAATGTCGTAGCTCATAGGTGACGGTTAAACAGCAAACGCCGCAAAAGCGGCGTTTGGGAAGTTGTTCTCTCTCATAGTATTCAGGTTAGGACTTGGCAAGGGACACATACTGGGGAAAGGCTGCCGTCGTCAGAACCGCTGTTACCGCAACCTCACTGAAGTGGGACGGAACAAAGAGGGCACCCTGACGAACCCGGTCGGAGATCAGCACCTTGAGGGAAACGCTCCCCCCTTCGGAGGTGACGGTGACGGCATCGCCGGTGGCGACACCAACCGCTTTGCCATCGGCGGCGGAAATTTCGACATACGCTTCTCCAACCACCAGCAGATTGTTTTCCGAGTGGGTGGTCAGGGAGCCGTTGTGGTGGAGAACCGGCCCTACGGTGAGGGCAAAGGGACGTGCTCCTTTTGCTGGTGTCACCGGTGTCAGGGGGAGACAGACGCTGGTTGCCGTGTAGTGCTTTGTGAAACCGGTGGAACGCCCCTCGGCATCGGAACTTTCAACATACACAGTGGTCAGGGTGGCGATCTCGTGACGTACCTTGTCAATGGTCAGCACGGGAGCCGGTTTTGTCGCAACCAGATTGTACAGGGTTTGGAGGATAGCACCATCGGTACGAGCCGCTCCTGCCGGAGCGGTGGCGGCCGAGAAACATTGAATCCGGTTGTCAACCGATGTGAAGGAACCGGCTTTTTCTCCCCCGGTCGCCGCCGGCAGTACCACGTGGGCCAACTCCGCCGCTTCGGTCATGAAAAGATCCTGCACGATCAGCAGTTCAAGTTTTTGCAGGGCATTCTTCACCCGGGTATGATTCGGCAGGTACTGGAGCGGATTGGTGCCGAGCAGATAGAGTGCTTTTATCTCGCCCGCTTCGATGGCGTCGATAATCCGGAACAGATCTTTTCCGGCCACCGTCGGAATGGTTGTACCCCAGGCGGCATTGAAGGTGGCTGCGGCATGTTCATAGGTGTGGTAGCCCGGCAGGTACTCGGGGCAGACCCCCATATCAAGCATCCCCTGGGTGTTATTCTTTTCGTCGAGGGGATAGATGCCCGCTCCCCCCTCGCTCACCGCACCGGTCAGCAGGGCCAGATTCACCGCACCGGCAACCGCAGTGGCACTGTCTGCGGAGCGGATAATGTCAGCTCCGTAGATGACCGCCGTCGGACCTGCGGGATTAATAAGGGCCACAGCAGCCTGGAAATCGGCTTCGGCAACGCCGGTAAGTTCAGTAATTTGGGCAAAGGTTATCCCTTCAAGGGAACCCTTGAGGGTATCAAGTCCGGTCAGGTCTGTTGCCACGTTTCCGGTTGCCAGCAGAGCCTTGGCGAGGCCTGCCACCAGCCATGCCTCACTGCCGGGGACACACTGTAGGAATGCGTTGGCATATTTGTTCAGAGAGGTGCCACGACTTCCGGCAACCAGTACTTTGGCATTGTTTTTGGTGGACGCCTGAATGACCCGATAGGCAAAGCCGGGGGACTCGGCCTTCAGATCGGCACCGAGTACAATGACCGTGGTCGCCTTTTCAATGGCCGCCATACCGGTCGAACCGCCGCTGTAACCAACCATACGCCACTGGATCACCTGTGACGGCAGATAGCCGAGACGAGCCTCTGAATCGATATTGTTGCTTCCCAGGGCAGCACGGAAAAATTTCTGGAACAGATAGCTCTCTTCGTTGGTGACCCGCGGCGAACCGATTCCGGCAACCGCAGCGCCGCCGGATACGGCGACCAGTCCCTTCAGGCGGGACGCCACCAGTTCCAGGGCCTGATCCCACGTTGTCTGCTTCAGTGTGCCGCCGCCATCCCTGACCAGCGGTGAGGCCAGTCGGTCCGGCGAGTTGAATGCGGCATAGCCAAAACGGCCATTGATGCAGAGATTGCCTTTATTGTAGCCGTCGTCGGAACTGGTTACCCGCTCAATACGGCCATCTTTGACATGGTATTCAATGGGGCAGCCGGAGGAGCAGAAGGAACAGACACCGGCGGTGACCCGGAACGCCCAGGGGCGACCGCGGAATTTGAAGGGTTTGCTGATCAGGGTGCCGGTGGGGCAGGCACCGATGCAGTTGCCGCAGAAATCACAGTCAAGTGACTCCCTGGTGAGTGTGTCGATGATGGTATTGTCGCCCCGGTCAACGACTTCAATGGCCTCACGGCCGACCACTTCGCGGCAGACCTTGACGCATTTTTCGCAGAGAATACAGCGATTCGGATCGCTCTCCAGCAGTTTCCAGTCATAGCGAATCGGCAGACGCTCAAGGTTGGCACCGTACGCATTCTTATCAACTTTCAGGGAGTAACAGCTGTCCTGCAGGTCGCACTCACCGGCCGCATCGCAGATGGGGCAGTCAAGGGGGTGGTTCACCAGCATCAGTTCCAGGGTTTTCTTGCGGGCTTTTTCAAGCTCCGGTGAGGTGGTCGTTACCGTAATACCCTCTTTTACCGGGGTATTGCAGGCGGTCATGAAGCGTTCGATCCCCTCGACCTTGACCACACAGATACGGCAGGCGCCGGTTGTGGAAACCTTTTTCAGCCAGCAGAGCGTCGGGATTTTAATACCCAATTCCGCCGCCGCTTCCAGGATGGTAGCACCGACAGGCACCGTTACCTGCTGGCCATCAATGGTTAATGTTGCCGTTGTCTTCTTTTCACCGGACTCTGTATGTGCCATGCCGTCTATCTCCAGTACATTCTTAAATAAGTAATAACGTCCTACACCACCACCATTGCCATCCGGTAACAGCGGAGACAACGATCCGCCTCGATCTGGGCGGTCGTATCGGTGAAGCCGAGTTCAACCTCATGGTAGTTCCCCTTTGCCGCCCGCTGCCGCCCATGAACCTCACGCTGGTTGGCGCGTTCGGAGGAGTCGAGCCAGGGTACCTTCTCGTTTTTGTCGTAGACGCCCAGATAGGTGAGCAGGTCGTCGAAAATATCCTGTTCCGATAGATAGGCTTTTCCCTCTTCGATCCACCGCTGGATGACCAGGGCGGCACGGTGGGCATTGCCAATACAGGCAACCACGGTCAACGGGCCGATTTCGGCGTCACCACCGGCAAAAACCCCTTCACAGTCGGTGATCAGCGAGCGGGAGAGCATGTTCCCCATGCCATCCTTCAGATCCTTTCCGGCGGCATCTTTGAGAGAGACATGTTTGGTTACCACTGTGTTCCACTTGGTGATATCAATGCCCATGTCGGGGGGGATGAAACTGAGATCCGGATCCTGGCCGATGGCCGGAATAACCGTATCGCACTCAACGATGAATTCACTGCCCGGAACCGGTTCGGGACGGCGACGGCCGGAAGCATCCGGTTCACCCATGGCCATGCGGACGCACTCAACGCCGATGACCTGTTCCGAATCGTCCACCACAATTTTGGTCGGCAGTACCTGGAATTCGAAGCGTACCCCCTCTTCATCGGCACCGTCGACTTCCCAGATATCGGCCGGCATCTCCTTGCGGGAGCGGCGATAGAGCAGGATCGATTCTTCGGCACCTTCACGGAGAGCTACCCGGACACAGTCGATGGCCGTGTTACCGCCGCCGACCACGCAGACCTTTTTCCCCATGCCGGTGGGGCGCTCCATATAGGCTTCACGGAGGAAGTCGATGCCGCCGGTGAGGAATCCTTTGTACCCCTTGTCCTCGCCTTCAACGCCCATGGGTTTGGAACGGTGGGCACCGGGGGCAAGAAAGACCGCATTGTACTGCTTTTTCAGCTCGGGGAGGGAGATGTCTTTGCCAACCCGGCAGTTATACACGATTTTGACGCCCAGAGCCTGAACGATGTCGATATCACGCTGTAAGATCTGACGCGGCATACGATAGGCCGGAATGCCGACCGCGATCATGCCGCCGCCGAAGCCTTCGGGCAGTGCCTCATAGATGGTACACTGGTACCCTTCCAGAGCCAGATAATAGGCGCAGGCCACACCGGCAGGCCCGGCCCCCACGATGGCAACGGTTTTATCTCTTTTCGGCTTGGTATCCGCCGGTGGAGTGATGTTGTGCATCCATTCGTAGTCGGAAGCGGTGCGCTTCAGCACCATGATATTGATAGCATCATCAACATTCTTGCGACGGCAGGCGGTTTCGCAGGGGTGGGGACAAACCCGGCCACAGACCGCCGGCATCGGCATGTTTTCCCGAATGGTTGCCAGTGCTTCGCCGTACTGGTAGTTTTTTATCTCTTCGATATATTTGGGAATGTCGATGTGAGACGGACATTTGTCCATGCAGGGGGCGGTAATCTTATGGATATAGGTGTCCGGCACGCTGTCAGACGAGGGGGCGCGCCGTTCATGAATACGAGCTACAAATTGTTCCCGATAGTTGGCCACCGCATCAAAAACCGGCACAGTCGCACTCTGGCAGAGGGTGCATTTACAGTTTTTCAGTAATTCGGTGAGGTCGGCAACCGTATCAAGATCCTCTTCCTTGGCCCGTCCGTCCAGGACGTTCTGGAACAGATCCATCAGAACCTTGGTTCCCTTCTTGCCCGGTGTGCAACGACCGCAGCAGAAGAGGGTCTGAACCCGCTTCATATATTCGGCGGTCATGGCCGGAACGTCCACGTCCTTGTCGAACAGGATAATGCCGTCCCATCCCATAAATGCCCGCAGCGGCCGCTCGCCGTCAAAGGCAACTGGCAAACGGTAACTTACCGCCTGCGGCTCCCCGGAAACTTTTCTGTTGTCAACTTTGTTCCCGCCCCATGTGGAAAAAACGACCTGTGCCACAAAAACCTCCGCCACCGCACCCAGATATAGAGTTAACTATTCGCAATTATTGACGAAAAAATATTTCGAGAATTGTATACAGTATGCATGATTATCACAATAACACCGTAGAAATCAAGGAAAAAACAGTCAGTGCTGTTGGAGAAGTCGTCAAGCACTTTTACCTTTGCTGCCGGTTGTGCTATACCGTGGTCTATTCCGTTGATAACCATCTTTTTTCAGGGAGAATTGCTTACTATGCCCAAACAGGAAATCGGCACTGATCCGTTTCGCTCACTACTCACCATTAATATGGGTATCCAGCGGGGAGAGCGGGTGGTGGTATTCACCGACAGCATACGTCCCGACGAAATCCCCTCGGCTGTGGATCTTGACCGACGCACCCGGCTTTCGGCAACCGCCGGTGCGCTGGCGCGCTTTGTCGAACGGGAATACGGCTCCGGTACTTTTATTGAATTCCCCGCCACTGCCGCCTCGGGATGCGAACCGCCCGAAGCGCTCTGGCATGCCGTTTTTGGTACGACCATAACGGCAGAACTGGCGGCCAGGGGACTGTTTGCCAAGCTACTGGCAAAGGAGGCGTCCGTGGACGAAGTGGCGCAGGCCCGCACTCTTGTCAGTGAAAAGCGGCAGGAGGTGGCAGCTATCGTCATTGCCCTCTCCAACAACTCTACCAGTCACACCCGCTTTCGGGCACTGGCCTGCGGAGCTGGCTGCCGTTTTGCCAGTCTCCCCCACTTCGATCCGGAGATGTTCCATACCTCCATGACCGTTGACTGGCATGCCCTGGCAACCCGCACCGCTCTGCTGGTGGCAGCGGTGAACGGTGCCGAGTGGGTCAGGGTAACCACCCCCAACGGCACCGATATGATGCTCTGCAAACAGGGACGTTCTGCCAAGGGGGATGACGGTCTGCTTACTACGGCGGGGAGTTTCGGCAATCTACCGGCTGGTGAAGCCTATCTGGCTCCTCTGGAAGGGAAAAGCCATGGCATTATGGTTCTGGAATGGGGGCCGACCCGGAAATTCGACGAGCCGCTCCGGGTGACCGTGGAGGGGGGAGTCGTGGTACGCATTGAAGGGGACGACCCCCACCGTGCCGGCCTTGAGGCACGTTTTGCCGGGCAGGCGAACTGTCGGAATATTGCCGAACTGGGTATTGGTACCAACGACAAGGCAACCCGACCGGATAACGTGCTGGAAACGGAAAAAATCCTCGGCACCATCCATATTGCCCTGGGGGACAACAGCGGCTTCGGCGGCACCGTCAGTGCCCCGTTCCACGAAGATTATGTGTTCTACCGGCCGACACTCACACTTATCAACGGAGATGGCAGTCTGCGGGTCATTATGACCGATGGTGTGCTTGCTTTGTAAGCGTGCGTGAGAGACATTCCTTGTCACACTCCCCCTGTTTAGTGACAACTTTCGTCACCTCGCTGTGCCGGCGAGGGTGTCTAAGTCATCGTTATTACAGATTCCGTTACCATTGGCACAACTCATGCAAATCCGTAACACGCTCATATAACTGCATATAACGGTGCATAGACTGCGAGTGAGAGTGGGGCATGGGTGTGCGAGGAACAAGAACAGTGCCATACGGAGGTTTTTCCCTCCTGGAATTACTGATATCGCTGGCTATTCTTACCATCAGCTTTCTGGCGATCATTCCCCTTTTGATAGCGTCCATGGGGCTGAATTCCGCTACGGAAATGGCCATTGTGGCCCGAAACCTGGCGGCCCAAAAGGTGGAAGAACTGGTGGCGATGCCACAGAGCAGCATAAGCAAACTGCTGGGCACCGGCACCGCCTATGTGGCACCAACCGAATACCTCACCCCGGCCGGAAAAATAACCACCTCCAACGACCCCCAGGGGAGGTTCCGGAGAAAGTGGAGCATCATCCCGGTGCCGGTGCGGGATGCCACAAAGCTCCCGGTTCCCCTGGCACTCTCCGCGCTGGTCGAATATACCTTTAAGGGGGAAACAAAATCACGCTCCTTCACCACCATCTGGAGCTACTGATATGGGGCGTCCAGGGGAACAGCTCTCCGGTTTCACCCTGGTCGAACTTCTGGTCTCCATGGTTATTTTCTCCATTGTGCTAACCATCTGCTACTCTACCTATCTTACCATTTCACGTATCGTCACCCGGATTTCCGATAGCAACGCCGTCAGCGACAGGGCGCAACGCTTGATGACCTTCATTGAGGAGGACCTGCGCGGCGCGGGGTATCTGGTCTCCCCGGACAGTGGTATACCGTACTGTTCCGACCCTGCTGATACCTCATCAGGCACGAAGGTAATAAGCCATTCCCGGGGGAACCCTTCTGACACCCTCTCCTTCATACATGCTGTTCCGGTCGTGCTGGACGAGTCGTCTCGCAGTTGTATCGATCACCAGAAAGAGTGCCCCCCCTCGGGAGACCCGACCAGCGGCAGCGCAGCTTCCCGTCAGGACTACTATCTGACGACCCGCTGTGATTCCGGTGCCGGTACCGGTCGGCCAAATTCTATCGCGGTTGATGCGGTGCATGACTGCTACGACTCCCTGCTGCTGGCTGCCGTCGGTGCCAGTAACAGCAAATCCCTGGTGACATTCCAGACCGCATCCGGCGATGGTGCCTGCTATCAGGTAACCGGCATCGACAACGGGATTTTTACCCTCATTCCCGAACTAAAGCAACTGATACCCGATAATTCAACGGTTTTCACCCTGCGTCAGTATCGCTATGACGTGGTCACCACTCCCGCTGCGGAGGCGCGTACCTTCCGACGTTCCGGCTGGAAATCAGATTGTACCCTTGATCCGGTAGCAATGGGCGAACCGACGGGCGACGGGGGAGGGGTCGATGGCCTCAAATTCGAATTCACCTCCTACAATCCGCTCACGGAAAGAATGGAGCTGACTGCGGTGCCCCCCGCCTCCCTCAAAAACCTCCGCTGCGTTACCGTCTGGCTGCTACTCCGGGCAGAGCGGAAAACGCCCGACTATCTCAATAATAACCGGTACGTGCTCGGTAACTCGGTGGATCAGACCGTCGTTGGCCCCTTTAATGATTCGTACATTCGTTCCCTTACCTACCGTACGGTGGAGGTGAGAAATTTTAGTTCCGGAAGTTGACGTTCCCCGGTGGCTTGGCAACCGCCAGGGCATCGCCCTGATATCTTCGCTGATGCTGACTCTGCTGCTGGCACTGATGGTGGTCGCCCTTACCTATCGGGTGATCCCCTTCAGCATCGGCACGCGAGAGGCGATCATTAAAAGCCAGTCCCTGTATGCCGCCGATGCCGGTCTCAGTCAGGCGCGCTACTTCCTGTACGACCAGGATTGCACCATGACCTCCCTGAACCGGTGGCAATGCGGCAACGGCACCTTTGCCATTACTGAGACTTTTACCGATCTATCCCCTCTGCTGCAGCGCTCCTTTCCGGCGGTGCTGGGGATCTCGCTCGGGGATAAAACCCTTGCGTACGATACGGGCGCACAAAAAATAACCGGCGGTGCCAATGACAGCTACACGTACCATGTCTATGCCAAAACCGCCGGTGCGCCTGACGTTATTAATCTGGTCGCCGTGGCGGAACGACGGGACAGTCCGGTAAAAACCGTTATCGATGTGGGAGTGAAATACAATACCCGGTTGGGGGATGATTCTCTCCGGTCTAAAAACCAGGGAGCCGATGGCTGTGGCACCTCGGCAGAAACCCTGGGGGAGAGCGACACGACGACGCTGACCAATACCATCAGAATCAGTACATCCCCTTAAGGAGGAATCCCCATGGACATCCATCACGGTCGGAGGCGGTTCTCCGCCGTTCTCGCCGGTTTCCTTGCGCTTATACTGCAGCTGTCCGTCGGGGTGACCACTGCCCAGACAGCAATGACCTCCTTCAATGCCGGCTCCTATATCATCGCCAGCGATGCCTGCTGGCAACCGAACAACGATCCCGCAACGACTCAAGATCTCCCCGCTTATTGTGATGGCAACAGAAATGACAGTTCTCTCTATCAGCTGTACCACCTGCTTTACACGCTGCTTGCTACGGGAGATATGCCTGGAGCCTGTGCCAACGTTGATAAACGTGTGCCGCTACAAAAAGAGCTCTTCGGTTATTGTAAACAGCTCAGAATCCACTGGCTCATCAATGCCACAAAAAACTCCCCCCAGGGGCTTGACCTACTCCTCACCACGGCCGGAGCGACCGGCATAACGCCGTTGGTCACCATCTGCAACAGCACCAAAAACGGCAGTATTCCCCCCTTTGACAGCTATGTGACCAGGAGTGACTCCGGGACAGCCACCACCATCGGCTATCGGGGCGGCCCCTTTGTCATCGACGCCAATGACATTACACCGACAGAAATGGCTGCCGTGGTGGCTCGCTTTCCGGCGGTTAAAATTCATCGGGCCACCATACCTTTTTCCGGAAATGTTACCAGGGTTCTTACCGGTAACCCGCCGAAGATTGCGGTCTTGAGTGAAGGAACCAGTGAGCCGTTTGAAAACTTCCTCCGGGTGGCCGCTGCTGAAAGTTGGCGGGATAAGAATGTCTTTCAGTATATCACTACCCGTGATGTGCTGGCCGGCTGTCTGGCTGACCCGCTCCCCGCCACCTGCCGCAGTCGCCGTCCCGACCTTGTCACCCCGTTTGGGCTGCTCTGGAGTTCCCACTGGGATATCGGCGACAGGGGGAGCGACGGCAGTACGCCGACGGCGGAGGAACAGCAGGCGGTTCTTACCGAAATTCGCAACTTTTTGGGGAGGGGTAATCCGGCACTCTTTGGCTGCGCCGGTATTGGCAGTATGGAAGGGGGGAGCCAATTCGGTACCAATTTCACCATCGGCGGCGGTGCAATTCCGGCGGGGGGCGTTCTCCTGCCACCCGGTACGGGGGGAGTGGCTGCCCTGCCCCGTGTCGAAAGCAATGCCGGTTGCTCCGACCGGGGGGGATGCGGGAGCGGCTATCTGGCTGCGGAGCGACCTTCGGCCTGGCTGTCCCAGTGCGGCGGCTGGGAGTTTGCTCCCGGCTCCGGCACCATCCGGAGTATGCGTCCCGCTCCCCCTACCGGAAACCCCTATACCTCCACCACCCTGGCCGACGACCCGGTGACAACGGTGGACGACCGGTTTATCGGTTTCGGGGTAAGCCGCCTGCTCCATGACGCCCGGGCACAATCCGGTGACAACTCCCCCCTGGCCGCCGGAGATACCTACCACCTGTCAGACTATCTGGTGGGGGGACAGAGTGACGGCTCCCCCACCACGGGGTACCTCTCCTATCTGCCGGGACACAGCTTCATTACCTGTTTGAATGAGACGACCTCCGGTGTGCCACCGGTACGGACGGTCGATTTCACCTTTGCCGCCCCCCCTGTTCTCCTCACCATAGAAGCGGTTCATGGGGGCTGTACCGGCGGCATTACCTGCCCCCGTGTCACTTTCAAAAGACAACCGGAACTTTCCGGTGCCGGTTATGCAACCATCGGCTCCACCAGTAGCATGGGCGGGACTGTTCGTCTCAGTGCGGAGTTTGCCCATTTCGATATGGCCACCAACCGCGTGGCAGGGGTAACGGTTGAGCAGAGCGACCCCACCGGAACGGCTGCCATTCCGATCACCGATTTCATTGTGACCGGCGGGACACTTTCCGCCATCACCGACATAACGGCGGGGAGTCCCCCCCGAACGATCTGTAAAGCTGACATGACGGGAGGAGCCGGTTCTGCGGTTCACTGCCCCCCGGTCGACTATTCCGTGGGACCCTATCAGACCGGTTGCGCCATCGACTGGAGCCACTCCAACAGTTGCGGCAGCAAATATGCCCTCAACACCCTGGCCGCCCCCCACTTGAGCCTCGGCTCCGCTGAAATCTCCAAAACCCAGCCGATTATCAAGGATAACATCCTCTATCAGGCCGGTTTTGATTATCCGGGTAACCGTGGCCACCTGAGGATGATCCGGGTGCCACTGCTGCAGACCGACGGCTCATATACTGCATCGACTATCCAGTGGGACAGTGCCAACGCCATGCCGGTGGCCGGAACCGGAGGCTTTCCGGTCGCCCCTCTCTCCTCCACCGACACCACATCTCCCCGTCACATCTTTACCAATCTGCCTGGCGCGACAAACCACCTTGTTTTCGATCCCTCCAGTTTCAAGGCACTTGCGGCTTCGGAGCGGGATGCCCTGCGCAATCAGCTCGGTGCTGCCACCACGGAAGCCGCTGCGGTTATTATCAATACGGTGCGGGGGCGCACCGCTGCATCGCTCACCTCCCCCTGCGGTGTCACCGGGTGTGGCGAGGAGGGGAAACGCCTCTGGGCCATTGAAACATCTACTCCGGCACTGAAAACCCGCTCAAAATTGATTGAGTCCTCCAATGGGGACACTCCACCGGTTGTCGGAAGAGATCGTCGTGATCGGGTGCTCTTTGCGGGGGGGACGGATGGCATGTTGCACGCATTCCACGGTGGTACCTACGACAGTGTAAGGGATCAGTATCCCGACAACGACAGCGGGTGGGGTAGCGGCAGGGAACTCTGGGCATATATCCCTGGAACCCTGCTCTCTCGCCTGAAGGAACAGCCCTTTACCACACACGCTGCCAATCAAGCCGCCTTCCGGCCACAGGTTACGCTTAACGGCTCACCACTGCTGACCATCCAGTCGGTACGGAGTGCAGCGGGACAGACGCTGTCTGCCGACCTTTGGAAACAGCGGGTGCGGCTTGTGGGTACCGGAGCAGATGTGGCGGCTACGGTCGGCACGGTGTTTGCCCTTGATGTCACCGATCAGTACTCCCCCCGTCTGCTCTGGGAGAATAGTTACCATGACAGCGGCGACGCAAGCGGCTGCGGCGGCAGTCATCGAAATTGCAATATGGGGGAATCTGCGGGGGTCGCCAGCGGTGCGGTACTGGTGGGGAAAATCGTCCGGAATTATGTTTTTCTCACCTCCAACTGGACGACCATGAGGAGCGCTGTCACCGGCGCACTCTGCACCGATGTCATGGCGGCCACTGCGGAGTACCGGTGCGGCTATGGCATCAGTGCCTTTGCCCTGGACAGTGATACGGGCGATGTCATGTGGCAGAGTTCGTACTTCTATCGCGGTTCGGCCGCCGGGATCAACGCGGTACCGGCCACTCCTGCCCTGATGTCCCGGGATAACAACGGTGTGTATGACTACGTCGTCTTTGGTGACATGCAGGGGAGGCTCTGGATACTCAACTCCCGGGACGGCAGCAGCCCTTATGGAACGGAACTCCCCGGTACCGGCACTCCAAACCCGGCCGGCCCGTCGGCCTATCAGGTCAAACGACTTGACAGCAATGGCCTGGACGCAATTCCGGCTGTATTTACCTTTGGGGACGAACCAATCGGTGCCTCGGTGGCCATCTACCGGAACTACATCATTCTCGGTACCGGTGGCACAGATTTCGCTTCCAATGCACGGGATTATCGTGTGGAGGTACTCCGCTTCGACCCCCGTACACTCCGCGTCACCAAGGATGACAGCAAAACCATTGTCACTGGTGGTTTCAGTGCCGGTGGGGCTATCGTCCATGGAGAAAAAATCTGGGCACAGCCGACCGTTACCAGCGATCAGAAGGTTGTCATCGCCACGGCCGTCAGCTACTTCACCGTCCAGCCACTCTCCGTCCCGGCAAGTATCGGACGCGTGCTGATTCTCGATCTGACCGTGGGGCGAACCGGCAGTTATCCCTATAAAAACGTCCAGATGGTTGGTGCCCCTCCGACTTCCGGCGGCACTGCTCCTGCGACGACTAACCCGGCAACTATTTTTTCCGGTGGTTTTTTCGGGGGGATCGGCATCGACCACCGGCGACTGTACGGGATAACCGGCACGGGGAATGCCATTCAGGCCGGCCCCGGCGGAACCACAAGCGGAACCGGCAATCCATTCCAGATCATCTGGTGGAGAAAACTATGAATGGCCGGGCGTTTTCCCTGTTGGAGCTGCTGATGGTCATCTGCATTATCTCCGTGCTTTCTGGCATCGCCATTCCAGCTTTTATTGCCCAGTTGAACCGTGCCACCGTTGAGGAGAGTGGCCGATGGCTGCAGGAAGCGGTCAAAGCGGCTCAAATTGAGGCACAGAAGCGAACCTTTGTCGCCATCAGCTCCGCTGCCCCCACGGTTTTTGCCAAACAGGCGGTGTACCTTTCACTGCATCCGGACAGCGGGAGCATCCGGATAACGGCCTGGCAGGACAGTAACCATGATGCACGTATCACGGACAATGAACTGACTCTGTTACAGGAGGTCTCTCTCAAGGCGGGCACCACCTTCACCCTGCCGGCAGAGATCAACAAAGTCGCCTGTGGCAATACGGGGAACCGGCCGGGGGGGAGTATTGTCAATTTCAGCACGAGTGGCGGCCCCATCGGCACCACACTCGTGCCGCTTGGGACCAGCTATGTGGCCTTTGACGGAGGGGGGGCTATTGACGGTCTGAGGTACAATGCGGTCTACATCAGCGGTAGGGGGGGCGACACCTGTGCCGTCACCATAAACCCCCTGGGGCTGACCGCGTTATGCCGGTGGAATAACGGAAAGTGGCTTAAAATACGCTAATTACCGGAAACGGGCATTGAGCCGCTCCAGCGCTTCGCGGGGGGGGCGGAGCTTTTCTGGCGGCAGCTGAACCAGCGGCAGAGCAACCATCTGCTCCTGTTCAACCAGGGTTTGACGTTCTTCATTTATATAGAGTAATCCGGTAGTAAAATGCTGTCCGCTTCGCTCTTCCTCAAGCAGGGTCATGGCCGCCAGTCGATTGGTTGGATCGTATTCCGAAGCGGTTTTTTTCAGGCGGATGATTGAGCCATCGTGCAGCGTCACGTCCCGTATGTCCCCCGTTGCGTACTCGGCGTGGATTTCCTCATGATCCAGTGGAATGAAGCTGATCTCATGCAACGGCAGATCATGCTCTTTTCCCCACAGATAGCTCTTGGTCGAACCTTCGCCATTATTGAAGGTAACGCAGGGGCTCAAGACATTCAAAACCGCCGTGCCCCGATGGGCAAAAGCCGCTTTGAGCAGGGTCTGCAGTTGTCGGGAATCCCCTGCAAAAGAGCGGGCAACAAAACCGCACCCGGCAATGAGTGCCTCCATACAGAGATCGAGGGGGGGGATGTGGTTTACGCCGCCATGGCGGATTTTCTGCCCCAGGTCGGCGGTTGCCGACAGTTGCCCCTTGGTTAAGCCGTACACACCGTTGTTTTCGATAATGTAGACCATATCCACATTACGGCGCAGCAGATGTTTGAACTGACCAAGGCCGATGGAGCCGGTATCGCCGTCGCCGCTGACGCCGATGGCGATCAACTCCCGGTTCACCGTCGTGGCACCGGTGGCCAGGGAGGGCATGCGCCCATGGAGGCCGTTGATGCTGTGGGAACTGCCGAGGAAGTAGGCCGGGCTTTTACTTGAACAGCCGATACCGCTGATTTTTGCGATACGGGTCGGGTCAAGTGATGATTCGTAGGCAGCACCGACGATCACGTTGGCAATGGAGTAGTGGCCGCAGCCGTTACAGAGGGTGGAACTGGCACCCTGGTAATCACTTTTGTGCAGGCCAATCCGGTTGACAGGAACAGTTTCAGGCGTGGTGGTCGTGGTCATGGGGTTTCCTTTGTTTCGCACGCCACCAGGCACTCACATATCCAGTGGGGGGTCAGGGGGAGGCCATCGCATTTTGCAATTGAGGTGAGCCGTCCGGCAGTGGTCGGGCAGTGCAGTTGAATCAGTCCGTGCATCTGTCCATCCAGATTGTTTTCAACGACGTAGATACGCCGGTGTGCCGAGATGAAGTCAGTCAGCCGACTCTCAAGGGGTAACGCCCGCAGCCGCAGATAGGAGGAGCGGATACCGGTCGCCGCGAGCAAATCCCGCACCTCTTGCATGGCCGCATCGGTGGAGCCATAGGCGATAAGGCCGATGTCTGCACCGGCTACCTGATCGATCACCGGTGCCGGTACCAGTTTGCGTGCATGGTCATGTTTTTTTGCCAGCCGGCTCAGATTGGCTGACCAATCCTCCGGGCGTTCACTGTAGGCGGCGGCCTCATTGTGCCCCGTGCCACGGGTAAAATAGGCCGCTTTCTGGTGGGGTGTGCCGGGGAGAGTTCGGTAGCAGATGCCGTCACCATCAACATCGGCGTACCGTTGCCACGCCCCCTGAAGGCGGGTTAGCTCTTCGGCAGAGAGTACCTTGCCCCGATCGAGCGGTCGGTCAGGATACTCAAAGGGGGGGGTCGGCCAGAGGTTCATCCCCAGGTCAAGGTCACTCAACACGATGACAACAGTTTGCAGTCGCTCGGCAAGGTCAAGGGCGGTTCCGCCATACTCAAAGCATTCGGCGATGGTTGCCGGGATCAGGCAGACATGCCTGCCATCACCATGTCCCAGGGTGTATGCTGCCAGAATATCATCCTGTGCCACCCGGGTCGGCAGGCCGGTTGAAGGGCCCATGCGCTGAACGTCCCAGATAACAACCGGGATTTCAGCAAAATAGGCATAACCGGCAAACTCGGCCATCAGCGACAGTCCGGGGCCTGACGTTGCCGTCATAGCACGGGCACCGGCCCACCCTGCACCGACCACCATCCCCATGACCGCCAGTTCATCCTCCGCCTGTACGATTGAGTAGGTTGCCGCACCATCTGCTTCACGGCGCAGTTCAGGAAGATACTCGCTCAGATTATCCACAATGGAGGTGGAGGGGGTGATGGGGTACCACGCGACAAACTGCACCCCGCCGAAGATCGCACCGAGGGCGGCGGCACAATTGCCGTCCAGCAGAAACGTACCGTCGGTTGCGGCCATCCGCTCAACCCGATAGGGGGCTTGCGTGGCAATGGTGGTCATTGCCCAGTTATGGGCTTCCTTCACCGTCCCGTAGTTGAGTGCCAGAGCTTTCTGTTTGCCGCTAAAGTAATATGACAATGCCTCTTCGATATTCTTCAGGTCAATCCGCAACAGATAGGCCAGTACCCCCACAGAGACCATGTTTGCCACGTAGGGCTTCAGACGGTTCTCCACGCCGGATTGTTTGACCAGTTCATCAACCGGTATTGGATAATAAGTCACATCCTCACGCCTGGTTGGCAGAGGAAAATCCACTGGATAGAGACAGATACCGCCGGAGGCAAGTTCCCGGATATCGTCATGAAGGGAGGCTCTGTTCATGGCCACCAGGATCTGAGCCTGTTCGGTCCGGGCAAGGTAGCCATCCCTGTTCACCCGCATGGTAAACCAGGTGGGGAGCCCCTGAATGTTGGAGGGAAATATGTTTTTGCCGCTGACCGGAACTCCCATGGTGTGAATGGCACGGAGCAACGTGTTGTTGGCACTTTGGCTGCCGGAACCATTCACCGTGGCGACGGTAAGCGAAAAATCATTGCAGAGCGGAGCATGACCGACAATAGCGTCAGCTGTCGGTTGTACCGGAACATCGGTGGCGGTCATCGTTACCTCGGGGGGACTTGTTTCAACATAAGTGCCCCCACCCCGTGGGAGCCCTCGGGATCGCACGGGGTGGGGGAGGGGGTTAGAAATACCGCTTCAGCAGTCCGGCAAAGGCCTGGCCGTGGCGGGCTTCATCCTTGCACATTTCATGGACGGTGTCGTGAATGGCATCGTAGTTGAGCTGCTTGGCTTTGGTTGCCAGCTCTTTTTTACCTTTGCAGGCACCATTTTCTGCGGCAACACGCATCTCAAGGTTGGTTTTGGTATCAGCGGTTACCACTTCACCCAGCAATTCGGCAAATTTGGCGGCATGTTCAGCTTCTTCAAAGGCGATCCGCTTATAGGCTTCCGCTACTTCCGGATAGCCTTCGCGATCAGCCTGACGGCTCATGGCCAGATACATGCCGATTTCGGTGCATTCGCCCGCAAAGTTCATTCTCAGGCCATCGATGATCTCCTGGTCAATGCCTTGAGCCACACCAATTTTGTGCTCATCGGCCCAGGCAAGGTCACCCTGCTCTTTGAGGTCAAACTTGGAGGCCGGAGCCTTACACTGGGGGCACTCGGCAGGAGGTGCATCCCCTTTGTGGATATAGCCGCAGACACTGCACACAAATTCTTTCATTAATATTCTCCTTTTGTATGGAATTTTTTAAGATCATATACCGGTTGCAAAAAAATTCCATCACTTTTTTAACTACCGGACAATGAGTATCCTTTTTTGACAAGCGGCTCTTTGTGCAGTACAATCAAGTGCAACAGGCAAAAGCATGAATGGAGTGTACTATGAAGATACTGGTCGTCGATGATGACTTTATGTCCCAAGAGATGCTCATCACGTTACTTGAAGAGTACGGTGCGTGTGATGGCGCCTCCGATGGGGGAGAAGCACTTGAAAAATATTATGGTGCCCGCAACTCGGGTACACCCTATGATCTGATCTGCCTTGATGCTATCATGCCGATTCGTAACGGCAGCGAGGTCCTGGCAGAGATTCGCAGGGCTGAAGCGGAGAGTACCCTTAAAAGTTGCATTTTTATCATTACCAGCCATGAATCTCCCGAATTGGTGGAAGGCATTGACAAGGCCGATGACTTTATCTCAAAGCCCTGTTCTGCCAATCTTATCAGACGGCTTATTGAACGTCATCACCTGCAACATGAAACCTTATTGGAAAAATATCATGTCCTGATAATTTCTGCGGAACCTGAAACACGCCACAAAATATCCCGGGCATTATGTAGTCAGAATTTGTTCACCGTTGAGTGCGGTTCCTTTGTTGAAGCCGAACAGGTCGCCAGAATCAACAGTGTGAGTGCCGTTATTGTTGATATGCTGACAATTACCCGCTCAAAAGACGGTGATCGGCTCGCAGCCTCATCCTTACAGAATATCTATTCGCTGGTGCGGATTAAAATGCAGGGAGATAACGTCCTGCCGATTATTATGAAGCAGGAAGAGCGCAGTCAGGGTGTTCTTAATTATATTGAAAGAATCTGTGCCACCTTCCATCCCCGGCGGTTGCGGCTCCACCGTCGTCACAACCTCTTGCTGCCCGTAATTATACACAGAAACGATGTTCTTGAGCATCATACCTTTACCCACAATATTTCCTGGAGCGGTGCTTTTATTGTCATGAACAACAGCGGAGAGTTGACTGTCGGTAACAGCATTACGGTAGAATTTCCAACTTTACAGACGACGATCACTGCTGAAATCGTGAGAATCAAACCGTGGGGTATCCAGGGTTCCGCCCCCGGATTAGGCGTCAAGTGGTCGTTGTTGGAGGATGAATCCCTCTCCCTGTCAGGCCTGGCGCAGGCGTTAAAATCCCACGCAGGCAATGACCCTGATCGACTGCTCTGCTGAAACGGAACGAGGGGGAAGTACCATGGCACTTCGGTTTATAACAGCGACAAGAGCGTCTCTGGACGACTTCCGGCAAACATCCCCGCTCGTGAAGTCATTACTGCGGGTAAGTCGGTATGCCGCTATCGAACTCAATGTGTCTGCAGACAATCGTGCCCCTCTGGCAGATGTCTATAATCGAGCCATCGGAGAAGCGGAACCGGAGGATACCCTGGTTTTTATCCATGACGACGTCTGGATTGATGACTGGATGATTGCGTCACGACTGACCGAGGCACTTGCCCGTTATCAGGTGGTTGGCGTTGCCGGCAATCGACGGCGTGAGCCGCGTCAGGAATCATGGTGTCTGCTCAGTGATGCCCATTGCCACGATTTGGAATACCTGTCCGGTGCCATCTCCCATGGTAGACCCGAAAAGAGTGAAATAAACTTTTTTGGTGCCGCTCCGGTAGAGGTAAAGCTGCTGGATGGAGTATTTCTCGCCGTCACGGCAGGCACCTTACAAACGGCGGGGATTCGTTTTGACCCGGCCTTCGGCTTTCATTTTTACGACACGGATTTTTGCCGTTCCTGTGAACAGGCGGGCTTGCGAATGGGAACCTGGCCCATCGCGTTGACCCACGAGAGTAAGGGTGTTATCGCCACACCGGAGTGGAACGCTGCATTTTCAACCTATCTGATCAAGTGGAATGAGGAGACTCTGTCCGCCGGGAAATAAGTACCAGTAACGATGGAGGATTCCGTGAAAAAAACGCAGAACATATCAGCCGCAGAACAGAGACCCCCCGACGAAAAAATCACCGTCGCCGGACAATGGCTACCCACGTCGGAAAAGACTCCCGGGGAGAGAACACTTATGAAGGTTCTTATCGCCGATGATGATCCCTCTTCATGCCTGTTACTTGAGTCCTTGCTTATTAAATGGGGGTATGAAGTTACCGTTGCCCATGATGGTGATGAGGCCTGGCGCATACTCTGCCTCACTGAGCATCCGCTGCTTGTTATTCTCGACTGGATGATGCCCGGCATCGAAGGGCCGGCAATCGTCAGCCGACTACGGGAACGGGAGGGCCCCCTACCACACTATGTGATAATAATCACCTCAAAGGAAAAAGAGAGTGCCACCGTACATGCCCTCAATGCCGGTGCCGACGATTTTGTTGCCAAGCCCTTCAGCCAGTGTGAGCTGCAGGCACGAGTGGCCGTCGGGTTTCGGGTGAACCATCTGCACATGGTGCTGATGGATAAAATGCAAAAACTGGAACAGGCCACCGAAACCATCTCCCGGTTGGCACGAACCGACGAGTTAACCGGTCTCCATAACCGTCGTTCATTTAATGAAAACTTCTCCCTGGCCATTAGTACGGCACGCCGTCATAACGTGCCACTTTCTCTTGTCAGCATTGATCTTGACCATTTTAAACGAGTAAATGATGACTATGGTCATCGTGCCGGTGATCAGGTCCTGCAAATGTGCGCTTCCCTGCTGTTGGAAATGGTGAGGGAGGAGGATATTGTGGCCAGATGGGGGGGCGAAGAGTTCATAATAGTGCTCTTGTACACCGATGGTGACTCGGCAATTACACTGGCTGAACGGGTGAGAAGCCGCTTTGAGCAGACTCCCGCCCCCCTCGTTCCCTATGCCATTACCGCCAGTTTCGGGGTTGCCCAGTTCAAGCAAGAGTGTGAAACTGAGGATGCTTTACTCCGGCGGGTTGATGACGCCCTCTACTCGGCCAAAAGCCAGGGGCGTAACCGTGTGATTGTGGCCATGTGATGGTATCATGTTGAAATAGTATTCGGTTTTGATCGCTATTTTTGATAGTATGTGGAAAGGACACGTTTATGAAAACAAAAAAACCACGAAAACTGATTACCTTTGACTGGGCTATGAAACGTCTGCTGCGGAGTAAAGCCAACTTCGAAATCCTCGAAGGATTCTTAAGTGAACTACTGTGTGAAGATATATGCATCCTTGAGGTGTTGGAAAGTGAGAGCAACAAGGAACACAAAGATGACAAGTTCAACCGGGTAGATCTCAAGGTTAAAAATGCGGTAGGTGAGATTGTCGTCATTGAGGTGCAGTACGAGCGTGAATTTGATTATCTGCAGCGTATGCTCTACGGTACTTCACGTGTCATAACAGAACATCAGAAGGAAAGCGAACCATTTTCAGGGGTGGTAAAAGTCATATCGGTGAACATTCTTTACTTTGACCTTGGGCACGGCAGCGATTATATCTATCACGGAACCACCAGTTTTACCGGACTGCACGATAAAGATCATCTCCAGTTGAGTAGCAAACAGAAAAAGCTCTATGGCCGTGAGCAGCTCCACCACCTATTCCCGGAATACTATCTCATCAGGATTAATAACTTTAATGATAGAGCTGTAACAACTCTGGACGAATGGATTTATTTCCTCAAGAACGAAGAGATCAAAGATGAGTTCAAGGCCAAAGGATTGCAAAAGGCACGAAAAACGTTTTCTCTGTTAAACCTCCCAGAAAAAGATCGACTGGCGTACGCCCGGTATCAGGACGACTTAAAATATCAAGCCAGTCTGATAGAGTCCAACTATGGCCTTGGCCGTCTTGAAGGCAGAGAAGAAGGCAGAGAAGAAGGCAGAGAAAAGGGGATCGAGGAAGGTATCGAACGGGGAAAGATTGAGGTTGCGTATAAACTGATCGCCAAAGGAATGAGTGCAGAAGAAGCAGCGGAGCTTGCCGGAATTGCAGTGAAAATTCTGCGAAGTGGGGATTAATGATACCCTGTGGTATGTAGCCGTCCCGAAGAGGGCGACCACATCTGACCACCCCGCTCTGCCTCTCTGAGGCAGAGCGTCAGTACCACAAGATGCCGTTGCCACGGTTGGGTCACGTCTGATTCTTGATGCTCTCCAGCTCTTCATCTGAAAGGTCCTCAATCACCAGGCTACCGTCACTGTCTTTGTGCAGACGGGTAATACCGGGGTGCAGTCGCTCCAGCTCCTCCCGTTCATCACGCTGAAACGGGGAGAGTGGTGTGGCTCTCAGGTTGGTCTGGCTTTTTGCCAGTGCCGCCAGGACAATATTCTTCAGTTCGATGTCATTCCAGGGCTTTGTCAACATACGGAACACCTCTACCCTGTTCACCGCATCAAGTGCCAGGTCAAGGTCGGCATTTCCGGTAAGAAGTATCCTCACGATGGCCGGTCGATGCTGCTTCACCAGAGCCAGAAAATCTATCCCCTGAATCCGGCTCATTTTCTGATCCGAGATAACCACTCGAATGTCTCGGTTTCGTATGAGGTGTAAGGCCTCTTCGCCCCCCGGAGCGGTAACAACATCATAGGCGTCGCTTCGGAGACTCCGCACAAGAGCCGACAGAACGGCGGGTTCATCATCAACAATGAGGATCGTATCCTTCATGGGAGGGGGGTCTCCCCTTTGGAGGTATGAAAGGTCAGTGCTTCGGCAACGGTGGCGATTAAAACGGCATCATCCCAGGGTTTCGGAATGAACTTATAGATATGCCCCTGATTGGTTGCTGAAACGATGGACCCCGCATCCGCGTAGCCGGACAGCACCAGACCGACGGAGTCGGGGGATTGGAGCCGGACAGCGGCCAAAAACTCAACTCCGTTCATTTCCGGCATGCGAAAATCGGAAATAATGACCGGAAACGGTTCCGTGGTCTCCATCAACTTGAGTGCCTCGCGAGCTGAGGAACAGGTGGTAGTTTCATACCCGCAGGGCCTGAAGAGCCGCTTGAGAGTACTTAAAATGTGTGCTTCATCATCGACGATTAAGATACGTGCCTTTGTTGTCATGCCAGTTTCTCCATAGAGCCACCGATTGGCAGCATCACCATGAAGGTCGTACCGACCCCCGGTTCGCTGCAAACCAGTATTTCGCCACCATGTTTTTTTATAATGTCATAGCTGATACTGAGGCCAAGTCCCGTACCCTGTCCAACCGGCTTTGTGGTGAAGAACGGATCAAAAATCCGGTTGACCACCTCGGTGGGGATTCCGCAACCGCTATCGGTGACCGACAGATGGATGAGATCATCTTTACAATAGGTGGCGACGGTGATTGTGCCATGCTCGGTGATGGCATGGGCCGCATTTACCAACAGATTGGCAATAACCTGGTTGATCTGTTGGGAGTTACAGACGAGCAGCGGTATCTCTTCCAGCTGAAGCTCAAGATCGGCCACGTATTTGATTTCATTGCGGACGATATTGGCAGTACTCCGGATACAGTCATTCAAGTCTGTTTCCCGCTGACTACTCTCATCGGCTCGGGCAAAATCCTTCAGATCGAGAACGATACGCTTTACCCGCTCCCCCCCTTCCAGTGACTCCATAACCAGTGGAGCAAGATCCTCCAGCACAAAAGGCATGTCCAGGCGGTCACGTAAAGCCCAGGTTTCCGGCTGTTCGGTGTCGCTCACCACACGTTCCAGGTGTTGTACGTACTCGTTAATGGAGGTGACATAATTTTTGAGCGTACCAAGGTTACTCATGATAAAACCCATCGGATTATTGATTTCGTGGGCCACCCCCGCTGCCAGTTGACCAATGGACGCCAGCTTGTCCTGCTGGAGCATGAGGCGATCCTTTTCCCGGTTTTTCGAGACTTCGTCCGTGACCCGTTGTTCAAGTCCGGAGTTCAGCTCCGCCAACTGTTCCTGCTTGAGCAGCAATTCATCCTGCACCTTCTGGCGTTCTTCTATCTGGTCAAACAGTATTGAGGTTTGGTCAGCCATGGCCACTTCAAAACGGCGGCGCACCGCAACCTCCTCTGCCAGAGTGCGATTGTTTTTTTCCAGCTCTGCCGTTCGCTCATTAACCTGTGAGGCCAACTGATCCCGATAGCGACTCAGCTCCTCCGTTTCCCGCTGACTTTGCTCCCAGCTGCGGATAATGAATCGGGCAAACAGCACCAGGGCAACGGCCAGAAGAGTTGCCAGAGCCGATATGCGCACAGCATTGGCCAGCCAGGCCTCCCGCAGGCTGCTCACCGGTACCCCCACATTTATATACAACGGATACCGGGCAAGCTTACTGTAGGAACAGACCCTCTTGACGCTATCACCGGTACCGCCATTGGTATAGGTTGCTGAGGTAAGCCCCCGCTTAACCAGTGCCGTAAACTCCGTTGACGTCTTATCACCGATCTTGAAGAGAGGCGAAGCCGGGTAGCGCACCAAGAGCCCTAACTCACCGTCACGCAGTGTGATGGCACCCCCTTTGTCCAGCGTGAAACTGGCAAAATGTTTAATGAAAAAGTCCAACGGTATGTTACCCTGCACCACTCCGGCAAAGGAACCGTCCGGGTTGTTGAGGCGCCGGGCGATCACGATGATCCACCGGTTGCCAACCCGTCCGAACAGCGGGCGGGAGATGTAGGGAGTCTGCCGGGGTGCGTTACGAAGCGCCGCAAAGTAATCCCGATCAGCCACATTCACCACTGACGTGTTCGCACGGTCAATGCCATAGAGAAAATCACCCTTCCTGTTGGTCATACGCAGGCTGTCAATTTCCGGCAGAGCGTTGCGTTGCCGGGCAATGCAGTCGTTGATGGTTGCCGGTGAAATCCCTCCGGACGCCAGTTCCCGTTCCGCTTCATACTGCACGGCAGTAAGGGCAACGTCGATTTTATCAAAGATGCCGTCAATGCTGATTTCAACCGCACGGGACAGATTTGCGCCGGTTAGTTCGAGACTTTTGAGAGCGTTTTGCCAATCGGTGAAGAGGGTATAGCCGGTCAGGAAGAGGATTCCGGCAAGGCACGCCACTACCCCGGTTAAAAGTCGTTTGCGGTAGAGTTGGAATGTTGGCGACGGAGTATGGGGGAGGGAATTCACGCCCCCACCCCGCCGGTTGGCCCGGTGATGGGAAGAGAAATCACAAAGGTTGTTCCGACCCCCACTTCGCTCTGCAAGGAAATTTCCCCCCCATGCTTCTTAACAATATCGTAACTGATACTCAAGCCAAGCCCGGTTCCCTTCCCCACCGGTTTGGTGGTGAAAAACGGATCGAAAATACGTCCCTGTATCTCCGGCGGAATTCCCCGTCCCGTATCCGTAAAGGTCAAAAGTACACGCCCCTGTTCATGGCTGGTGGTGACGGTAATACGTCCGTGTCCGTCAATGGCATGGGCCGCATTGACCAGAATGTTGGCAATCACCTGATTGATCTGTTGGGGATTGCAGATAACCAACGGTATCTCCTGCAAATCAAGGTTGAGATCGGCAATATAACGGAGCTCATTCCGAACGATGTTGGCCGTACTCTGCACACAATGGTTCAAATCCGTCTGCTTGAGGCTATTCTCATCGGTGCGGGCAAAATCCTTCAGATCAAGCACAATCCGTTTGACACGTTCCGCCCCCTCAAGTGACTCGGAAATCAGCGGCGGGATATCCTCCAAAATAAACGGCAGGTCGAGTTTCCGGTGCAGCTCTTCAAGGGAGACAAGTTCCTGTTCACTACAACAGGCCTGGGCGACCTTTTCCAGTGCGGTAAGATACTGCTTTTCAGATTCGGCATAGCTTTGCAGTGTCCCCAGGTTGCTCATGATAAAGCCGATGGGGTTGTTTATCTCATGGGCCACACCGGCGGCCAGCTGACC
This sequence comes from uncultured Geobacteraceae bacterium, assembly GCA_903876875.1. GTDB lineage: Bacteria > Desulfobacterota > Desulfuromonadia > Geobacterales > Pseudopelobacteraceae > JACRCG01. The sequence continues at coordinate 29,862 of CAIRBT010000091.1, forward strand.
GATGGATGCCAGTTTGTCCTGGTGGAGGAGGATTTTGTCCTTTTCACGGTTTTTTCGCACCTCTTCCGTGACTCGATTCTCCAGTGTTTCATTAAGCATCTGCAGCTGTTGCTGCTTTACAGCCAATGTTTCCTGTGTCTGCCGCCGGTGCCCTACCTCCTGCTCCAGCATGACCGCCTGATCGTGAAGTGACTTTTCCGTCCGTTTGCGTTCCGTGATGTCATAATTGACGCCAATCATCCGGAGCGGATTGCCTGCGGCATCTCGTTGCACCAGAGCCGCCGCCTTGATATAGCGGATCTGCCCCGTGGGCCAGATAACCCTGAATACGGTGTCAAACTCCTTTTCGCCCTTCAGGGCCTGGGCAATCTCAAGATTACCCCGCTCCCGGTCATCGGGATGGAGCCCGTTCTGCCACGCCTCGTAGGCACCGGAGAAGTCTTCTTCATTAACCCCGTACAGGGCAAACATCCACTTGTCCCATACCAGTCGCTGTTCCGGTACCATATAGTCCCAGACACCGATCTGGCCGGAATCAACGGCGAGGGAGAGACGGTTGTTCAGGCTGGCTATTTTCTCTTCCCCCTGCTCAATGGCGAGATTGCGGGTTCTCATCATCTGGTGAACCAGATAGGAAACCAGCAGGCTGAACAGAAGGCCACTGCAGAGAACCAGAGAGGATTGCCAGGTATTTAATTGGGTATTAAATTCCGGCAGGGTTCTGAAGGTGAATTCCCAGGCATTACCGTAGGCCTCAACGGTTTTTTTTGAGGTAAACTGAGGGTGCTCTTGGTGCATAACCTCCCGTTTATTGGCCAGATCTGAGCTGAACATCAGATTATCGGTGCCCGGTGCCCCGACTCTCACGTCAAAAGCAACGTCTGACGGCAGATTTCCCAGAGTACCGGTTACAAAATCATTCATCCGTATCGGGCTGTACACAAAGCCGAGGAAGGCTTCGTGACGCTGTGCTACGCTATCGAGCAGTTTGCCCTGCCGATAGACCGGCAGATACATCAGCATGCCGCTCTGCTTGTCCTTATCGGTTTCCTGAACCAGAATAATCTTTGCCGCAATGGCGGCAAAATTGCCATCACGGGCCTTGTCCATGGCACTGCGCCGCACCGGTTCGGTATACATATCATAGCCGAAAGCCCGCTGATTACGCCAATTGAACGGTTCCAGATACACAACGGAGGTATACACCGGACGCTCCCCCACGGGACGCACCACGTATTCGGGAAAACCCTCCCCCCGAACCGCCGCGATGTTGGTAGCCTTTTCCTGGGGGGTAAGCCATGCCGAAAAGCCGATGCCAAGTATGCCGGGGTGAAATTCATCCAACTGAAGTGAGGTCACGTAATGACGCCAGTCACTACGGGTCACCTCTTCCTTCACGCTGAAGAGCCCTGCCGCACCCCGTAGTACCTGCTCGTGATCATGCATTCTCTTGATGAGTCGTTGGCTGATCTCATCGACCCTGTCACTGTAGAGTGTCTGGGAACGTTCTCTCAGGCTGCTATCGAACAAACCCCATAAAATGAGCGTAAGGCAGAGCGACGATGCCAGAATGGTCAGTGGCAACACGTATGGTACGTTGCGCAACAGCTCAACTTTTTCCCGATAACTCCCCATGGCACACTACCCTATAGTTCCAACTCCTAAACGAGATTTTGCGTGGTGGCATAGTTGATCAAACGTGCCGTGGTATGAAAACCCATTTTAGTAAAAATGCGGCTTTTATAGGTGCTTACGGTCTTGATGCTTAAGCAGAGTTCCGCCGCGATGTGCTTGAGCCGCTGGCCGGAAGCGAGTCGTTTCATAATTTCCATTTCACGTTTCGAAAGTGCCACATGATGATGGGGAGGGGGCGGAGTCTCGGGGGTGCTTATGGCTTGATCAATCAAAGTCTCCGCAAGGGGGCGACTCAAGTAGCGCATACCGGAGAGAATCTGGGTCACCGCTGAGATCAACTCATCGGAAGCTTCCCGCTTGGTAAGATACCCGGCAGCACCAAGCCGGAACGCACTCAGCGCGAACTGCTCTTCGGAAAACATACTCAGCATTAACACCGGCAGCTGGGGCGTCAGTAGCCGAAGTCTTTCAAGAAGAGCCATTCCCCCCATGCCGGGCATGGAGATATCAACAATGGCCAGGTCATACATCTGTTGACCTACCATCGGCAGAGCCTCCTCCCCGCTGCCCGCCTCGTCGCAGATAACGGACATCTCAAGGGGAGATTGGAGCAGGGTATTGACGAGCCCTCTTCTAAACATTGGATGGTCATCAACCACTAAAATACGTTTCATGGCAGTACCTCCCGTGCCGGTTCGCCCGGAATCTGGAGCATCACTTGGGTGCCTCCGCTCTCCAGGTTGCTGACCGTTAGTGAGCCGTTACATAACGCTGCCCGCTCCTGCATTCCCAAAATACCAAAGGAGTTGGGGCGGCGCTGCTCTTTGTCCGGAATGCCGATGCCGTTGTCTTCGATAGCCAGATACACCACCCCCTGCTCCTGCCAGGCTCGCAGTGTGGCACGATAGGCACCGGAGTGACGCATAATGTTGGTAAACGCCTCCTGGGTAATGCGAAAGATGGTCGTGGCAATCTGGAGCGGCAAGCGCTTGGAATCCAGCGTACACTCGAGGTTTACCGGGATACAGTTGCGGCGGGAAAAATCGTTAACCAGCCACTCCAGTGCCGCCGCCAACCCCAGTTCATCAAGAACCTGGGGACGCAGTGCCGCAAGAATCCGTTGTATGGTGGCCAGCGTATGGTCAATCTGCTGCTTAATACCCCCCAATGATTCGTGGAGTTTTGGCTCCTTCACCCGATTCAGCAGGCTTGAAACATCCAAATTAATAGCACTTAATGACTGTGCCAATTCATCATGGATTTCCCGTGCAATGGAACGGCGTTCATCCTCCCGGAGTTCTTCCATGTGGCTACCCAGTTGACGCAACTGGCCGTTAGCCTCCTGCAACTGCTGACGGTGCTGCTCAAGGTCGGCGGTTCGCTGGCTGACCAGCTCCTCCAGTTGGTGATTCGTCACAACCAGCAGCTGGTGCTTTCGGGCAAGCTCACTGATTTCGGCACGTGCGGCCTCTTCGGCTCCATAATCGGCCACCAGTTCTTCAACAACCTCCAGCAACTTTCTGGTGTGCCACGGCTTGGTAAGAAAACGGTGAACGCCCCCTTCATTGATGGCAGAAAGCAATACGGCACGGTCCGTGTAGGCGGACAGAATGACCCGCCTGACATCGGGCCATGTGGCGGCCACTTCATGGAGAAACTTATCTCCCGTAGTATCCGGCATCAGGTAATCGGAAATAACCAGCTGGAATTGCCCCTTGGTTTTCAAAATTTCAATGCCTTCTGCGGCACTGGAGGCAGCATAAACCGTATAGGGGTGGGGACGAAGAAACCGCACGATTGACTTGAGGATGGCAGGATCATCATCCACTATCAAAATGAGAGGTTCCCTGCCGGTATGGTTAGCAGCAATGGACACTTTTCTTGGCACCCGTTCATATGAATTTAACAATTTTGCGTGAATAGTATCACAAGCACACCGATATTCAAGCCCCTTTAACAGCGAATCTCCCGGAACAGGAAAAAAAGTGCCCAAAACAGCAACCGCCGTCCGGAAACCGGACGGCGGTGAGTGGTGAGCAGAGGGGATGTCACGTTGTGGATTACTTTGGCACGCTTTCCCAGTCTTTGAGGAACTTTTCAATGCCTGCGTCGGTCAGGGGGTGTTTGGCAAGCTGAATCATGACCGAATAGGGAATGGTGGCGATGTCGGCACCGATGAGGGCGGAGTTGAGCACGTGGATCGGATTACGCACGCTGGCCACAATAATCTCTGCCAGATAGCCGTAGTTGTCGAAAATGGTGCGGATCTCTTCGATGATTCCCATGCCGTCCTGTGAAATATCATCGAGACGACCGACAAACGGGGACACATAGGTGGCACCGGCTTTGGCGGCCAGCAGTGCCTGCATCGGGGTGAAAATCAGGGTTACGTTGGTTTTGACCCCTTTTTCGGTCAACGCCTTACACGCTTTGAGTCCTTCCGGTGTCATCGGCAGCTTAATGACGATATTTTTATGGATCTTGACCAGCTCCTTTGCCTCCTTGATCATTCCCGGTGCATCCAGAGAAATAACTTCAGCAGAAATGGGGCCGTCGACAATGGAAACGATCTCCTTGATAACATCCTTGAATTTACGTCCCGACTTGGCAATCAGGGAAGGGTTGGTCGTCACGCCGTCAACCAGGCCAAGTGCATGTGCTTCACGAATTTCTGTAACATCCGCCGTATCGATAAAAAATTTCATCTACTCCTCCAGGTTATGTTGGTGATATATGGTCCAACTGTTCGCGATATTTTTCGAGACAATCCATTGAACAAAAATGCAGACGTTTCCCTCCATGGTTTCCGATTACCGCCTGCTCTTCCGACACATACACGCCACAGATTGGATCGCAGAACGTTTCTTCACTATGATCCGGGCTTCGGGGTGAGGAACGGAGCGGTTTTTTTGCCGAAGTAAACGTTAGAATTATGCGGTAACCGATATACAACAGTAGCCCGATCATTAACAGCCGGATCATACAGAGCCTCCCATCAGAGCTTCACCACAGTTTCATCGGACACAAGGTTGGTGAGCAGCTGCCCAATGGAGATGCCGGAAACGGGGTGCAGCAGTTCCGAGTCGATCTCGGCGAGTGGCTGCAACACAAAACGCCGCTCCGTCATGCGGGGATGGGGAATAACCAGGTCAGCTTCGGCGATAATCCGGTCGCCAAAAAGCAACAGATCCAGATCCAGAGAGCGGGGTCCGTTGGGGATTAATCGTTCGCGGCCAAACGTCAGTTCCTCTATGCCAAGCAGAGCCAGCAACAGCTGTCGCGGTTCATGCCGGGTGGAGAGGCGGAGTACGGCATTAAAAAAAGTGTCCGGTGTCGCTGTGGCGACGGGCGATGTTTCGTAGAACGATGACAGAGCCGTTACCCGGCATCCCGTAAGTTTGCCGACTTCAGCGACTCCCCGAAGCAGGTTGAGCTCACGATCACCGACATTTGAGCCGAGTGCTATGTAGGCATCAGTCATCACCGGCCGATTAAAGCATACTGATTCCACGGCGTCAACCGTGGAATAGTTGGTCAGGGTTTTTCCGGTGGTTTTACTTTTCCTGACCGGTACTGCTCTTCAAAGTAACCGCGCACCTTGTTCGGATCAAAATCAAGGAATGTTCCGCCGGAAGCAAAATGCTGGATAAAGACCCGCCCCACCGCATAGGACAGTGCCCCGTTCACCGCCGGCATGGCAGCAATTGAGAACGCTCCGATAAACGGAATGAGTTTTGAGCTGCTTGCCGCCACATAAGCACTATTGATGCCACTTGCCAAAATGGCGATGGCTGATTTTGAACGTTGGGAATCAAACGGGATTCCATAGAGTTCACAAAGTTTTTTCAACATGAGCAGCTGCATGGCCATGAACCCTGCCATATCGACAAAGGGGAGCGGAATCAATCCGGTGGCGGCTGACAGGGCTGAATAGGTGTGAACGGTGGACATGGCACTGCGGAATGTCTCATCGACCTCCTCTGACACCGGTTCCGTATCGGTTGTCGTGGGAGCAGCCGGAGGGGGTGTTTCCGAACTTACTGGTATTTCCAGAGTTACAGGCTCTGGCTCTCGTACTACTGGTTTTGGCTCTGGCACCGGCTCTGGTTCTGGCTCTGGTGCCGGTTCGGTCACCGGTTCTTGCTCTTGTACCGGTTCCGGTTCGGTGATGGTTACTGGAGGAAGGGGTCGTTCGTGCGCCTCCGGCACCACTGCAGCAACAGCTGTCTCCTCGATGACCGGCTCATCCACTGCCGCTACCGTCTGGATTACTGACGTTACCTCCTGTGGCACCGGCATTTCCGCCACCTCTTCAGGGGACATCTCATAAATCCGTTTTCTCGTCCGGGTTATTTTTACCTTTTCGACCGGTTTGGTCATAGCAACTCCCTGCTCACTGTTCACGGTGTATCACCTGCCGATTGGGGAGTAATCCCCAGTAATGCCGACACATGGCGGTCGTAATCATCTCTGGCACTGTTACGGGCATAGCGGGAAAATACCGTTTCCCCGGCAGCCAACACCTTGGAAAATTCACTACTGGTGCGGATCACCGTCAGAGGGAGTTTCGGGTGCCGTTCCTTGATTCTACTCAGGGCGTGATGGGACACGGTCTCCCGCTGGTCATAGCGGGTATAGATTATGCGTACGGCCGGATGGGGCAGCCCGAAGGTATCGCAGATAGAGGTTATTTCGTCCAAGGTCAGATCCAGCCCTTTCAGTGAAAAGGCATCGCTCCCCACGGGGACCACGATGGTGTGAGCGGCACAGATGGCAGAAATAACGGCAATCCCCAGGGAGGGGGGGCAGTCAACGATCACGGTGTCGTACCCCTGGAGTCGCAGCTGATCACAGACCCCCTTAACCGCTTTTTTCTGTGAGCCCGGATTGAGCAGGCTGGCATCCAGCAGGGCATTTTCAAGGGAGGAGGGGAGAATAGTCAGGTGACTGCTCAGGGGGACCAGCGCGTCGGCCAAAAGCTCTTCCGGACGTTGCCAGATATCGTAGAAAATAGGGTCATCTTCCTCGGGAACCGCACCCAGAGCCAGACTGGAAGAACCCTGGGGATCAAGGTCAAGCACACAGGTTTTAAACCCGTACTGGGCGGCGCGGGTGGCGGTGGTGATGGTGCTGGTGGTTTTGCCGATGCCCCCCCGCATGGTGGTATGCACGATGACCCGGAAATGGTAGGAAACGTCCCTCTCCATAAGAAAACGTCTGACCGCCGTGGGGGTAATGCCATTTGTGGCAGCATTAAGACGTACCAACTCATCCGGCTGAAATTGTTGTTCCAGCTCTCCGATTGTTGTGCCGTATTTCGCGGCCAGCTCGCGGGTTGTCAACAGCGAATAGGGTTCAGTGGTCATAGCGTAATTCCTCATTATACTGGTCACAGTACCACCCGTATTGCGGCACCGTCAACGTTATTGGATTGTTTTTTGTAACTATACAGCATATGGCGATACTCAAAAGCAAATCCCCCCTCGCCCCCCTTTGCAAAGGGGGGCGAGGGGGATGTGCCTTTATAGGTCTTGCATGTAAAAACCGTGCTGAATAGTTGCTAATTTTTAACCGGTTGAGTCTGGTTTTGGGGGGTGGTTGCACCACGGGCTTTATCAAGTTGACCGTTGAGCCGGCTGTTTTCCCCCTTCAATTCTTCAAGCTTGCGAGCCAACTCGCTCTGCTCGGCTTTCAGTTTTTCAGCTTTTTTTAACTCGGACGTTAACTGTTCCACCTGTGCTGTCAGAGCTGTTTTTTCTCCTTTGAGCAGCTCGTTTTCCTTGGCTGTTGCCTGGGAAGCGATGGCCTCCTGGCGAAGGTGTGCCAGTTCGGCTTTACGGTCATCGAACAGTTTCAGCTTGGCACTGACTGCGGCATACTGTTTTTCAATGGCCTCCAGTTCTCCGGTGGCACGGGTGAATTCAACCCGTGAAAGTGCTGAAATGGTGTATATTTCCACCAACTCCATGGCCTGTTTCACCTCTTTCACACTGTCCGGCCCCACGTCGCCAAAGCCGAACATTGATTTACCGGCCTTGAGGCATTCCTCTGCCGCCGCCACCCCGTTGCGTGCCTGCGTCAGATCGGCCAACGCTTCCTTGCTCCCCTCAACCTTGGCTGCGGTTACGTCAATTGCAACCCGTGCCGCATCAATCTGGGCGCGCAACTGGGCACCGTTACCTGCGGCAAAGGCGGTGGCTGACCAGACAAAAAGCATCATCATGGTGCCAAAAATAGGTCGTTTCATATTAGTTTTCCTCCCCTTGACGATAGCGTTCAAGGCGGGCTTCAGCCTTCTTCAGCTCGGAGCGTCGTATGGCTAACTTTTCCAGCAGCTCCTTTTCCGTCGTCTTAATTTCGGCGGTGTCAAGGCGTGCCGTGGCGGTCTGTACAAAGAGTGCCCCCAGCTTTTCTTTGCCGGCAGCATAGTTGATTTTGGCGTCAGACACATTGGCTTTGGCGCCATCCAACAGCTCTTTTGCATAGTCCAACACAGAGGAGCCGGTCATTTTGGCGGCTCGCTGTTCCAGTTGAGTGATCTGCGCTGCTGCGGCATCGCTGTGAACCGGTTCTGCTGCCACGGAAGTTGCTACGAAAGTAAGGACGATGAGCGAACTGGTAAAACAGGTACGGGTCATAATGCGCTACTCCTTTCATCATAGATAAAATTTCATAATATCAAGACGCAAACAAATAGCAACATCTTTCAAACATCTCGGTGAGTCTCATTGGATTTTAAAGGGTAAGAACTCGACACATTAAAGCTATTGCACAAACAAGCATTTGATGTTACTTATTTCTAATATGTAACATCGGTTCGCTATGCCGCTCTGAGAGGGGCATGACACTAAGTCAAGCCATATGATATGTGTGGTACAGGTACATCTGATTGGGGAGAACAGTAGAATGATACGAAAAAATACCGGCATTGCGGTAAAATTTTCTGTCCCGTTGGTCGTGGTATTGTTTGTGGGACTGCTTGTGGCACTGCCGATTGCCAACTATTATTTCACACAAATGAGTGCCAAAGACGATATAAAGAATCTTGAAAAGACCCAGCTTATCGTCTTTTCCGGCCTCAATTCGGTCATGAAAAACTGCACCGGCGAGAACGTAAAAAAGGGTATTCAAGACATCGTCCAGAGCAACAGCTCACTGGACGTTAAAGTGATCCCCTCGGCACAGATATTTGGCGGCAACCCGGTGGAGGATGAGACAGAGCGTCAGGTACGCATCTCCGGATTAAAGAATATTGTTTCGACCCCTACTGCGGTCAAGGGGGTATTTCCCTATGTGGCGAAGGACGAATGTCTTGGCTGCCATGCTGTGCCGGTCGGTACGGTGTTGGGTGTTATCGATGTCAAGCTTGACAAAAGCGAGAGTAACGGACGGCTGAAAAATCTCCAGATCCTTATGGTGACGGTCGGCATTCTGGTCTGTCTGCTTCTTATCATCTTCTTCCTGCTGGTTGTCCGGCATGTCATCACCAAGCCGCTGCTATGGCTGCAAACCGAAATGGTTGATAAAGTAAGTGAAAAGGTTCTCGACTTTCCGCTTCCCTCTCTGCCGAATGATGAACTGGGCACCTTTGGCAGAAGATTTTTTGCCATGGTCGAATCATTGCGTGAGGTGATACGGCGGATTAATACTGTGGCCAGTCAGGTAAAACAGACGGTGACCTATCTCCAACGTGCGGCCTTTGAAATTGCCGAGGGAGCCGAACTGGTGGTGACCGAAGCCAATTCCGTGGCAACGGCAGGGGAGGAGATGTCTGCCACCGCCAACGATATCGCCCGTAATTGCCATATAGCGGCCGATGCTTCGGCAAATGCTGCCGTTACCGCTGCCAATGGTAACAAAATTATTCGTGACACCATTGATACCATGGCCAGAATTGCCGAGCGGGTATCGGTTACCTCCATTTCAGTGAAAACATTGGGGGCACGGTCGGAACAGATTGGTGAAATCATCAGCACTATTGACGAAATAGCCGACCAGACCAATCTGCTGGCCTTGAATGCGGCCATTGAGGCTGCGCGGGCCGGCGAGCAGGGGCGTGGCTTTGCCGTGGTTGCCGATGAAGTCCGCAGCCTGGCACTTCGCACCACCAATGCCACCAAGGAAATTGCCACCATGATACGGTCCATGCAGGAAGAAACCCAGGCGACGGTGGCGGCAATGGAGAGCGGTCTTGCCATCGTCAATGAAGGAACCGCCAAGGCGGAAAGATCGGGGCAGGCCCTTGAGGAGATTCTTTTCGAGGTGAATGAGGTGAACATGCAGATCAGCCAGATCGCCACGGCGGCTGAGGAACAAACCGCCACCACCAGCGAAATTTCAAGCAACATGCACAAGATCACCACCTTCATTGATGAAGTTTCCCAGGGGAACCAGGAAAATCTGGTGGCCATCAATCAGCTCAAGGAGGTCATTCGTGAACTCCATGACCATGTGGAGGTCTTTAAAGTCTGAACCACACCACATTTCGTGCCACACCCCCTTCGCAAGCCCGGCTTGCGAAGGTTTTTTTTTGTTTTGTAGCAATCTTGCGACAGACAGGCGATGTTACCTGTTGTAAGCTGGCATGTTTATAATTTCAAAACTATCATGAATATTACTTTGTGGTCTATGCCACCGGGGAGCGACAGATGGCTTTTTACACAGACCGAAATACGGTAACCGGACACACCAGCAAAATTCTGGTGGTTGACGATATTCCGAGTAATCTGTTTGTGGTGCAGTCGGCTTTGGAAGATCTGGATGTTGAACTGCTCTTGGCAGAGAGCGGGGAAGCCGCCCTGGAAATTCTCATGTCAGAGCCGGAAGTGCCGGCTCTGGCACTGTTAGATGTCCAAATGCCCGGCATTGATGGCTATGAACTGGCTCGGATCATTCGCGAGCAGGAACGGATGCGGCACATGCCGATCATTTTTCTGTCAGCGTACTTCAATGATATCGAAAGCATTTATGAAGGGTATACCACCGGTGCGGTGGACTGCATGACCAAGCCGTTCAGCACGGTGGTGCTGCTGGCAAAGGTAAAGGTTTTTCTGGAAAGGAAGCGCTACGAAGACAAAGTGCTCCAGGACATTACCGCTCGGCTTAAAGCGGAAGAACAACTCGCCCGAGCCGATGATGAAATTCGTAAACTTTCCCGTGCCATTGACCAATCCACCGTCACGGTTGTTATTACAGACGCTGATGGCATCATCGAGTTTGTCAACCCCTACTTTACCGAGGTATGCGGGTACACCGCAGAGGAGGTGCTGGGGAAATCCACCCGGCTGCTCAGATCGGGGCTGACCCCCCTTAAAACCTACCAGGATCTGTGGACAACCATAAAAGCCGGTAACACCTGGGAGGGGGAGTTTGTTAACCGGCACAAAAATGGCAGATTCTTTAATGAACAGGCGGTTATTTCACCTATTCGTGATGAACTGGCGGTCATTACTCACTTTGTGGCAATCAAGGAAGACATCACGCTGCGCAAGAAAATGGAAGCCGAGCTGATTCAGGCTAAGGAACAGGCTGAAGCTGGCAATCGGGCTAAAAGTGAGTTTCTTGCCACCATCAGCCATGAAATACGCACCCCCATGAATGGTATTATCGGCGTAATCCAGATCCTTCAGGAATCGGAGCTGTCGGAAGAGCAGCGGGAGTTCATAGAAATTTCCCAAAAATGCAGCGATCAGATGATGAATATTATTGATGATATTTTTGACTATTCAGACATTGAAAAATTCAAACTGACCCAGAAAATTGTCCCCTTCAATCTGGGAGTGATCCTTGCCGATGTGGTGCAGATGCAGACCATGGCGGCCCAGGAGAAAGGACTTGCCCTGCATGTGCATCCCGCTGCAGCTGTGCCGCTTTACCTGAAGGGAGACCCCAAGCTCCTCTGCCAAATCATCACCAATCTGCTCAGTAATGCCATCAAGTTCACCCGGGAAGGGGAAATTGAGATCCATGTTCACGTAGAGATGGATCAGATGGGAGTTGTCGTACTGCGCTTTGCAGTGAAAGACACCGGCATCGGCATCGCTGAAGCCACCTGTGCCAAGGTTTTTGAGCCATTTACCCAGGTGGATGGTTCGGCTACCCGCAGTTACGACGGACTGGGCATGGGGCTGGCAATCTGTCGACAGATAGCCTACCTCATGGGGGGTGACATCGGGGTTGAAAGTAAAGTGGGGAGCGGTTCCACCTTCTGGTTTACCGCCATGTTTGAAAAACAGCTGGAGGAGTGTATGGCCACCGAAGTGACGGATGCCACTGCTGCACTTCCCGCACCTCGTGAGCCGGAACACCCCCTGTCGGAGGAGGCCGCCCCGTCGGCATCAGCCGGAGGTGTCACCGTCATACCCCACAGCAGTCGTATCCTGCTCGTGGAAGATAACGCAATCAACCGGAAGGTTGCCTTGAGTTTGCTGGCCAAGTTGGGGTATACGGCCGATGTGGCTGAAGATGGCCAGGAAGCGGTTAAAGCCCTTGAGTCAGGCGACTATGATCTGGTTCTCATGGACTGCCTGATGCCGAATATGGACGGTCTGGCGGCAACGGCTGTTATCCGCGATCCTGATTCGGCGGTGCGCAACCATGACGTGCCGATTGTGGCGGTCACCGCCAATGTGCTGGATAATGATCGTGAGCAGTGTCTCAAGGTCGGTATGAATGATTACATCCCCAAACCGCTGAAAAAGGATGTACTGGGCAACGCCCTCACCCGCTGGCTGGGGAAAGAAAAACCGTAATTCTACTTATCCGACTCGGTACGTTCCGAGACGATGGTTGCCAGTTTGAGCAGTCGGGAGCTTATTTCAAGACCGCTCTGCCGGGCGGCGGCCGGATTGATTTCGAAGGAGAGTTTCCGCTCCAGTTGTTTGAACTTGATGATCCCCCCCTTGGCGATAAAGCCGGGCACTTCACCGATGGTCAGTACCGGTTTCCCCTCAACCGCCTTCAGTACCCGCTTTGTGACCCCCCCCTCGGCCGATTCTCCGAAATAAATGAAGTGGCACTGGGACGCCTCGTCGGCCGAAGTTATCCGTATGGTCTTAATGCTGTGGGTAGTAATCATGTTTTTCGCATAGTTTTCAAAGGCTTTACCGACCGTACCATTGCCAACTACGCAGGCCCGGAATTCCGCACTGCTGCTGTCAAAGGTAAGGGGGGGCCAGGTCACGTATTTAGTGAAGTTTTCAATAAAGGCAAACTTGACCTCCTGAAGAGAGGCCGTCGCGGCGTGGGCAGAACTCACCGGAATCACCACCAAAATGGCAAGCTGTAAGGCAACAGCACGTATGATGGGCGCACTGCGCCTTAAAATGACCACGTGACCTTCCCATATACACTGCGACGTATCTGTGCAGGCTGGTTGCCAAATATATCTGGCGTGAACTCCAGGTGATTTGGTTCAAAGAGGTTCTGCCCCACAACGGAAAGCTCCAGGTCAGGAACCGGTTTCCAGGCGACCCGGGCATCCAGTGTTGTATATTCGGGGACATCATAGATGGCAGTACTACCATGTATGGTACCGATGTAGCGAAGCCAGAGGGTACACTTCACCTGATGGGGTAATGTCAGAACCGACTTCAGGGAGACCTGATTGCCGGGTGCAGTGTCAGCGTACATGGCACGTCTGTCCAGCTCATATGAAGATGAGGAGTTGACCCTCAGATCAAGGTAGGAGTATGCCAGTACAAAGTCCGTCCAGGTGAGAGGGCGCCAGTTGATGGTCAGTTCCCCGCCTCTGCCGATTGCCGTTGCGGTCGGTGCCATATGCAACTGAACAACTTGATCTACCGCCGGATCCGCAATTGTGCCCGTCAACGAACGGTAATCATTGTAGAAGAGTGCCAGGTCAAAGGCAAGGGTCGGAATCGGTTGGTAGCGGTAACCGGTCTCATAGGCTATCAACGTTTCTACGGGGAGGCTCTGATTTCCCCTCAGGTGTGGATAGTTACCCGCCGAATCTGGCCACATATCGGTAGAAATACTTCTTTCCGCCCGTGAGGGCGTACGTACGGCTCGTGACACAGCACCCCAGATGGTCTGCCGTTCATTTAGTGTCAGGAGCAGGCGCCCGGTTGGTTGAACTTCCAAGCCGGTTGAGTCGTTATGTTCAACCCGAGAGCCTGCAATGAAATAGAGCGTGTCGGGTAAAAGTGTTATCTTGTCCTGCACGAAGGCGGTAAACAGTTGATCTGTACTTCGCGGAGGAATATATACCGGTTGGCCTGAGGACGGATTGTCACTTAACTGATCGGTTATCAACCGGTAGCCGGCACCCCAGATGAGATGATTGCGAGCACCGAGGGTGAACGTATGCTGTAGCTCTAAATCAGCGGTGTTCCGTTTTTCAGGATCTGATGAGTTAATACGGCTTTCAATAGTTGTCTGATCTAAAAAAAGTTGCACTGATACATTTGAATTGTCTGCAAGGGATTGGTGCCATCTGCCAAGAATGTTATGGCCATCGAACAAATAATCGGCCACCCGGCTTGTGTAGGCATCCCCCTGCAGTGTAACGCTGCTCATGGCGTTGAGATCCCAATCACCCCGAAAGCCACTGCGCCAATCGTTCCAGAATGCATTAACGGTATTGGACGAATCTATGGGGAACTGGGCGTCGCGGTAAAAATATTTGCCATAGAGTCGGAGATAGCCGGTGTCTCCAACCTTTGCACCGTAACGGACACCGGTTGCCGCTCGCTCTTCGCTCCCGACAGAGGCGGTAACCATGCCGCCAGTGGTGTCTTTGGCATGTTTGGTGGTAATATTAATGACGCCGTTAACGGCGTTGACACCCCATAAAGTAGCCGCCGGGCCACGAATAACCTCAATTTGCTCGATATCTTCCAGCATGGGTTCTTGGACATTCCAATGCACGCCGGAAAACAGAGAGTTATACAGAGTACGGCCGTCCTGAATAACCAGCAGTTTTGTGGCAAAGCGACCGGCAAAGCCCCGGATGCTGATAGCCCACTTGTTGCCATCCATGCGGGCAACCTGCACGCCCGGTGCCAACCGCAGGGCATCGGCAAGGGACGTTACCCCGGAATTACGAATGTCTTCGGCGGTAATGACATAGATGGCCGAGGAGGTGGTAAAAGCCGTTTCCGCCTGTTTTGATGCCGAATAAACCTCAATCTGCATCAAGTCTTCGAGACTCAGCCGCGATAATTGGTCAGCTGAAGCCATTTGAATCAGAGGCTCGGCAGACGCCTTCTCTGCCGGATACGCAAGGAAAAGTGACACTGCGGTGATAGCCGTGGCACAGAGTGTGCGGGTTTGCCGAAGAGTTCGTGGGTAACCGAAAAAATTAATTCTCATAGGCTCTTCCTCATGGTGTGGTAAATACATCTTCCCTTGTTGTTGCAAGTTCTTTCTGTAACAGCTGAACGGCAATGGTACGTAAAGCTTCAATCTCACCGATATCCATCTCTGCAGAGGAGAGTTCCTGGCCACTACGCAGCCGCTCTTCCATTGATTCACATCTGGCTGCCAGAAAAAGAGCCCCCAGCATGGAACTGGATGTTTTGAGGGTATGGGCGGCTCTGATCGCCTTGTCCCTGTTTTTTCCGGTAAGATTGCTGCGTAAGGTGCCGACCAGTTGCTGGGAGTCGCCTTCAAACAGGGAGATAATCCGTGTCAAGAGATCCGGTGCTCCCGGGCGCTGCATGGCTCTGATGGCAGTGAGTGGCTCCTGATCAAGGGTCAGTGCCTGTTCCGGGGTTGTCTCGGAAGGACGCGTGTCAGCGGCTCTTTCGTCCATGTGCGGTGCCTCGCTCTCCTCGGTTTTCGGTAGCCACAGCAGCAGCGACTCCTTGAGCAGTCGGATGTCCACCGGTTTCTTCAAGTAGTCATCCATGCCGGCGTCAAAGCATGCCTGCTTATCCCTTTCCATGGCATTACCGGTGAGGGCAATGATCGGTATGCGTCCGCTTCCCCGCTGCCGTTCCTTCTTCCGATATATTCTGGTAGCTTCATAGCCGTCCATCTCCGGCATCTGGCAATCCATTAATATGAGGTCAAACGGTTCCCGGTCAATCGCTGCCAGAGCCTCCGTGCCGTTATTTGCCAGGGTGACGGCACTATAGCCAAGGCAGGCGAGCAGTTCGCTGCATACCTCCCGGTTAATCAGGGAGTCATCCACCACCAGCAACCTGGCTCCATAAGCGACCATTTCGTCAGCGTTGGCATCGGGGATGGCTGAAGTCGATTCGGGTAATTGCCCGACAAACGGGGTCAGACGGATGGTTACGTGAAAGGTGGTACCAGAACCGTAGGTACTCTCCACCTCAATGCCCCCCCCCATAAGTTCAGTCAACTGGCGGGCGATGGACAGACCAAGGCCGGTGCCCCCATAACGGCGTGTAGTGGAGCCGTCGGCCTGGGTAAAGCGTTCAAACACCAACGGCAGAGCTTCCGGAGTGATGCCGATACCGGTGTCAGAAACGTCAAGCCTGACCATCACATGGTCTGACTCACGGGAAACCACGGAGGCTCCGACCGTGATCTTGCCCCGCTCGGTGAATTTCAGTGCATTATTAAGCAGATTCAGTAGAATCTGTCGCAGTCGGAACGGATCACCTTCAACTGCCGTCGGAACATCAGCGGCAATGGTGGCGGCTAATTCAACCTCTTTCCATTCCGCCTGCTCTGAAAATATTTCAACCACATCGTTAAGCAATTCATGGAGATGAAACGGAGTGATTTCCAGATCGAGTCCCCCCGCTTCAATCTTTGAAAAATCCAGAATATCATTGATAATCTTCAAGAGCGATGTGGAAGAATTTTTGATGGTTTTGGCCAAATGATGCTGATGGTCGGTGAGTCCGCTCTTGATCAATACATCGGTCATCCCCATGATGCCGTTCATGGGGGTGCGGATTTCATGGCTGATGTTGGCAAGAAACTGTGACTTTGCAAGGTTGGCACTCTCGGCGGCGGTTTTCGCACCATTCAGAGCGGTGACGGTCGCTTCCAGCGTGCTGTTGGCGGAGGAAAGTTCTACCGTTCGCTCTAAAATGGTATCTTCCAGTGAACTGTTGTAGGCCGTAATCTTCTCATCGCGATCATGGAGGGCGGTCAGCAGACTGTTAAAGCTTTCAATCAGGGTGCCAACTTCGTCGTTGCTCCCCTGGGGCACCCGCAGGGAAAAGTCCGTACTCAGGCTGACGCGGTGAACCGTGTCTGCCAGGCTGATAATGGGTGTGGTGATGAAACGCTGCAGGCGTTTTGAGAGCAGAAACGTTATTACCAAGGCCAGGAGAAAAACAAGTACAATGCTGACGAAAAAATAGGCCAGCTGAAAATAGAGTGACGAGGGGTCCAGCTGAATAAGCACTTTGCCAATTGGCTTTCCGTCAAAATTGACCGGCTTTACCGCTTTGTTGTCATCGGCCCAGATCAGGTCAAGCCACGAGGGGGACAGCTCCCGCAACAGTTGGGCCGGCTCCTTATTTGCCGTGGTAATTTTGCTCCGATAGGAGGCAAAGACAGCATCATTGCCGTCATATATAATGGCAGAAATAATCTGCTTCTTTTCTTTCAGGCCGTTCAGAACATCCTGTGCGGCACGGGGATCCTCAAAGACAATGGCTGCGCCGACATTCTGTGCCACGATATCGGCCAGTGAGTTGAGATCCTCCCGGGCTTCCCGGTGCTTCATATAGGTAAAGCTGGCAAGAAGAATCACCGCCACCAGCAGAAGTATCACGGTACTCTGTAATACCATGAGCGACTCAACCTTACGCTGTATGGATGTGCCAGTGAACCGTTCTTGTATGTGTGTTTGTATATACCGGTACATTGTTTGGTTTTATTCGTTTGAATAGCTACTGTCAATGAAGAACTTCACTTTTACCAATCCTCATTCGTCAACGGTTGTATTTTGAACCGGTTTGAGGTACTGTATTTGCTTAAGAATGCCGTGGGAGCGGTCTCCGGCACTGTTATGACTCTGATTCAGGAGTAGACCATGAGCGACGATATTAAAAAGCAGATCAGGGCTCTGCTCATCACGCACAACGCCGTGCTACTTGCCCATAATTATATGCGGGATGAAGTACAGGAGATTGCCGACATAACCGGCGATTCTCTGGCACTCTCCATTGAGGCCTCGAAAACAGCTGCCGATGTCATCGTCTTCTGTGGTGTCCACTTTATGGCAGAATCGGCGGCCATTCTTTCTCCGGACAAGAAGGTGCTACTCCCCCGTGCCGATGCTGGCTGTCCCATGGCCGACATGGTGACGCCAAAAGAGCTGGAGGAACTCCGGTCCCGTCATCCGGGCGTGCCGGTGGTGACCTATGTCAACTCATCGGCGGAGGTCAAAGCCCACTCGGACATCTGCTGCACCTCTGCCAATGCCCTCACGGTGGTGCGTTCCTTGAAAGAGGAAGAGCTGATTTTCGTACCGGATCGGAATCTTGGTCGCTGGATTGCCACCTTCGTGCCGGAGAAAAAATTTATCTTCTGGGAAGGATTTTGCCCGACCCACGAGAGGATGACGCAGGCGGCAGTGGCACAGAAAAAAGCAGAACATCCCGATGCCCTCTTTATCTGTCACCCTGAAAGTGCTCCGAACGTGACCGCCCTGGCCGACTACGTCTGCTCGACCAGCGGTATGTATGACTATTGCCGAACCAGTCCGGCGAAAAAGTTCATTGTCGGCACCGAGGCCGGTATCCTCTACAAGTTGCGTCTTGACAGTCCGGATAAGGAGTTCATTCTGGCTTCTCCCGCACTCTTTTGCCCCAATATGAAACTCACGTCGCTGGAGGATATCCTGCTGTCACTGCAAACCCTGTCACCGGTTGTGACCGTGCCGGAAGATATTCGCCTCCGTGCCAAAGGATCATTGGACCGGATGCTGGCAATCCCCCGGGATTAACCACACACCACTATGGAACATCTGATAGATATTGCCCTCGGCACCATCTCCCTGCGTCCTTACGTCTTTGCTTTTTTTGGTGCATACTTGCTGGTTTGCGTACCCCATATCGGCTGGCGGCGTACCTTCATTTTTACCCTGCTTGGCGGCACCATCTCTTTCGGTTCCAAATGGCTCTCCGTCCATACCGGTTTCCCCTACGGTTGGTGTTCCTACCTGCTGACCACCAGCCAGGAGGAGCTCTGGATTGCCGGAGTGCCGTTCTTTGACGCCCTTTCACCCGTGTTTCTGGCCTACAGTAGTTATGCCACCGCCCTGTTCATTCTGTCGCCGCTCAAGGCATCGCGCTGGAATCTGGCAACCCTGGAAACCCGGCGGCTTCGTCGTTCACTCTCGGTGCTGCTGCTGGCGGCGTGCCTGCAAACCATGCTTGCGGTGGCACTTGATCCGGTGACACTGCAAGGGGAACACTGGTTTCTCGGCCAGATCTACGCCTTCCGCGAGGTGGGGATCCATTTTGGTGTGCCACTCTCCAACTATGGTGGCTGGTTGCTGACCAGTCTCTGTCTGGTCGGGACATTCCAGGTGATCGACGCCCGGCGTCTTTCCGAAACAACCCTCGGCCTGGCACCCATTCCCTGCCACTGCCTGCTGGGGCCCTTTCTGTATCTGTCGGTACTCTTCTTCAGCATAAGCACGGCACTGGCCATCGGCGAACACCTCCTGGCACTCTGTACCGCCCTTATGTATCTACTCCCGCTGGTCATTGTGTTGCTTTCTCTCTTCAAGCGGGTCAACAGCTTTACCAAGGATCAGTTGGGGGATCATCTGCGGGATTATCCCTGGTCATCGGTGGGCAATAGCATCAAACAGAGAAACCAGCGTCGGTAGTAAGCCGACAAAAATAGCAATTTTGCGTCAATGAAATGAAAAGCTGGACAAATGGTACGGCATATACTATAAAGTCAATTCCCTCGTGCGGAGAGATGTCCGAGCGGTTGAAGGAGCACGCCTGGAAAGCGTGTGTACGTTAAT
>CAIRBT010000092.1 GCA_903876875.1 uncultured Geobacteraceae bacterium
GGACTATTGATGGCCTCTTCAGCAGTAAAACCGAACAACTTCTGGGCACCGTAGTTCCAGCTCGTGATGACGCCCTTCAGGGTCTTGCTGATGATGGCATCATCTGTCGAATCCACAATCGCCTGTGTTTCCTGCAACATCTGTTCTTGTCGCTTACGTTCGGTAATGTCCACCGCTGTTGGCAACAATCCAACAAGCTTTCCACTTGTGTCGTAAACCGGAGAAATCTGGAAATCGATAGGTATCAGGTCATCCCCCATTTTGACCTTAACGTCATAGCGGTTCGTTCTCCCTTGCCTAGCGGCTTCCATTGCCTCCATCAATTGAGTTCGTACCGTGCTGTCATATGACCACCAAGGGGCATCATAAAAAAATTGCCCAACTACATCATCGTAGCGATATCCAGCACGTACTAATGGTGCTTTGTTGATTTCTTGAACTTTGCCATCAATGTCCAGAAGCGCAACATAGGAAAACAAGTTATCAAGAATCGTTTTTATTCGATTTTCGCTTTCACGTTTTATTTTTTCGGCTTCCTTGCGTAGGCCGATGTCTCTGGCAATCTTGGAAGCACCAATCACCTTGCCTTTATCATCCAGAATGGGAGAAATGGTGACAGATAGATCAATTAGCCGACCATCCTTACGGCGACGAACTGTTTCAAAGTGTTTGACTTTCTCTCCGAGCTTGATGAGTGCCAGAATTTCAGTTTCTTCATGACGTCTGTCGGAAGGTATCAGTATCTCCATAGAATTGCCGATCACTTCATTTGCGGTGTAGCCAAAAATCTTTTCCGCGCCAAGATTCCAACTTTCAATAATGCCATCTAGCGTCTTACTAATGATGGCATCGTCCGAAGAATCTATGATGGCCCTAAACTTGTTTAGCTCGATTTCATCCTTCTTACGATCAGTAATATCGATAAAGCTGGCAACATATTGTGTTGTTACGCCTTCACTGTTTTGAATTGCGGTGATGGTCAGGTACTTCGGGTAAATATCTCCGTTTTTGTGTTTATCCCATATTTCACCAGACCAGAATCCATCGTGCAGTAATCCTTGCCATAAAGCCAGATAGAAACTTTTACCATGGCGGCCTGATTTTAAAATTCTAGAATTCTTGCCCAGAACATCTTCTTCGGTATAACCGGTAATCGTCTCAAACGCTTTATTGACTCGAAGAATATTGGAATCAGCATCTGTAATCATGAGCGCATCATGGGTCTCGAATGCGTCGGCAGCAAGATTCAATTCCGCTTTGGTTCGCTGGCGTATGGGCATACCAATTTCTACCCTGGATAAGCCAACGACAGGTCCATTTGCTATCTGTGAGGACATTGGAGCTTTTGTAAGCAATGTTGTATCTGGTTCGCTGGGGCCAATAGCACCTGTGGTTAGCTGATCATTTGACTGTTCTGAGCTATCCATGACGTCGCTGTCCTTATGATAATTCTCAAGAACATGAAACCCCGTCAAGATCGTTAGCAGAATACATGCAGTTAACGGGGTTCAAGTTACCTAACTCTTAAAAGGAAATTTATTTCAGACTTTTGACATTTCACTCTTGAAATATTCAATGGTCAACCACTTTTTCTTATTGTATTTTAAGAGCTTTTTGTATTGAAATAAGCAAGTCCGCTGCATAATAAATACAACCCTCCAAGACGCTATCATTAGATTCATTGAAACGGCAGCTCTTTA
>CAIRBT010000093.1 GCA_903876875.1 uncultured Geobacteraceae bacterium
TCGTGAATTACGCAATCAGATTGCTAATGAAGCAACAGAAGAACTACAGAGGCAACAAGTCCGAAAACAGAGCCGAACTAACAAAAATAAACGGTTAAAGCCAAAACGACGCCGTGCAAAAACCTAACCGGACAACACTGCGATTAACTGAGTTTCACCCAGGAGGCATACCGTGTCTTTCGAGTTTTCACGCAGATCCTTTTTAAAAACATCGGGACTTTTGTCCGCCGGAATTGTTGCTTCCTCTCTGCTGCCTGATAAGTTTCTGTTGTGGGCTGAAGAGCAGGGGATGATAAAAGCCCGCTACACGACCACTTTTTGTGAAATATGCTTCTGGAAATGCGGAGCCATTGCCAAGGTGGTTGATGGCCGGGTGATGAAGCTTGAAGGCAATCCGGTTCACCCCGGTGCGCGGGGAAAACTCTGTGCCCGGGGAAACGGGGGGACGGGGCTGCTCTATGACCCAAATCGTTTGAAAACCCCTCTTATCAGTACCGGTGCGCGGGGGGAGGGGAAGTATCGCAAAGCCACCTGGGATGAGGCGTTGGGGGTGGTGGCTGACAAGCTCACCGCCATCAAACAGAAGTATGGACCGGAAGCGGTGGCCATCTTTACCCATGGCACTCCGACCGATCATTTTTTGCCGCTGCTCTCGGCCTATGGTTCGCCAAACGTCGGCATGCCGTCCTTTGCCCAGTGCCGAGGTCCCCGTGACGTGGGGTTGGAACTCACCTTTGGTGAGGGGATCGGTTCTCCCGAACGGCTCGATATGGTCAACAGCAAGGTGGTGGTACTCTTTGGCTCCCATCTGGGGGAGAATATGCATAACTCGCAGGTGCAGGATTTTGCCGAAGCGGTTGGTCGCGGCGCAAAATTCATCGTGATTGATCCCCGCTTCTCCACGGCGGCGGGAAAAGCCCACACCTGGCTTCCCATCAAACCGGCAACCGATATGGCCCTTATGCTTGCCTGGATCAACATCCTTTTGAGCGAAGGGCTCTATGATAAAGAGTACGTTGCCGCCTATGCCAACGGTTTGGAAGAGTTGACCGCTGCGGTAAAGGAGTACACCCCGGAATGGGCATCGAAAGAGACCGATATCCCGGTCTATCAGATTGTGGAGACCGCCCGACTGCTGGGCAAAAATGCCCCGGCGGTCTGTATCCATCCGGGACGCCACACCACCTGGTACGGTGATGATGTGCAACGAACTCGCTGTATGGGGATTCTCATGGCACTGCTCGGTTCCTGGGGGAGGGAAGGGGGCACCTTTATGGCCACCAAAGCATCCTTCCCCAAGGGGGCTGCCAAGCCGTTTCCCGAGCCGTTGAAAGCTCCCCTTAATCTGGGATCTTTTCCGTTTGCCGGTGCCGAAGGGGTTACCCAGGCCATTCGTACCGCCACCATCAGCGCCACTCCCTATCCGATCAAGGGGTGGTTTGTCAGCGGTACCAATCTGCTGAAGGCCATACCCAACCAGAAGGAAACCCTTGAAGCGATCAAAAATCTGGATTTGCTGGTGGCGGTTGATGTGATGCCCTTTGATACGGTAATGATGGCGGACGTCATTCTTCCCGAATGCAGCTATCTGGAACGTTATGATGCGCTGGCTGTCGGCAAGGGGAAGTCCTTGACCGTTTCGCTTCGTCAGCCGGTTATTGAGCCGCTCTACGAATCAAAACCGGGATGGTGGATTGCCAAGGAACTGGCCAAACGTCTCGGCCTTGGCGAATATTATCCCTGGAACAGCTATGAAGATAAGATCAAGGGGCAGTGTGCGTCGTGGGGAGTTGATTATGAAGAGTTGAAAAAAGTGGGAACCATTACGATTCCCAATACGGCCACGCCGTTTATTACTCCGACTAATCCCCCCGAGTTTAAAACGGCCTCGGGCAAAATTGAACTCTATAGCAAGGAACTGAAAGAAAAGGGTTTTGACCCCGTTCCCCGCTATACAAAACATCAGCAACCGGCAGCCGGTGAATTCCGCCTTATCTATGGGAGGAGTGCGGTTCACACCTTCAGCAGAACGACCAATAATCCCGAGTTGCACGAACTGTATCCCGAAAATGAAGTATGGCTTAATACGCGAAAAGCCCGCGACATGGGTTTTCAAAACGGCGATTACGTGACACTGAAGAATCAGGATGGAGCGGTCAGTAACCGGATCAAGGTCAAGGTTACGGAACGGATCAGGGAAGACTGCGTCTATATGGTCCATGGTTTCGGAACCACCAGTAAAGAGCTGAAAAATGCCTTCCGCAAAGGTGCCGATGATCAGGGGCTGATTACCCGCTATGCGGTGGATCCCATCTGTGGTGGCACCGGTATGAGAGTAAACTTTGTCCGTTTAGAGAAGGAGAAGAACAATGCCTAAGTATGCCATGGTGATCGATGAGCGACGGTGTGTCGGCTGCATGGCATGCGTTGTCGCCTGCAAGAAGGAAAATGAAGTGCCCCCGGAGCAGTACCGGACCCGGGTGGTCGAGAAAGTGGAGGGTACATTCCCCACCTTACGTATGGAGCTTCGCTCGGAACTCTGTAATCACTGTGATAATCCCCCCTGTGTCTACAACTGCCCAACCGGTGCGTCCTATAAGAACAAGGAAAACGGCATGGTGCTGCTCAAAAAATACCGTTGTGTCGGTTGTAAGTCCTGTGTGGCCGCCTGCCCCTACGATGCACGCTATATTAATGAGGAGAAGGGTTTTGCCGACAAATGTACGTTTTGCGAGCACCGTGTCAAGGAGGGGAATCAGCCAGCCTGCGTTGCAACCTGTATCGGCAAGTCGCGCATCTTTGGTGATCTGGATGATCCCAAAAGCGTGGTAAGCGTTGCACTGCGCGACAATCATAGTGAGGTGCTGCTGGCAAGTACCGGTACACGGCCACGGGTCTATTACATCAGAAAATTCGGTAAGCCGGAATAGGAGTGACGAGCATGGAAATAACAACTACGGGATTAAATGCCATTACTTCGCCCCACCTCCACGTCTGGGACTGGCGCGTTTCGCTCTATCTGTTTCTGGGGGGGCTCTCGGCCGGACTGGCAATTATGACGTCCATTCTCCATGTCCGTAAGGGGGGGAGTCTGGCTGAAGGAGAACGGGCGGCGATTTCCGCTCCCATATACGTTCCGGTAATCCTCAGCGTCGGGATGATTTTCATTTTTCTTGATCTTGAAAGAAAGCTCAATGTGTTCTGGTTCTATCTGACGGTACAGCCGCTCTCCCCCATGTCCTGGGGGTCCTGGGGACTTCTCGTTTTTTACCCGGTTAGTATCATGTATGCATTGGCCATGTTTCCCGAACAAAAACGCCATCTCTTGAAGTTCCGTCAGTTGCAGGAGTTGTCGGCACTGTTGAGTACATACAAGCTCAAACTGGCGGCCCTCAATTTTGCCATGGGGATATTTATCGGTGTGTACACCGGAGTGCTGCTCAGCTCGTTTGTGGCACGCCCTTTATGGAATTCGGCCATACTTCCGGTGCTGTTCCTGACTTCTGCCATGTCGGCAGGGGCGGCCTTTATGATTATTATATCAAACCAGAAAAAGGTGAAGCTCTACTTCACAAAGGTTGATATCTGGCTCGTGCTGGCTGAAATGGTTCTGCTCCCACTTTTTTTCTACGGGCAGTACACCTCTTCCGGGGCAAACCGGGAATCAATCATGCCCTTTTTTACTTTTTCCCATGATTACTTCCTGTATGGAATCGGTATGCTGCTGTTACTCGTTATTTTACCGATTGCACTGGTTATGAAATATCTTGAGGTGAAGGAGGACCATGGTGAAGACCTGACCGCCTCAGAGTTGATGAAAATGAATGTGAGCGCACTCATGGTGCTGGCAGGGGGGATGATTATCCGCTTCACCTTTGTCTATGCGGGGCAACTGAGTCATTTATCGTAAATTACACCACCCGGCGTGCCGGACCACACAACAAAAAGGAGATATGAAATGAAAAAAATGGTACTGTTGCTGGTAGTCGCTTTGACGGCAGTGAGTTTCACCACGGTAGTTATGGCTGAGGAGAAGAAAGAAGAGAAGCCTGCCGCCGAGAAGGTTGAGAAAAAAGATGCTGCAAAAGTTAAAAAAGAGAAAAAACCGGCCAAGAAAGCCGACGCAAAACCGGCTGCCAAGGGTAAAAAAGAAGCAGCCGGTTGCTAGAATAATTGCAGATGAATCTATTGCCGCTTCACAATAACAGGGTGTGCCATGTGGTCACCCTGTTTTTACTGGTTCTGCTTGCCGTGGCCGGTTGTGCACGTCAGGAACGGCGAGAAGGATGCCTTGCGTGCCATAGCGGCATTGAACAGGCATCCCGTCATCATGTGGGGTGCGTGGGATGCCATGGCGGTGACGGAGTCGCATATGCCAAAAATACAGCCCATGCAACCATGAAGGGTGGGGGGAACCCGTCCGAACCGACGTCCTGGGATACCAGTTGCGGGGGGTGTCACCGCTACCAACTGGAGCGGGTCACGTCGTCTGTTATGACCACAAACCGGGGTATAATCCGTAATATCCAATTAACCTGGGAAGGAGAGGACACCAAACAGTACGCTACGACAGGGGGGACGGTTTTTGGCCCAACCGGTACGACCGTTGCGCTGACTCCGGTTGCTGAACTGGACAACCTGGCCGGGGAGCTGTATCGTAAAACCTGTTCCCGCTGCCATATCGGCACAGCCAATGGTGACGCCTATGGTGCAACCCACGGCTCCGGCTGCGCCGCCTGCCATTTTCCCTGGAATGTTGAAGGGGTCTATGTGGGGAAAGACCGAACCATGAAAGGGAAAGCCGGACATTCCGCTTCCCATGTCATGAATCCACTCCCGGATACCCAGGTGTGTGCCCGCTGTCATAACCGGAGTGGCCGCATCGCCTTCTCCTACCTGGGGCTGTATGACGGCAATAACGGTCTGGTGCCGACCAGGGGGGGGGAGGCCGGTCCGGTTATGACCAGCGGTGCCCGTTCCCTTACCCATATCACCCCCGATCTGCATGCTGCGGCGGGAATGGAGTGCATTGACTGTCATACCTCCCGTGATGTCATGGGGGATGGATACTCTTCTCAAAATATGTATCTGCAGACCGAAATCCGCTGTGAGGATTGCCACGGTGACCCGGTCAACCTGCCCCGCTATCGGGAAATTACCCGTGAAAATGAGGAGGCAGTTCGGGAATCACGCTCCTATAAACTGCCGGTTACCTCGGGAATGTTGATGATTCAGACCGCCGGGGGGCACCAGTATTCCAATGTGTTTTATCGGAACGGTGCCCTGTGGCTCCAGGGAAAGCGGAGCGGCAAGCTGCATAAAATAAAAGTTATCACCGGCAGTTCCGAGCATACGGTTTCCGGACATGGGCGGCTGGAGTGTTACAGCTGTCACTCCCATACCGTGGTGCAATGTTATGGCTGCCATACCACCTATGATAGGAAAAAACAGGCCACCGATTTCATCACAGGGGAAGAAACGGCCGGCTCCTTCAATGAAACCGAGGATTACCGCATGCTCTATCCTTTTCCCCTGGCTCTTAATCAGCGGGGAAAAATTTCTCCGGTCACCCCCGGCTGCCAAACCTTTGTCTCGGTGGCGGAAGCAGACGGCTCCTTTTCCAAACGAGAGTATGTTGCGAAGTTCAAGGGGGCGCAGCAACTCCGCTTTGCCCCTTTTTATTCCCATAACAGCAGTAAAAAGGCCATCGGCTGTACGGAGTGCCATGGCAATCCTGCTTTTCTTGGCTTTGGTCAACATACTATTGCAGGCAACAGTATTACAGGTACGTTAATCTGTGAAAAATCGGGCAGTAAGCCGCTCGACGGTTTTTTAACCATGAAAAACGGACAGGTACGTGCCTATTCGGCCATTGTCCGTGAACAGTCACGGCCATTGAATGGTGGAGAGGTACGGCGGGCGTTATCGGTCAACCTCTGTCTCGTCTGTCATGATACTGCCAAAGATCCTATTTACCGGAAAGGACTGAATTACCGTGCATTGGATAATGCTCTTCATCGTAAGCTGCTGTCTCTTCCCGGTCGGTGACGCCACTGCCGCCCACGTCGGCATGGCATGTCACCACTGCCATCGTCAGGGGGGGGCGGCCAGTGAGCCGGTCGTCGGATGCGTTGGTTGCCATGGGGGGAAGGAGAAAGTATTTAGCCATGCCATGACGAAACGGAGTGGTGAAAAACAGTTTGTTGAGCGGAGTTATGGCCGTGTCGATTCGCGGTTCTGGGAGAAAAACTGTGATTCCTGTCATGTGACCGGCTGCCGTGACTGCCATAGTGATGCCGGGTTAGCAAAGCCGTCCGTAGCTGCCTGCCAACGGTGTCACAACGGCTATTTCATAGGTTGGGATTATTCCGGCAGAGCACCCCGCGAAGACAATATGCGCTATCAACGGGGCATTGTGGTGAATGGTGCCACCTTTTTGAAAATGCTGCCCGATGTGCATTATCTGGCCGGGATGACCTGTGGTGCCTGCCATTCGATGGACAGCTTGGCAGAGGGGAAAAAATCATCAAAGGTCTGCCGTGATTGCCACATGCCGGCTTTGACTGTTTTGGAACACCAGATACCGGCCCACCTGCAACGGCTCGAATGTTATGCCTGTCATTCTGCCTGGGGTGCCCAGGAATATGGCACCTTTTTTCTCCGTTTTCGGGATCGTTCCGTAAAGAAAGAGTTTGATCTTGTTTCATTGAATAATGTGGAGTACCTGCGGAGTGCCTATCTGAAAAAACAGGAAGCCCCACCTCTCGGGCTTAACGGGAGAGGCTTGGTAACACCTATCAGGCCGCAGTTTATCTCCTATTACACCGATATCATGTCCGCCCGGAACAATGGGCCGGAAAACGTCCTGCTGGCGGCTGAATGGCGGGCGTATTTTCCCCATACTATCCAGCGTGGTAGTGTGACCTGTGAAGGGTGCCATGATAATCCGACACGGTTTCTTCTTGAACCGGAATCCCGGCGTATATATGATCTTGCCACGGATGGGCTGGGGCTGGAGTCATTCTGGAGTCAGAAAGGGCAGCGGGTCGTTAATGGTAGCTTTATGGATGCTGCCCGTTATCTGCGTATGGCCGGGAAAAGTACCGAGTACAAAAGGGTATACCTGCAAAAATGGAAAAAACTTCTCAATCACGTCGAACCTTCATCACCTCCCTGACGCTGCTCATCACTTCGGGGGGGCTGCTACTCCGCTATCTCGTGCCCCGCAGTCCGGAAAAAAGGCGTGAGCTGGTACGTGTGGGGGGAGAAGCCATACCGATGAACGGTGCATTGGTGTATCGTCAGGAACGGGTTCTTCTCATGCGAAATTCCGGGGGCGTGTCAGCTTTGAGCCTGGTTTGTACCCATCTCGGTTGCACCGTGATGGTGACGGATGGCGACATCTCCTGCCCCTGCCATGGCAGTCGATTTGACCGACAGGGGAGGGTGCTGCAGGGGCCGGCAACAGCTCCGCTCAGACGTCTGGTACTTGAAGAACGTAATGGGGTGATAACGGTGTATGCCGCATGATGATGGAATTTCTCAAACATCTCTTCCCCCGGGTAGTGCTGTCGCGCAACCTGCGTTTCAGCTATACCTTCTGCCTGGGGGGATTGGCATTTACCGCCTTGCTGGTTATGTTGGCAAGTGGCGTGCTTCTGCTTGTTTACTACATTCCCACACCAGAAAGGGCATTCAACTCCATCCTGTTTCTGGAATCATCGGTCTGGGGAGGTAAGTACCTGCGCTCCCTGCACCGTATTACCTCCCACACCATGCTGATACTGTTACTGCTTCATACGCTGCGGGTGATTCTGACCGGTGCCTATCAGAAGCCTCGGCAACGTAACTGGGTCATCGGCTGCCTGCTGCTCTTTCTGACGGTTTTTGAGTCCTATACCGGTTACTTGTTGCCCTTCGACCAGCTGGCATTCTGGGCGACCCAGACCGGCATGGAGCTGTTGGCAACTGTTCCGGGCGGTTCTTTTCTCCGGTCACTGCTGGTGCCCGATGGCGTTGGTGAGGTGTTATCTCTCCTCCGCTTTTATGCCCTGCACATTGTCATAATTCCTCTCGGTTTGCTGTTGCTATCCTTTCTTCACTTTTATCGCGTGAGAAAAAATAAAGGGGTACTTCCCTATTTATGAAACATGGATATGTCAAAAGCTCTCCGCACTTTTTCTGGATCATAAAAGTATCACTCTATTCGCTGGTGCTGGTACTTCTCCTTCTTGCGGCTCTGATTCCCGCCCCACTTCAGGAACAGGCCAACCGGGCGATAACTCCTAATCCGGCAAAATCAGCCTGGTTTCTCCTCTGGATACAGGAGGTGGTCAGTTGGTCTTCCTACATGATCTACCCGGTTATCCTGCTGGTCATCGTCATGGTACTGCTTCCCTGGCTTCCCGGCGGCACCCCTTCGCTTCGGGCACGCTGGTTTCCGGGGAATCAAAAGTGTGTCAACAGCGGAACGATTCTGGTGGTGCTGTTTTTAGTGGTCGTAACAATTATCGCGTGCTGTTTCAGGGGGGCAAACTGGTCTTTCGTCTCTTGATAGCGATTATGGTAATGGGTGTCACAGCGGTGTGGGGAGGGGAGAGCAGGCAATTATGTCTTTCCTGTCATGCTCCCCACCGGGGGGGGGATTGTACTTCCTGTCATCTCGGTAATCCTCTGTCCGACCGCAAGAATATTGCCCATGCCGGTTTTCGGGAGGGAAAGTATGCACGCTTTATGACCATGGATGCCGGGCAGCGGAAGGTGGGTGAATATTTACTGGTTCGGTGTGGCTGTCGTCGTTGTCATGTGAGTGCCGGTGTGGGGAACAGAGTGGCGGCGAGTCTTGACAATGTGGCCATCCTGAGAACTCCCCGCGAACTGGCCCATTCAATTCGGTATCCGGTTGCGAATATGCCTGATTTTACACTGGATGACGGGCAGATAACGGAACTGGTCAACAGTGTCCTTGCCGGTTCAAAGTCGGGTGTAAAGCCGCGCACCGAGCCGGTATCTGTGCATTTTACGGATTCCGGCACCAAAAAGAACGACATTTTCTCTCAAAAATGTGGCCACTGTCACAAAATACTCACTACCCGTCGTGGTGCCTTGGGAAAAGGAGAGGTGGGGCCAAATTTGACAGGCATCTTCACCCCCTATTATCCTGGAACGCTGACATCCGGAAAAAGTTGGAATATTTCTGAGTTAAGGCGTTGGCTGAAAAACCCGCGAGCGGTAGTTTCAGGAGCACGGATGCAGCCGGTGATTCTGACGGACTTGGAACTACATGAGTTGGAGATGCTTCTTTCGGTATCTGCAATATAGTGGTCACTACGCGATGAATATGGTAATTCGATGATATATTACTGTTTCTATAACCGTCCATTATAACGATAACAATTGGAGTAAACATTCGTAAGTGCTCGTAATATAGGTGTTAATTCGATATTCTCCTCCCTCAGTCATAACCTGTAGTTATAATTTAATCCCCTCAATATCTCCCTGGCTTAGTTTAATATTTAATAAAAACTGCAGCTTATCATTGCGATACGTTTTGGCATGCTCTGTGCTCATATACTTACGGATGCCGTAAATGGCACCTATACTTCATGTGAAGAACACATCAAAGCTCATGCAGTACATTTATCAAGGAGGATTACTATTATGGACTACATTATTGTACTCGAATTTCTGGTTATCATCGCATGTTTGTTGGCTGGTGCCCGTTACGGTGGTTATGGACTCGGTCTGATAAGCGGCCTCGGTCTGCTGGTGTTTGCGTTTGTTTTTCACCTCGCTCCCGGTAAACCGCCCGTTGATGTGTTGCTCACCATTATGGCCGTCATTGGCTGTGCCTCAGTGTTACAAACAGCGGGAGGTCTCAACGTGATGATGCGTTTCGCCGAAAAAATCCTCCGCCGGAACCCAAAATACATTACGATTCTCGCACCTGTGACAACCTGGACTCTTACCGTCATGTGTGGTACCGGCCATGTGGTTTACACGATGTTCCCCATTATTTACGATATTGCCATCAAAGAGGGGGTCCGCCCGGAACGTCCAATGGCGGTAGCATCCATCGCATCCCAGATTGGCATCTGTGCTTCTCCCGTTTCCGTTGCGGTTGTTTCGATGGTTGCCATCATGTCAAAATCAACCGTGCCGATCAGTATTGTGCAGTTGTTATCCATCAGTATTCCAGCTACATTCTGCGGCGTCATCGTGGCAGCACTCTGGAGTCTCACACGAGGGAAGGATCTGGATAACGATCCGTTGTTTCAAGCGAAGATTAAGGATCCGGCACAAAAAAGCTATATCTATGGCGAAAGTTCTACGTTACTGAATACGGTGTTTCCGAAAGAAGCCTACTGGTCAGCATGGTTTTTTTTCTCTGCTATCGGAGCAGTCGTGCTCCTTGGAGCCTTTCCAGAACTACGCCCGGTATTCAAAGTTGGCGGTAAAATAACCACTCTCTCTATGAATACGGCCATACAGATCATGATGTTGTCGGCAGGAGCAATCATTTTAATGGTCTGTTGCAAGGGGAAAATCCAGGAAATCACCAATGGCACGGTATTTAAGGCCGGTATGGTTGCCGTAATCTCCATTTTCGGTGTGGCCTGGATGGCAGATACCTTTTTTGAAGCACATTTTGAGCTATTAAAGGGATCGTTAGCCGGTGTAGTGGCAACCAAGCCATGGAGCTACGCCATCGTACTGTTTGTGGTATCCAAGTTTGTCAATAGCCAGGCGGCAGCCATTGCTGCCATGGCCCCACTGGGCGTGAGCCTCGGCGTTGATCCCTTGATAATGCTTGCGTTCATTCCTGCCAGTTATGGATATTTCATTCTGCCGACCTATGCCAGCGATTTGGCCTGTATCGGTTTTGACCGTTCTGGTACAACTCGGATCGGCAAATTTATCATTAATCACAGCTTTATTATTCCGGGTTTAATCGGTGTCAGCACCGGGTGTGCCGCTGGCTATCTTTTGGTGAAATTGCTCTATTAGGGGGGGCTCCTAAAAAAGTCTTGATAAAAAGGCGGCCGCTTGGGTCGCCTTTTCAATTTCATATTCTGCTGGTTCGTATGGTAGAATCAATAATTATGCATTCAGGGAACGATTCTATGTCCTATTCCGTAACATATACAGCTTCCCGTACGCTTCACTTTGTTGGTAGCAGTATTCTGCTGATACTACCACTACTGCTTCTTGCTGGTGCCGTACCGCTTTTCGCAGCCCAGCTCCCAAAGCATGAGCCTCGGGTGATCGTCATCGGTGGTGATCGCGATTATCCACCCTATGAATTCATCGACAAGGATGGTCAGCCGAATGGGTATAATGTTAATATAACTCATGCCATTGCTGAAGTCATGGGGATGAAGGTAGAGATTCGTCTGGGTGGCTGGGCAGAAATGCGTAATGCCCTGCACAACGGCACTATTGATGCGTTGGAGGGAATGTCCTGGTCGGAGGAACGAACTGGGCAAGTTGATTTTTCCAGCCCCCATGCTGTTATTAATCACGCTGTCTTTGCCCGTAAGGATTCCCCTTCCGTTACCTCTCTGGATGATCTGGCGGGGCGTGTCGTTGCCGTTCACCGCCTGGGAATAATGCATGACTATTTGGTTAAAAGCGGCTCTCGGGCAGAGTTGGTGCTTACCGACACTCCCGCGGACGCCATGCGTCTGGTCGCTGCAGGCAAAACAGAATTTGCCGTGGTGGCTATTGTGCCGGGGATGTATCTGATCCGTGAATTGAAACTTACCAACCTGATACCTGTTGTACGCAATGTGGCGACCCATCGTTATTGTTATGCCGTGGACAAAGGGGATGCCGAACTGCTTTCCCGTCTCAATGAAGGGTTGGCGATTCTCAAAAAAACCGGGCAGTATGAGGAAATTTATAATAAATGGCTGGGGGTGCTCGAACCGCGTCCGGTTGATCTGATTACTATCGCAAAATATGCTGCGGTGGTGGTTGTGCCACTGCTGCTCCTACTCGGTGTTTTTGCCCTCTGGTCACGCACGCTGCATCGTCAGGTGGCTCTGCGAACCGCCGATCTGACCAAAGAAATTGCGGAGCGACTCCATGCCGAAGAAGAGCTGCTCCTTAACCAGCAGCAGTTGGTGCAGGCCGACAAGATGGCCGCACTGGGAATTCTTGTCTCCGGCGTTGCCCATGAAATCAATAACCCGACCGGTTTGATCCTTCTGGAAGCAACAACAATGAAGCGATTTTTTACCGATGCAGCTAAAATTATGGAGCACTATTACGCTGACAACGGTGATTTTACCTGTGGTGGACTCCCCTATTCACGCATGCGTGAGGAGATTCCCCGTAGTCTGGATAAGCTTCAGGATGCAGGAAAGCGGATCAAACGCATTGTCGATGATTTGAAGGATTTTGCCCGGCAGGGGGAGATCACTTGCCGTGAAATCGTCGATCTGAACAGTATTGCCCAGGCTGCAGTCCGTTTGGTAGAACCGACCATACACAAGGCCACCAGCCGTTTCAGTGTCGCTTACGGTGAGAACCTCCCCCCGTTTTGTGGAAATGCCCAGCGCATCGAACAAGTGCTGGTTAATCTGATCCTGAACGCCTGTCAGGCGTTATCAGAAGCTGAAGGTGCCATCGAGCTTGAGACATTCTGTGACATCGCTCGTACCACGATAACCTTTCGTCTTCTGGATGAGGGAAGTGGTATCGCACCTGAACATCTGGCACGGCTGACCGATCCATTTTTTACGACCAAGCGTGAGAGCGGTGGTACCGGTCTTGGCCTGTCCGTTTCAGCAGGAATTGTTAAGGAGCACGGCGGCATGCTGATATTTACATCCAACCCTGGCAGTGAAACGGTGGTGACACTGACACTGCCTGTCTACAATAAGGAGCAGACAAGATGAGTACAAATCTCTATCCGGAATTCGGCGTGTTACTCGTGGATGATGAACCGGACTGGCTGAGTTCACTGGCACTGACTTTGGAAAGCTGTGCCGGTATCAGCAACATCTCTACCTGTTGTGATAGCCGCCAGGTCTCAGCACTCCTGAACCAGGGAAATATCGGCTTGGTACTGCTTGACCTGACTATGCCTTATTTGTCCGGAGAAGAGCTGCTGGTGCAGATTGCCGAGTGCCATCCTGATATTATCGCTATTGTGGTAAGCGGCATGAACCAGCTTGAAACTGCTGTGCGCTGCATGCGCAAAGGTGCTTTTGATTATTTCGTGAAAACAGACGATCAGGATCGCATAGTCGGCGGTGTGCTGCGGGCCGTGCGGATGCAGGAGTTGCAGCGTGACCACCGCGAGATGGCCAGTCGTCTTAATGCACCGTTGATTCGCCATCCTGAAGCTTTTAATGCTATTGTGACCAATGATCGGGCCATGTATTCACTGTTTGCCTATGTGGAAGCGGTTGCTAAAAGTCCGCAACCGCTGTTGATTACCGGTGAAAGTGGTGTTGGCAAGGAGTTGGTTGCTCGTGCCGCTCACGTCTTAAGTGGCTGCCGGGGAAAACTTGTGAGCGTCAACGTCGCCGGTCTTGATGATACGGTATTTGCGGACACCCTCTTTGGTCACATTCGTGGTGCCTATACCGGAGCCGAGCAGCCGCGACGGGGCATGATCGAGGAGGCCGCCGATGGCACCCTGTTTCTTGACGAAATCGGCGATCTTTCCATAGCCTCCCAGGTAAAGTTACTGCGACTACTACAGGAAGGAGAGTATTTTCCACTCGGTAGTGACCTTCCCAAGCGGATTAAGGCGAGGGTCATTGTCGCAACCCACCAGGATCTCGACAAACGCGAAGCAAACGGTACGTTCCGTCGTGACCTCTATTTCCGTCTGCGTACCCATAAAGTACAACTTCCTTCTCTCCGGGAGCGGCGCTCCGATATTGCGCTCCTGCTGGATTATTTTGTTGAGGAGGCGTCCCGCACGCTGGGGAAATTAAGACCAACCATACCCAAAGGGCTTATTTCACTGCTATCCGGCTACCGTTTTCCCGGCAATGTACGTGAACTGAAAGGTTTGGTCTATGATGCAGTCAGTCAACAGCATGACCGGCAGCTTATGATTGAGCCGTTTGCCAACGTGGTGGGGCGCATTCGTCCGGAGAGTAGAGCAAACCAGTTTTCACCAGTATGTGCACCATTTTCAGCGTTTGAAGAACTGCCAACATTTACTGATGCCGCTACTTTTCTTGTATTGGAAGCTTTGGAACGAGCAGGAGGAAACCAAACAATTGCGGCCAGACTGCTCGGGATTTCACAACCGGCACTCTCAAAGCGGTTAAAGATGATTAAAAGTGTCATTTCTTGAAACCATATGGTTGTTGCTTTGAGCTGTGAACCTTCTCAGTTCCGGTCTGTTTTCAAAAAGATTCTTACCCCGCTCAGCGGCGACAGTTACCCCGGTACCTGAAATATTCAAGCAGCGAGCAATAGCAACACCACCCTGCCCATGAAGAAAAGCAATTTGGCGGATAATAGCTTTTGCGTCTGCCAGCGGCAAGTGGTGCTTCCGTGTCATCAGCTCTGAGGGGGTATATGGAGCTCTTCAAGAATGGCTGTCAATGATAATGCCTGAATGACAATCCGTCGCTAATTAATGAAGCTAAGTTAGAATTAGTGCATCATTCTATAGACAATAGGCCAAATACTAGTGTAATTTAATGCTCTCATTTCCCACACTGGTTGTCCCACTGTTGTGCTGCACATCTACTGTTAGGTGCCATTAAACGACCACGCGGTGCAGGGGGGGCATCAAGTACTGCCAACAAGCTTTCTTTTCGTGCCGACGACCAACGTCTGATTGGTCGTCAGTCCACTATTTCGAACGTATGTATTAAAGGAGATATCTGCATGAAAAAACCTGCAAAATATTCACTCGGTATCCGTCTTTCCTTACTTCAAGCTCTGCTGATAGTAATTGTCATGGCATTGTTTACCCAAACGATGACCATGTTTCTGACGAAACGACTGGAAAAGCAAACCGTACGGAATTTGACTCAGCAGGTGTCGTTGCTTTGCAGTGTCATGTCATCGTACCATGCTGCCCTTTCGGACAGCGCCGGCAAAATGAACTCTGTTTTCAGCAGCTATTTTCCGGGCACATTCACACTTGATCCGGCCAAGACCGTTGCCATCGGGGACAAGCAGACCCCGCTTCTTACCAATGGTAAGACCACACTCAATCTGAATACAGAAATTGTCGATACATTTACCAGCATGACCAAAGCCGTAGGGACGGTCTTTGTGCGTTCCGGTGATGATTTTATCCGTATCAGCACCTCGCTGAAAAAAGAGGATGGTAGTCGGGCAATCGGTACTGCTCTGGATAGAACTCATCCGGCCTATCAGGGGCTCCTGAAAGGGGAAGCGTTTACCGGCAAAGCCACACTGTTCGGTAAGGATTACATGACCAAATATCAGCCAATTACGGACGCAGGGGGAAATGTAATCAGCGTTCTCTTCATTGGTTTCGATTTTACGGATGGTTTTAAGGTCCTGAAAGAAAAAATACGCAGTATCAAGATCGGTCATACCGGCTACTATTACGTCCTTGACGCAAAAGAAGGGAAAGATGCGGGAAAACTTATTATTCACCCTGCCAAGGAAGGCACAAACATTGTTGATTCAAAGGATGCTGATGGCCGGGAGTTTATTAAAGAAATACTCAAGCGTAAGGATGGAATCATTCGCTATCCATGGTCCAATAAGGAGGCTAATGAAACATCCTCAAGAGAAAAGCTGGTTGCTTTCCAGCACTTCAAGGAATGGAACTGGATTATTGCCGGTGGTTCATATCTGGATGAACTGAATGATGAGGCAAAAGTATTGCGAAATGCCATGAT
Source organism: uncultured Geobacteraceae bacterium (assembly GCA_903876875.1). GTDB lineage: Bacteria > Desulfobacterota > Desulfuromonadia > Geobacterales > Pseudopelobacteraceae > JACRCG01. Next base: position 15,855 of record CAIRBT010000093.1, read on the forward strand.
AGGTGCAACGCTACTGGTCGTTATTGCGCTTGTGATGTTGTTTATGATCATTGTAAAACGCTGGATTTCTCTGCCATTGCAGGCGGCTGTTGCTGAAACAGAGCTGCTGGCTTCCGGTGATTTTAGAAATGTCCGTTTTAATGATGCTGAAAATCATCAGACAACAGCTGACGAAGTAGAACAGCTTTCGCAGGGAATTCAACGAATGGCCTATTCACTGAAATCCTTGCTGGGCAAGATCGGCATCGCTTCTCAAGATGTTTCCGCATCAGCGTCACAGGTCAAACTAATCGCCGAGCGTATCGCCACAGAAGCTGAAGAGGTCGTCGCCCAGTCGGCAACGGTTGCCGCTGCCGACGAAGAGATGTCGGCAACCTCCGGAGGCATTGCTCAAAACTGTCAGATGGCGGCAGAAGGTGCGCAACATGCCTCACAGTCAGTTGGTGACGGGGCGGAAGTTGTTGCACGCACGGTTGCCATTATGGAACAGATTGCATCAAAAGTTAAGGAATCTGCCAGAACGGTTGAAAAACTGGGGGATCGTTCAGACCAGATTGGTGCCATTATCGGCACCATTGAAGATATCGCTGACCAGACCAACCTTCTGGCATTGAACGCTGCTATTGAGGCCGCCAGAGCGGGCGACCTGGGGCGAGGTTTTGCTGTTGTCGCCGACGAAGTTCGTGCCCTGGCGGAACGCACTACCCGTGCCACCAAAGAGATCAGTGAAATGATCAAGACCATCCAGCGCGAAACCGGGGATGCCGTTGCCGTTATGGAACAGGGTGTACAGCAGGTTGAAACAGGCACATCAGAGGCAGCAAAATCCGGACAAGCTCTTCAGGACATTCTGGTACAGGTACATCATGTCGCCATGCAGGTCAACCAGATAGCCACTGCAGCTGAAGAGCAGACCGCCACAACCACCGAAATTTCCCGTAACATGCAGCAGATAACCGGTATTGTACAGCAAACATCGCATGGTGCGCAGGAATCTGCTCTGGCAGCGGCCCATCTTAACGGCAACGCGGAGGAATTACAGCGTCTCGTGAAGCAATTCAAGCTTTAGCCGGAGTATGATTTAATCAAGGCATATGGCTAACCGGCATACTGACGGAGCGGGAATTCGGGGGACAGTTTACTTAATTCCGTGATGGGGGATCTTATGCCCTCCCATATTGCCGAATTCTACTTCACCCTCCATGACACGATCATCGGAGGTGTAGATTAGATGTAATCATCCAGTGTGGGGTCAATATGTTCGGCTCTGGTTTCGGCTTCGTTCATGGAAGTACGCTATATCTGACCGGTGAAGGCTTGATCCAGTAGCGACTTCTTTAATGCGTCCAGTGCAGAGAGTTTCTGCTGGTAGATGGTTTCTAGGTGTTGAGTATGCTCTCCGAGTTTTGAAATTTCTTCTGATAACCTCTTTTGCTCATGAACAGGTGGCAGAGGTATTGGCATAGCTCTCAAGTCTGTAATAGATAAGTTCGGTTGCATCAACGTATTTACTTTTTGTGTCACGTAATCGACCACGGATTGAGTTGAAAGATATGAAAAGAGGAAATTGCCTGATATTAGAGATTGGTTTGGTTGAATAGTTGCGACACGTTGATTCAACAGAGCACGATTATATTCTTCTGGCACAATGGCGACCTTCAAGCCACCAGATATAATAGTTCGAGTTAATGCTATGACTATGCTTCCTTGGATCACGCAGAAAATGCAGGGTATTTTGCAACAAAACTACTTGGTAAGTAATTGTCAGTTTCGCTGACAAATTCTCTGACACCTACATTTGTAATTGTGATACTCTTTGCACCTTCTGCTGGTGAAAAATCTGTACACTTGAATGCGTACCCATTGATTATTTCAGCCACTGTATCAAGTGGCTTCTCTACCCATCCCTCACCCTGCTCTGAAAAGACAGCTTGCAGGTGGTTTTCAAACAGCGCACGGGCGTTCTGGAGGTTCTTTTCGGCGTTGGCCTTGGCTGTGGCGATGCCGTCAAAGGCTTCGTCAAGGATGGTGACGATGCGCTGTTGTTCGACCAGGCCAATCTTACCTAAATTGCCAATACATGACTGCAAGATAGAGTTCGGAGGGAGTGTGCGGGCAACCCTTGCGCCAGACTCTGAAAGTCCATCTTCGGCAGAATCAAGTGTACTGGCAGACATCAAAGCATAAGACTTATATGCTGTTGGCATACACCAAGGCAAAGAAAGAGAACTTGGAACCTGAACAGGTAGCAATCCTCAAGGCATTGGTAAAGGAGTTGGAACGTCATGGATAAAGAACTTTTTGAACAACTACACCAGAGCATGAAAGAGGCGGTTGCCATTGCAAAGGGCGAGATGCAACCCTGGCTCCTCGCTACCGCAAATGGGTAAACGCTTGCTGATTGGTGCTTGAAAATGATAAACAAGACTTCACTATGAGAGATACTGAACTTTTTCATCTGGCCCTTGGCTTGTCATCGCCGTGGCAGGTTGCATCATCCGAATTTGACCTCGAACAA
>CAIRBT010000094.1 GCA_903876875.1 uncultured Geobacteraceae bacterium
ACGATACATTTTTCTCATAAAGCACCTCCGATAGATATTTTTACCCAGTCATCGTACAGTTCAAAAACATACGGATAAGCGACATCGAACGCATCGCTGTGGCGCCAATCGCGATCTTTTGCACCTCTCGGCCACGGTGTTCCAACCGGGATATATTTTGCCCGGATATTGATGTTTCTGTCTCTGTCAAACTTGCTGGTCCCACGATGCCCCACGGCAAAGGTGAGCACCGGTATCTCGTTGGCCAACAGCCGCTCCTTCAGTGCCGTCGTCACTTTGCTGTTGTCAAACGTAGTGGCAAAGAGACTACTGTTATCCGGATTGCTCCTGTCGAAAAGCGGCTTGGTTTGCAAGATATTTCTGCCGGGATCACTGCCCACAGGATCACGATCAAGCACGTTTGCTTCTTCCGGCTTTATGAATTTGGATTCACAGGAATCGCCGTCACCCAGATTAGTACAAACGTTTTTGTAATAACCATCGTGCTGATTCAGGTTGAACCCCCATCCGCCATAAAGGCCATCCGCATTTAGTATCCATGAAGTCAATTCAGTCCCCTTGATAAATTCGTTAAATGTAAAAGCGTATGTTCCTACCTCATCAGTACCATGTATAAGATCATGAAACCAGTTCAATAGGATCGTCCCCATCATCGTGCTGTCGCTCTTCTCTTTCTTATAATCATCAACTGTCTCCGCCGCATCAATTTCCGGTATCGTCAAATCAAACGGCCGAAACGCTTGATCGGTCGGCGAAAAAAAGGCGTAATTTTTCAGATCAGTACGTACTTTGTCGAACATATTGCGCCACGTAAGCGTGTTGCGAGTGTCTGTGCCCGGAAATAGTTCATACCATTCCGATTGCCAGAGAAACGGCTGATACGGAACCGATGATCCTCGCGGAAAGAGCCAATCCGGATGACACATCAACGGCCTTGTTGACTCGCCCCACGCTTCGCCTTCGTAGTCAGAGACAGGAACATAGGCTTCTTCCGCAACGGCCGGGTTCGCCATTATGTAATGGGCATATGGCATACCATTTTGAATTGCCGCTGATACAACCATATTTCCCAGGCTGTGGGCAGAGAAAGTTGCCGTGCCAATGGCTTGAGTTTTCACAAATTCTTTCAGCATTCTCCCGGCATCGAAGGCATGACGGACGTTGACATGGTAATTCGGAGCACGTTTCAATGCATTCTGCGAGTCCCAACCATACCAAGTAATTCCCCAGAACTTTGCATTTGAGCCGGACCAATAGAGACGTTTAAACACCTCGGCTTGTTCTCCACGTGCATCCTGCCCATTAACATTGTAGCCATGGACATGGATAAAAGTTTTTCCGTCATTTTTTGCATCAAATCCTTTAAAGTGTTCAACGTTAGTGAATCCGTCACTATTATTGCCGAGTCTATTGGGCGCGCCGCGATCCTTTGCATCGCTTGGCGCATTGTGACCAGCAATTAATGGACCAGAAATCGTTTCTATGTTATACAATTCTTCTATCAGGTTCTTATGCCGAAACATCTGCTCCACGCCAGCAATACTGAGCGGCAGTTCCGTTCTGAAAGCAACATCTTTTTTATCTGTTTTCCATACCTCAAGCACCAGGGGATTTCTTGTCGCAGCTCTTCCGTCCACAAGAATTACTCTTTCGTTATTCGCCAGCAATGCCTGAAGAAAGGCGTTATCCAGCTTTACTCCGTTGTCATTGATCCACGTTTTTGCTGAACTCTCCAGTGATTTAGCTGATGTAACATCTGTCAGATAATTCTTTGTTTTTTCGCTTCCCATCACCGTATCCACATAGTTCACAGCAGCATTTATCTGTTTGAGTGTGTAGGTGTACTGGTCCGAAGGAAGTTTTTGCAGCAGATCACTAATGTCAAGTTTTACCGGAAAGTAGTCAACCAAATCGCGTGTGCCTTGAACCGAGCCTTTCTTGAAGTCATTGCCGCTACCTGGTATACTGTCGCCAGTTGTGTCATCAAAATCCGCGTTGTCATTAATCCAGAAGTAAAACTTGTTCGCTGCTTCCGGAAAGCCTCCCGTTGCCGGATCAGCTGTTCTGTCGATATTCCCCTTGGCAGCATAATCAAGATCTGTCGCATCAATCCGGCCATCACGGTTGTAGTCAGTAGCTAACGCCTGCCATTCAATCGGTACCCGCACTATTGCTTCAGGATCGGGCATCTTCTTAATGACAGTATTGGCACTGTCTATCCGGCCAAAGATGACTTTGGCTTCATATTTTTTGGTTACATCGAATGTGTGCCCAAGCTCTTGAGCTGTGTAGCGTATTACATGACTCCCCTGAACGGTCGGTATCCCGCTCTTACTCCAGATCTCTTTACCATCTTCCAAGAGGTAAATCATGGATCTGGCAGGTTCGAAGCCACTCAATCCATTAAGGTTGTAGGTAAAATAGACTTCGTCATTAAGTGCTTGGCCACTTAATCTGGTGGCTAGTTTGATCGAGTTGGTCTCAAGCGTCAGCTCCACCGGATCCAGATCCAGTGTCCTTATCCCCTTGGTCATATTAGCCAGATACACCCATCCGCCCTTTTCGATGATGGCTGGAGTCTCGCCGATCGGGATCATAACCGGATTGCCGTATTGATCAGTGGCACCGCTCGGGTCGGGCAGGCTGGTTATTTCATTAAGCAGCCTCGGCTTGGTCGGGTCTTTGATGTCGTAAACCTGAATGGCGTTGTAGGTGGTGACATAAGCCAGACCGGCGTCTTTACTGACCGAAATGTCACGCACATAGGCCGTCACCGGTGTGCCGTCAGCTTGTGTTGCCGTGCCGATGATTCGCGGATTGGTCGGGTCACTGAGGTCTAGGGTGTTGACCTTGCCTTGTGTGGTGCCGGTTACCGCCAGGTTGATGGTTTGTTCAATGCCGCTAGAGTCAGTGTAGGTAAATCCGCTGGCAACGCCCACGCGGGTAAAGCTGTAGCCAGTCGGCCTGAATGGGCTGATTACCACCGGCAGGAAGGGCATGTTGGTGTCCACACTTTGCTGATCAGTCGGCAGGTTGAGATCGACCGTCAGCAGATAGCCGGGGTTGGTGGTGAAGACGGCACTTCGCTCGTTGCAGATGGCCAGGTCATTGGGCGAGCCATAGCCCAGGTTTTCTGTGTTCAATATCCCGGCAATGCTGGAGCCGTTCGACGGTTTGCCGTCTGCTTGGTTTTTGATAGCCTCCCTGATGTTGACGATCTGAATTCCGGCCACGGCGGTGGATACCACGGCGTAATCACCCCACAGGGCAACTCTGCCGGGAATGCCACTGTAGGCTTCGGCAAGCTTCTCCCGGCCGATTATCGGCGGATTGCCCGGGGCGGACGAGAGGTCGTAGAAGCGAACGTAGCCGTACTGGTTGCCGTCGGTAAAGGTGATGTTTTCGGTCATGGCCATGAGAGCCCTGTTTTTGTCGGGATGCACGGCGACGCTGCGGAAGTTGGATTGAGGACCGACATAACGGCAGTCGCTGGTTGCATTGGGTACACAGGCGCTTGATGCCGTGAAGATGGTGGCCGGCTCGGCCGGGTCGGTGACATCGACAATGCGCCACCCTTTGTTCCCTGCAGCCACATAGGCGTAGGTATCGGTTTCGTTGTTGGTGTCAGTAAAAGTGTACAGGTCAACGTCCCTACCGTCACTGAACTGCTGGTTGGTGGCCAGGTCATAGGCATTTGGCACCTTGGTGGTGAAGTAGGAGACAAATTCATTTTGCAGGGTGTACAGCCCGTCTCCGCCGGGGGGTGGGGTGGGGGATGACGGGTTTATCGCGATGTCCTTGATGCCGGTGGTAAGCACAACCTTGTATTTCCTGGAGTAATAGAGGTTGCCGCCAGGTATCAGGGTTGCCTGCATCCGTGCCCCTTCAATGCCGACTATGACCGATGAAGGGACAAGTTGCGGATTGTTGGGGTCATCCATGTCGTACAGTTTGAAATTGGTTTCAGCGTTTTGCACCGGTTCGTTGAAGGTCGCAACTATCTGCGATGTAACCATAACATCTTCTGCCGTGTCATTCGGGAAGATAGCGTCAACTCGCGGCGGGCCGTCCACTGACATCCCCAGGTCGGTGCCGTTGGCGACGACGTGCAGTTGCAAGGAGCGGCCGCTCTTGTTTCCGGAAGCATCAGTGGCCTCCACGGTAAAGGTGTAGTAGCCCGGTTTGTCGGAGGGGAAGAATCCCGAGGAAAATCCGGCCTGATAGTCATAGCGGTAGAGGTTGGCCTGCTCCTCTTTGACAAAGGCGTACGGTACCGGGTTTGGTGGCGGAGTCAGCAGATATGGGGTTGCCGTACCGCTGCCGGAGCCGGTCTCCTGATAGGTGACGGTAAGAGTGGCACTTTTCATGGCCTGGTCGATGATGCTGACCGGGAGGTTCAGCTTGGTGCCGACCGGCGTAGTACCGGCAACGATCCGTTTGTCAGTGGTTTGGCCCGGTACAACGTTGAGGCTCATGGTAATGACCGGCGCGGTGCGGTCGGGCGGAATGGTGTCTTTATCCGCCAGTTTGAAGTTGACGTTGCGCACGTTGTAGGGTGAAGCGCAGGCATAGCCGTCGAAGTTGCTCTTGAACATGGTTTGAGGATTAATGGCGGTCAGACGATACTGTTTGCAGTTGGCGTCATCCCCGGTAAATCCGGCGGGGAGAACGGCCATTGCGGCAAAGGTGCCGTAGAAACCCTTGCTGTTGGTATACGAGACATAGTTCCCGGCGTCCGGCGAACGGATGACGGCGCCCTGTATGGGGCGATCGTATTTGTAGGTCAGGTTGCCGGCGGCATCCTTGGTGGGGGTTTCCTCCGCACCATCCGGCGGTGCCTGATAGCTGGGCATGTCGTTCCTGTCCTGATAAGCATAGCCGGACACGACGATAGGTGCCAAACCCGTGAAGTCGGTGAATACCAGCGTATCGCCAAATACACCCGGGAACGGATCACAGGCGGATGTAATGCGGTTACCGACAATTTTGGTGCTGTCGATGATCTCGTAGACCTGTTCGGTGGTGTCGTCAGCATTAAAGATTTTACCCGGCTTGGTGATGAATACGGCATTGTTAATATCAAACCCCGTTGGAATCGGGATGGATATTTCCACCGTTTTCTGGAACGGTATGCCGCCGGTATCGATGTGAACCGCACCCAGGTATTTACCGGGTGTCTGGAGCTGAGTCGGCAGGTTGGCTTCCTGAACCGGGGTCACTTTTATGATTGTGGAGCCGACCAGAGCGCCTTCGGGAATCGCCAGCAGAGCTCCATTGCTTCCTTCAATATTGCCACCTTTGGCAGTTACCAGATAACTGTCATCCGGCCCCTTGAACGTAAGGTACGAAATGGTCGTCTGATTGCCGGAATAGTCCATCAGCACTACCTTGATCTGATCCCCCAGCTGGCCATGCACCTTGCCGGTGAACGAACCGTTGGATGCCGGTGTAACCGACTGAATCTCGCCGGTGGTGTCATTGATCAGGAGCACCGTGTTGTCCGCCGCAGCACTCCCCTGGGTGCCGGTGACTGTGATGAAACCGTCGGCATCCGGGAAGGTGCCGGAGACGGCTCCGGCGGCGGGCATTGTCGGCGTGGTGGTGCGGCGGATGGTGAAGGATGATACCACATCCTGCCCGAGCGGGTAACCTTGCAGATCCTTCACAATAGCCGCAATGGTGACGCGGTAGAGGGTCTCCTGGTTGAAAGCATTGCTTGGGTAGAAGGTTGCCGTTGTGTTATCCACACTGAAGGTGAGTACACCGGGCACCACTACATTGGTGGCATCGCGCACAACAAAAGTGCTGCTGGTGATGGTTGCCTTGTCCATCGCCTTGCTGAACGTAACCACCACCGGCACGGTTGGTTGCACGTTGATTGTGCTGTTGGCCGGATTGATGGCCGCAACCGCGGGCGGCACCATTTTGACCGTCAGGTTGAGAATTGCTTTTACGGTGGAGCTGATAGTGACGGTAGACGAAGCAGCATCACCTCGGACCGTATCGAGGGCGGTTACGGTTTGCGCTCCGGTTGCCAAAGCAAGGAGATACTGACCGTTAACGCCGGTCAGGTCGGCCAGGGTAGCCGATTGAGCGGAAAGCTGAATCCCGGCGAAAGCAGCAGCGGTGGCACCCGTAACCTGTCCGGTCACGTAACCGATGGGGGCTACCGCCTGCAGGAACAGGTACTGGCCGGATGTCGTGATGCCCTGGGTTGCGATCGTTTCGTTACCGATAGTGAAGGTTGCATCGGAAGAGATAATGGAGCCGAAAACCCTACCGACCCCCACCAGCTTGAGTTTACTGCCCCCCTTTACATCAAACTTCTTCGCGACAACCACCGGCAACGTCGGATTGAAGCCGGCCGGCACCGGGATTGACATGGTTGAGCTACTCTTCAGGGACTTGCCGGTTATAGCCACATCCACCCCGCGCAGCAGGCGGAAATCGCCTCCCACCAGGGTGGAAACGGTTGCTTCGGGCAGTGTGGTCACCGTGACCGGCACTGTGCCGGTCAAAGCACCAACAGGGATGCTGAGGGCCGTACCGTCCGGCTGTAACAGTCGGGCGCCGTCAGCACCTACCATGACCCCACCGCTATTGTCAGGCTGAGTGATATCGATGCTGATCTTGCCGAGCAGCAGATCAACGATGGTGAAGTCGCGCGACGGCGCTACCGGGAAGGTAGTTCTCAATACAGGCCCCTGAGCGGAGTCGAAGGGAGGTACGGTTACCCCGCCGGAAATTGAGGTGGCACAAGGAACGCGATAGAGTACGATGTCCTGCGTAGTGGCATTCGGTTGCAGGGTGCTGCCGCTCGTCAGGTCGAACTTCTCGGTGACACGGGCATTAACCACCAAACCGGAGATAGGAGCCGGAGCGGTGGCGGCATCAGCTTTGGCGACCAGCAGCAGATCACCGGCAGCGCGCAGGCCGAGACTGGGAGGAGCCGCCTGGGGGACGACCCGACCAGCGGTCGTGATATGGCTGAAGTCGGTGGCGGTAAGAGAGGCAGCAGCCAGTTGCCGGCCTGCTGTTGGGGGCGGCGGATTGAGAGGTGCCGGATCGGCCAGGGCAAGTGTATATTGGCCGGGTTGACTAATTTGAGCAGCAACGGTCGTTGCCTTGTCGGCAATGGCAACTTCGGCAACCGCCAGCCAGCTGCGGCTGCTGCTGTCATAACGAACCAACTGTGCATTCAGGGCAGCATCACCCAGTCCTGTTGGCAGCGGCAGGGTCAGAGTAGCCGGTACGGTCAGCGGCTGCGGGTCGATAGCAACGGCAGTGATCGGGTCAAGCAGGTGCAGCTCGACAGCGGCCAACGGCGACCAACCGAGCGGCAGCGAAGCGATGAGTCCCTGATTGGAGAGCGGAGTCAGACGGAGATCTGCCGGTACCGACAGGGCATTAGCCGGGATGACGATATCAACCGTCACGGCTGGTTTTGCACCTGTCCCGACATTCGTATGTACTGTTCCGCCAACCACACCAACGGCATGCAGCGTGCCGTCGATGCGGGTCAGACGACTGTCCAGCACAGTGGTGCGCTGGCCGGGACGTACTGTTACCTCACGCTGGGCCGTGGTGAAGCCACCTTTAGCAATCTCGACCAGAGACAAACCGGAAGCGGTTTCAAAGTACCAGCTGCCGTCCGCTAATGTGGTTAAGTTCTGTTGCTGCCCCTTGGCGTCGGTGACACTGATCTGCGCTCCTTCCAGCGGCAAACCTCGGCTGTCGTCCAGCACCTTTCCCTGTAACCAACCGGAACCATCAGCACCTCTGTCGATAGTAATGATAGCCGTAGCACTGCCACTGTTGCCGACGGTATCCAGAGCAGTGGCCCGTACCGTAACGGTAGCGCCGGGAATGAGCGTCGGCGAGAGTCGGAAGGATGCTACCTGTTCCGCGGTAGCACCGGTAGGTGAAGCAGACCAGAGTGTTGCACCGTCGGCACTGAGATCTATCAGGCTTAAACTTCGATTGTCGTTGGCATTGACGCTGATCTGCACATCGGTGCCGGCCGTGGCCGTGGTTGGTGCAGACAGGGTTACCACCGGCGGTTGGGCGTCCAAGGTAATCAGCACGGTTGCCGTCCCTTCATTACCCGCCTTGTCCACCGCTTTCACCTGAACGGTGTTGTCGCCGTCGGAAAGCAGGTAGGCAACAGAGAAGCTTTTGTTGGTAAGGGTAATTGGAGCGTCTCCCACCGTCAGAGTTGCCTCGGCATCGTCAACCGTACCGGTGATGGTAACCTGTGGGGTGCCGACGATGACACCGGGCTGCGGTGCGCTGATGGTGATGACCGGTGGTTTGGTATCCAGTACGACCGTCAAGGGAACGGAAAACGGACCAACGTTCATGACCACATCGGTCGCGGTGGCTGTTATCAAGTTGTTCCCCTCAATCAGGATTACCGCCGGAACGGTGAACAGCCCGGTGGCATCGGCCTTGAGCGTGGCGATCAGTTGACCGTTATTGAACAGTGTAACCGTTGAGTCCGGTTCGGCCTGCCCGGATACGGTGGTTGTTGCAATACGGGTCGGTGTGACAATCGAATTCAAAATCGGCGCAATAGGCGGTGTGCTGTCCCGGGTGACGGTCAGGGCGAAATTTCCTTTATTACCGGCCCGGTCAATCGCTTCGAAGGCAAGACTGTTTTGTCCTTCGGCCAGGGTGAGCGGGCAGGTGAAGGCGTAGGGAGCAGTGGCGGCGACCGCTACGGCTGCGCCGTTGACGGTGAGAGTGGCGACCGGTTCGCTGACGTTGCCGCTGATGGTAAGCAGCGGGTTTCTGGTGAGCAGACCATCAGCCGGGGTAGCAATCAGGATCTGCGGCTTGATGGTGTCCCGTTTGACGGTGGCCATGGCAATGTCTCTGTTACCGGCGGGATCTTCGGCCACGGCGATGATACTGTTGGAACCCTCTGCCAACGGCACATCAGCGGCATTGTAGGTGGTGCCGGTTATGATGGCGACAACGCCGTTAACGGTAACAGTTGCCAACGGGTCATCTATGGTTCCGGTAACAGTAATACTGGTATTGTTCAGATATTGGCCGTTCTGTGGCGACGTCAACGTGACCCGTGGCGGTGTGGTGTCGGTGGTGAAGTGCCATGTGTAGGAAGCCAGGTTTTTTGACAGGTCGGAGAGAGTCACCGTGGCGGAGTGAAGGCCATCAGCTAGATTGTTGGCGAGGAGACAGGAAACAGCACTTGTCGTAACAGTGCAGGCCGGAGTGATGTCGACGCCGTCCAGGGTTACTTTCACCGTGGTGGTGTCGATCCCCGAGCCGCCGTTGTTATCGGCGTATGATGCCGAAATGGCCGGACGGGACGTGTTGAGCTGAGTGCCGTCAGCAGGCTGGGGAGCAATCATAACAGGAGGCGTGGTGTCAGTGCCGCCGCATGATTTACCCGTGATGGTAATAATCAGAAAGGGAGTTTCTTTCTGACCGCCGCTTTTTAACTGAATATTAAGAGTATTGGTGCCGGCCTTGAGGGTAATCGCCTTTTGCAGTGTCAAGGTCTGGTTTTTGAAATCAGCTTCAGTGAACAGATCCTTGCCGTTAAGCGTTATCACAGCAGAAGTCAGGCTGGAATTCTTGCCAGCTCCGTTCTGCACGGTAATGGTGGCTTGGGTGGCTGAAGCGCAGCCGTTGAAGGTGTTGGTAAAGGTGGCCGGTTTCCCTTGGGCGCGTTCGTAACGTTTGCTCTCGAAAAATGTCTGGTCGCCATAAGCAAATGCTGTCCCGGTAAATAACAGCGTGACCAGCATCATCAGCAGCATTACCCGGACTGGCATCTCTCCCCGTATCAATTGACGCTCTCTGTTATTCCTCGCTGTACGCCCCATACCCGTTATCTCCTCGTCTGGTTCGTGAAATGAAAAAATGTTGAGCCGGTTGCAAATAAATTGTCATACCCGAATGCCTTTATCGGGGATCCAGGCTTTTTTGATAGTTAGAATCTGGATTCCGGTCTAAAGCCTGCCGGATTGACATCGTTTTGGACTTTTGTAAGAGATTCTGTTGTTAATTTGTAATAATCCCCCCTTTTACACAGGGGATAAGAGAAACTTACTAGTAATAAGTCGCAACAACAATGAATAATTACTGTTTTTTAAATAGACCTCCGTTGGTCACCAATGTTCTGCCTGCGTACAATTCTCCCGCCACAACGCTTGCATTGTCGATCGTCGCATCACCGACGACGTTGAGCTGTTCATCGGTGACGAGATGGGCCTTGCCGAGCACTGACAGGGAGTTCAGGGCAAACACGCCGCTGAACGTATCGCCTGCGTTCGCAAACTGGTTCAGATACCCTTCCATCGGGTCAATGAAGATGGTATCCACCGAGTTATCTTTGATTGTGAAATACTTCGCCTGGGAGATGTTCGGGTTTATCCTCATGTCGGTAAATGCTCCCGGCGTCCAGTTTGCGCCATTCAAGATCAGGCTGTCGTAGGTTATGATAGAAGCTTTTCCATGGCCGATAGAGGTTAAGCGTGTTGAGCCGGTACAAGAGTCGTATCCATTGTTGTTGATGATCAGGTCGGCGAGAGGGTTCGCATTGTCCTTCAGATAGATCGTGCCGGCCCCGCCGTTGATCCCGGTATTGCCGCCGGATGCCAGCAGGTTGGCTGTCGGAAGCGTCATCGAACCGTAGTAAACGGCTATTCGACCGCCACCTCCGCCACCGCGATTGTTATCGGCACCGCCGCCACGAGCAAAGACAAAGCCGGTGCCGGACAGCGTACCGGCATCTATTCTGATGCCGCCGCCACTGCCGCCGCCACCGACATAGTTGCCTTTACTGCCGTCAGCCAGAATGTTTCCGTCCAACTGGAGCGTTCCGGCTTTGATGCGGACTA
>CAIRBT010000095.1 GCA_903876875.1 uncultured Geobacteraceae bacterium
AAGAGGATGCCATAGTCAGGGTTAAAAAGGATCAGATCAACCTCGCCGACCCGTTCTCCATGTTTCTCTAACGTGCGCCATTCGATGCCGTGGAAGATGTGCCAGGTATCGTTGAGTGAACGGAGAGCTTTCAAAACCTTTAATTCAGCATGATCACCGGGTTTTTCGATGGTGAAAGATTTAACGAAATCGACAGGGGGGTAATAATAAGGCACTGCTATATCTCCAGTGGCGTAGGGATTGAAATACACATTTTGACTCCAGAACGCCTTCAAACGGATTGATCATTTACTGATGCCATTGCAAGCATCTTGAAGCATCTTAGCTACACAGTCTCAACAAGGTGAGACAGTTCTTTAATCCCCATCGTCTTTGGATCATACTGCCATTCGGCGTCAAACTCTATGTGATGCTGAAAGTATTGACCGAAGCTGAATAACGAGTAGATATTCAGCGCATAAAACTTACACTTCCGATCTCGTGCCGCCTGTATCTGTTGCTTCAGCTCCGACGTTATATCCGGCATTGCAAAGTCTGATATCATCAAAAGATCAGCCCTCTCGTAGCTTTCATCCTTCATCATTTTCATGCCATGGTGTAATGCCGGTGCAGCATCAGTGCCACCTCCAAATGATTTTTCAAGGAACTTGAGCAGTTCAGGCAATCCTCGATTTGAGGTAAGGTCATGAGTTTCAATACAAGTCGAATATGAAATCAGGTAACAGTTGCGCTTCTGTTCAATTGATTTCATTGCCAGTGCCAGTGTAATCGCCTTGGCTACATTCTCAGGTTCTCCGCTCATAGAGCCGCTCGTATCGACGCAGATAATCATTGGGCCGAGCTTGTCTTCTTCCTCTACTGGCGCCATTTCATCATACTCATGATCGTATGACTTCTCAATTGATCCGGCATAGTCAAAGCTCATCAGTCGCCCTTCGGCAAATTTCAGGTCAAAGAGGATTTCTGTATCCGGGTCAGCCAGCAGTGCCAGTTCCTGCGGCAGGATATGGTCGATGTCACGGCCTTGTGTTATGCCGATAATCTCGGATTTTGCCTCTACATCTGGAACGGTAAACTGATATGTCGTTGTGGATTTAATCAGCTCAATCCGCTGTGATGCACTATAACGGCGCATCCGACCAAGCAGATCACACAGACGACGGACACCCTCATTATTTTTGAGATAATTGGCCAAGTCCTGAAGTACCTTCAAATCTGATCGCGCGCCTAAACCTTTTGTCTGATCCCATAATAAGCCAGACACGACGCCCAATTCACCGGCTACTTTGGCAATTTCTTGCATGGCGACAAGGCGGCCATTCAATTCTTTCAGAAGCTCTGTTCGCCTCCGGTCAATTTCATTCTGGTAATATTCGTTGCGTCTAAACTCCAAGGAAAGCCGCCACTGCTGTTGAAGATCCGAGCGAATGGGGTGAAGATCGGCATCGTTAGCAAGCTCTTCTGTTTTCCGGCTCCAGAAGGATGTATCAGCCATGCTGTCAGTTGCAGCGTACTCTGTAATATCCCGCCAAATATCTTCAGCCTCATGATTCCCTGATTTAAGAGATTGCTCAGCGGCCTCCAATGCTGCAAAGCTGTCGGCGAACTTCTCCCGAAGTTTTGTCGCTATTTCCTGTTGCCATGTGCGCAGCTCTTCGTGTAATACGGGGCGAACAGTGTCATCACAGGCGATTTCATGCCCTTCTATCAATTCGTGGTCAAGTTCGGCACACTCCTCTTCCAGTCGTTCATCCAAACCGTCAGGTGATGGCTCTTCGTCGTCATCGTGATTCCATACTTTCCAAGTGATGGCACGACCACGGTTCAGCTTACGTCGTATAGTATTTTCTAAAAAAAGAAATAGATTGTCAGAGTTCTTATGATTTCCAGTGATACAACTAGAAGTGAACATGTGACAATTATCAAACAGGAGGCGATACGCTCCTTCCCGTCCAACTGCGTATTTGGCATTGTCAGCAACAGATCGAGTTCCCAGTACAGCCCCAGTTTTTTTGTCACAGGCAACGTAGATACAGACACCGGTACGGACAAGATGTGAATTGAGGAAATCGTCAGCATCAACGCGGCGAATGTTCTTGTTGCCATCGTCATTTTCAACTTCAACAATTTTGTCGCGGGCGACAAATATGCCTGAATGTTCCACGGCAATGGCCAAGCTACAGTGGAGAATGCTGCCTGGACGTGGGCGGACTCGGGCACCAAAGAGGAAATTGGCTAATGTGCCAATTTTTCCAAGAGATGGGGTTTGAAAAGGAAGTGGAGGTAAAAAATTAAACAATATGGGTCTCCATGTATTTGTCTCACACAATTCAGTCTAATCATTCCCTATCTGTTTTCAGATAGGGAAAATACCAATCTGAAGCCAAAATCATGACCTGAATCAGGATAATTCATGCCCCGATCAGAGGTTCTTAAAGTATCTACACCATAGTTATAGCTTCCACCGCGCATTGAACGCTTGTCTCCAGACTGTGGACCCATAGGATTTTTCTGTGGACTAGTTGTGTAGTAATTATCAGAGTACCAGTCATTGCACCACTCCCATAGATTGCCACTCATATCATATAATCCGAGCCCATTTGGTTCTTTCTTTCCTACTGGATGAGGAATGTTTTCCGCATTATCTTTGAACCAACAAAATCTATGGGCATTATCACCACCAGCGTACTTCTCTTTTTTACCACCACTGCGGGCAGCATATTCCCATTCAGCCTCAGTGGGTAGCCGATATTTTCCTCCGCCGGGGATCCTCTCGTTTAGATTTTTTATGAATGCTTGAGCATCATTCCAACTGACACATTCAACTGGGCGAATATCATTATTAACTCCCGTCGAAAGCCGACGAGTAGCAATTGCTTTAGGTAAGAAACCTAGTCGTCCTCCTATGCTCGCACAGATCTTTTCCCAATCAGAAATTGTTACAAGGTATCTAGCAATATAAAAACTATCTAGCTCGACTTCATGAACAGGGCACTCATCGACACCACCATCCCCAAATTGATCTCCCATCAGAAAAGTCCCACCCTTGACAAATATAAACTCCATGTCAGTGATCGGGCACTTGTAGGTTTTGGGCAATGGTGGTTTTTCCAGCAGTCGTTCAATATGTACTTTCCTCTGTTCAATATCACGGGTCCCGGTATGCAAAATTTCTCTGAGTTTTGTAACATCGGCAGTGATGAGCGCCCGTTCCAGTGTATGTTCCATTTCCTTGGCATACTCTGATATCTGATGGAGATGACCCTCGATGGAAGTTTTGGCTTTTTGCATGCGCCCAATTAAATCTTCATCTTGACTGACTGTTTCTGCCTCCTCTAAAAGTCGATCAATGGAACCGAAGTCCGTATCTGATACGTGCGATGAGCCTGCTGCGTTGGTTACTATATTAGCCACAGTATCCCGACTGTTGGAAGTGCTCCAGAGGCAATGCCTTAGAAGCAGAGTGTCCAGCAGGTTTGTAACAGTCCGTCCGGAAAAAAAGGCACTCGCTTTTAGCAGAGTGACAGCCCGCTGCCACCGTCGGTCAGACACATAAAATGTCCAATCCGTTTGCTTATCAGGCTTATCACTTTCAGCCTTCTGACTTTTCTTGAACGAATCATTCATCTCACCTTTAATCGAGTGTATTGCAAGCATTGTTTCAGGTGAAAGCATTACATCCTCAATATTTTTCTCCCATGCCTCATATTCAGCCGTGGTAATGGCAAGTTCGTTATCAATAACAACTTCTGACTGAACACTGATATTTCGCAATAACGCTTCAAACTTGTCTTTATCCTGCAATGGTGGCACTTCCAGGCGTATAACAAACCGATCCCACAGGGCTTCAAGTCCCTGACCAGGCTGGGGAAGTTCATTGGATGCACCGATCAATGCCTTGAGAGGAACCTTTGGATCATTGTTTCCATTACGAAAAATCTTTTCATTTATAATAGTCAGTAACGTGTTCAGGATTGCTGGATTCGACTTCCAAATCTCATCAAGAAAGGCAAAATGAGCTTCCGGCAGGTAACCTTCTGTCTTACGAATATAGTTACCCTGCTTCAGCTCGGTAATATTAATTGGGCCGAAGATCTCTTCCGGCGTACTGAACTTCTGCATCAGGTATTCAAAGTGCATTGAATCTTTGAAAGCACAGGAGAGTCGCCTTGCCATCAGGCTTTTTGCCGTTCCGGGAGGACCAAGCAGAAACACGCTCTGCCCGGCAAGTACTGCCAAAAGAGCTACGGTCATTGCCTCTTCCCGCTCGTGCAGACCATCGCACAACTTGCTGATGAGTCCTCTGATTCTCTCTGTAATGGTAGTTTCTTGATTACTCATTTGTTCTCCAAATTGTGAATTATTTTCATATCATCCAGAGATTGGGTAATGTCACCATACTTACCTGATTTCCCGAAAATTATAACTATGTCGCACCAGGGATGGGAATCTCAAGGGCACTTAGAATCTGTCGCTGATTTTTGGTTAGTTCGGTCATAATGTGACCGTACTTACCAGAGTAATTCACCTTGGTCAAAGTTCCCATTTCCCTGAGCATTTCTCGTACGGTGTATTGTTCAATCAGCCCGGTATTCCGCATCTGTTTGCGAAGGGCACTAACAAGGATCAAGGCAATGAACTGGACAAAGAGCCGTCCGTCGACTGTCGATGAACTGTGCATCCGTAATCGCTTCATATCGAGACTGTTCTTCAGGTCATCAAAGCATTTTTCTACCGAATCCTTGTCACGATACACCTGTATGGCCTCTATTGGATCCTTGATACTGCTGGAGAGTAATGCCTGAAAACCGGAATACTTGCTGATATGCCGGCTGATGACCTCGGTGTTAAAGAAAACCTTCATCCCCCGCTTCGGTGTTGTTTTCACGGTCAGAAACTCGTTATAGGCTTTCTGGTGTGCTGGCTCCGGGTTGCCGGATTCGATCTCTTGCCGATACTGAAATAGTGTCTCATTGAATGTATCGACCGCTCGGGCATGGTTGCCAGCGTTGTAGAATAAATGCTGATAACAGCGACGTTTACCTTCCCTCCATGGATACTCCCAATATATTATAACTTTGATGCATTCGGAAATCATCTTTTCCCAATTTTTACATATCAATATAATTCAGTGTTGTCCGGTTAGGTTTTTGCACGGCGTCGTTTTGGCTTTAACCGTTTATTTTTGTTAGTTCGGCTCTGTTTTCGGACTTGTTGCCTCTGTAGTTCTTCTGTTGCTTCATTAGCAATCTGATTGCGTAATTCACGA
>CAIRBT010000096.1 GCA_903876875.1 uncultured Geobacteraceae bacterium
CGACCGATAAAAATATTTTACTTGACGCACCCGGCAACACATTTGACGGCCTGGTCACTGTTACGGGCAATAACATCACGGTGGTAACATCGGGAAAACTTGATTTTGATACAATTTCCGCCACCGGCGATGTGAATGTTTTGGCAGCAAAAAGCATTGATCTGGGAGCCGGTTCCATAGGAGGCAGTCTTACGGCAAAGAGTTCCAGTAATGATGTTATCACGGCAGTTGGAGTGAATGTGAGCGGTACCAGTAATGTTGCTCTTAAGGATGACGTGGCGGCTGCGGTTAAGAGTGTTATTAACTCCGTTTCCCCGGTAACCACTTCAGCTCCTGCTCCCGTACAACCTCCACCACTTCCCGTACTGGTGCCATCGGCACCCCTGCCTCCTCCCGCAGGAAGTGGCGGGGATGCTGCCGTGGCGTCACCGGTCACCACCAGCAACACAACAGCTGTCGCTGCGGGAACCGGCACTATAGGTACCGGCGGCGCACCGGCCCTCGAGCCATCTGCACCGGTCGCTGGCAGTTCAAGCGGCGCTCCCGTACTGGCGTTGGCACTGCCAGCGTCATCGACAGGTGTCAGTACCTCACCTGCAACAGGAGGTGGTAATGTCTCCACGGCAACCACAGTCGGCAGCCTGTCAACAGGTGGAGCTGCACCATCAACCAGTTCCGGCAGCACGGTAACGGATGCTTCTTCCACTCCCGAAGGGAAAAAAGAATCTGTGGCTGGCAATGTGGCCGGAAAATCGTCTGCCGGTGGATTTACGGACATTAAGTCCTTTGTAATCGACTCTGCTGCTAACTCAAATTTTGTGTATGCGATACCGGAAAATACCTTCACGCACAGCAATCCTAAAGCGGTGATAGCACTGGAGGTTAAAATGTCTGATGGTTCGTCGCTGCCAACCTGGATGTCCTTCGATCCGGTGAAAAAGACCATTATAGGTACACCTCCAAAGGGTGTGGTTGGAGAACTAAAAATTCTCATTATTGCAAGGGATCAGTTTGGTGGTGAAGTGCAGACGATTGTGCCGATTAACATGGGTAAATAAAAACGTTCATCAGGGGTTATTATGTCAGTATTATTTAGAACGGTTCTCCTTGCAGTAACATTTTCGGCCACGATTGCACTGGCTGCGGATCATGTTCCCGATTCAGGTCTTCTGCTGCGCGAGAGTACGCCCCCAGTATCTCCCAAAAAACAGATGGTGATGCCGCTGGTCGAAGCTCCTGTTGGGGTGAACAACAAACCGCTAAGTAGTATGCGGGTTAAGGTTACTGGATTCCAGTTTGTTGGTAATACGGTTATGAGCAGCACCCAACTCCAGGAGCTTCTGGCTGGCGATGTGGGGAAGGAGATGTCTCTTGCTGACCTGGACGTCGTTGCTATGACAATCACTAACGCGTACCGGGCAAAGGGGTATTTTCTCGCATCAGCCTTTATTCCCCCGCAAACACTTAAACACGATGCAGTAATAACCATCAAGATAATCGAATGTGTGCTCGAAGAGGTAACGTTACTTACTAAGCCCGAAACAACGAGGATTCCCAGGAATACTCTGCTGGATTATATTAGTCAGGTCCCAAAGGGTTCTCCTGCCATGGACGGCTCGTTGACGGAAATGGTGATGAAGGTAAATGAACTGCCCGGAATCTCCTCCCGAATACTTTTGGAAGCCGGTGAACAGCAGGGGGGTACGAAAGCGGTATTGGAAGTTACCGAAGGAAAACCCTATGGTTTCTCACTGGATACTGATAATCAGGGGAGTAGTTCTACCGGCTATTACCGCGTCGGTGCTGCATTAGAGTTGTATTCGCCGTTGCACCTGGGGGATCAATTTTCTCTCCGTGGCCAGTCTTCCACAACTGGTGATACCCAGACGGTCAGAAGCAGCTTTTCAATGCCGTTGAACAAGTTTGGAACCAAAATCGGCCTTGATTATGGTTATGTCACCTATCACCTGGCTGGAGTGTTTGAGGCTCTGAAAGGACACGGAGATGCCCATGATATATCAATGAATCTCAGTCATCCGCTCATTAGGAACCGAAATCTGATTTTGAGCGCAGCCATATCAGGCGGAGGCAAGCTGCTCGACGACCGGATCGACAGTACTGGTTCGAGGAATTATCGCCATACGTTTTCGTGGCAGGCCAACCTGAGTGGTGTAGAGATGGATTCACTATTGGCGGGAGGCTCTACCTCGTTTTCGGTGGGGGTTACTTTTGGTAATCTGATGGTTGACGACTCCACCGCGCGTGCTCAGGATCAATCAGGTTCCGGCTTTAACACAGAGGGGGGGTATAGCAAGATCAGTATGAATATTTCCCGTACCCAGGGCCTTCTCGAAGCACTTTCATTGTACGGAAGCGCCAATGGGCAATGGGCTGACAAAAATCTCGACAGTTCCGAGCAGTTTTCACTTGGCGGGCCGAACGGCGTGAGAGCTTGGCGGCCTGGTGATGTCAGCGGCGACAAGGGTGCTGTTTGCAGTGCGGAGTTGCGTTATCTGATTGATACCTCACCCCTCATGAGCGGTGGCTTGCAGCCTTCACTGTTTATTGATTATGGCTCTGTCGTTTTGCATAATAGCCCCTTGACAGGGGTGAATGACAATACCCGTAACCTGGCCGGTGCCGGTTTTGGTGTGAGTTGGTTTGATACCAGCGGTTTTAGTGCGAAAAGCAGTGTGGCGTGGAAGGTGGCTGGAGATACAACGCCAACCAATAGTCCCATGGTATATCTACAGGTTATGAAAAGGTTTTAGAACCGGACTACGTGATTTTGAATCATTGGCTCCGCATATCCCTATTGACTTTGGTGCCACTACTCACCCAAAGGAGCCCTTGTCTTTTTCGTAGGTCTCAATAAATTCCTGAAGCAATCTTTCCACACTGGGCTCATCCAGGCCCAGTTGCTGGACCGGAAAGCTTTGAAGAAGATCCAGTTCCTCCGCAGACTCACGGATACCGATGCCGAACCGGTGGCAAAACAGATCGGCAAGGGAGACAATGTTGGTGAAAGCCGCCTGGTAAGGATCGTCATTGTCTGCAACGGGGCCGGTATGGTGATCCAGCACCGCCCGGTAGAGCAGCTCGGGGAAATTCCATTTTTTTATGACCAGACCGCCAACCTCGGAGTGGGTGTAAGAGAATAGCTGCTGTTCTGCCTCTTCAAAGGGCACCCTGCTATTGTAGCAACACTCCATGACCTCTTGAAACTGCTGATTACTGACGGCATTCATGATGATTTTACCGATATCGTGGAAAAGCCCCCCGAGGAACGCCTCCTCAAAACTTACCTGACGAACCTCCCGGGCGATGATACGTGCGGCCAGAGCCGCGCCGAAGGAGTGTTCCCAGAGCATTTTTTCTGTGAGACCGTAGGGGTGGTACACCTGTTTCAGGGAAGCGGCAACCACCAGGCTCTTCAGGGTTGACATGCCAAGGATCATAACGGCATGGGGGAGGGTCTGGATTTGGCGTTGACAACCGTAGAACGAGGAGTTGGAAATTTTGAGAACCCGGGCGGCCACCGCCGGGTCAGAGGCCACCACCTTGGCCAACTGCTCCGCCGAGGCATTCTCACTCTCGATAAGCTGCATAACCTTAAGGGCAACTGCCGGAATGGTCGGCAGATCGCTCGCCGACATGATGGCTAATTCAAGTTCTCGGTTCATGGTTTCCTGGGTTGCCTTCCGGAGTAAGAAACGGCTCTGTGGAACTGTTAATTTTCTGCTATTATCCATGTACTGACGCTAATAATCAAGCACTTACCCTAAAGCATTGAAATATTGTGAGATGATGTGTATAATGCCGCCGCACTACCAATGAGGTCAAGGAAACATCTCTTATGAAAATAATTCAGTCATATCTGATGCTCGCCAGTGCGGCACTCTTTTTAACCGGTTTTACGTGGGGTTTTCCCTCCGATCCCTGCAAAGATGCTCTTGATACTGCCGACAAACTGGGCACCTATTCCGATGAAGCACGTATGCGTCAGGCGGAGGCACGGATTACCACCCAGTGCCCCGACGGTGCCGCTGCTCATTTTGTTACCGCCCTTCAGCAGGAACGGGCTGGCAATAATGATACGGCCATTCAGGAGTATCAGAGGACTCTGAAGCTGGCTCCCTCTTTTGCCCGTGCCGGCGGCAATCTGGGGTTGCTCTATGCCAAAAAGGGGATGAATGATGAGGCCTCGGTCGAACTGGCCAAATGCCTTGCTTCGGTGCAGGAACCGAGCTACCACAAGGCTCTCGCCCAGATCCTGGCCTCCCAGAAAGTATACTCCCTGGCACTGTATCATTTCGGCGAAGCGGCTCAGGGGCTTCCGGCTGATGCCGCAATCCCGCTCGGAGTTGCTGATATTTACGCCGCCACCGGTCGCGTTGAAAAAGCTCTGGAAGAATACAACAGGGCACTGACCATCGATCCCGGTTCGGCAAAGGCCTATATGGGTATCGGTGCCATCAAGTTACAGCAGGGCAAAATTGATGCCGCACTGGAGTTGCTGAAAAAGGCCGAACAGGTGGCTCCCCAGGATCGGCCGCTTCACCTGATGCTCTCTGAGTTGTACGACAAAAAAGGTGATGCCAAGCTGGCGGGGTACCACGCTCTGCTGGGAGGGAAACCACGGGTAATACCGGAGGTGCCAAAACAACCGGTACAGCCGGTGCCACCGGTGCTCAGTGGTGTTGAAAAAGAGATTTATCTGCTGCGGAAGGCGATAAAAGAGCACCCGGAAGATACGGTGGCCTATGAAAAACTGGGTCATATCTATCGTGTGGACGGCAAGGATGGGGAAGCCCTGGATGCCTATCGGGAAGCGGCTCATCGCAATAGCAGTAACAGCGATGTCTATCTCAATCTGGGGATGCTCTATGAAAAAAAATCCCAGCTTGATGAGGCCGTTGTTGCATATAAACGTGCGGTAAAGGTCAATCCGACCAGTGCGGAAGCCCGCTTACGTCTGGCAGACATCCGTTTCTCACGTGGCCTGTACCAAGAGGCGGTGGAACAATATACGGAGTTTCTTAAGCTTCGTCCCGAGAGTCCCGACATACACCTCAAATTGGCGCGTATTTTTGTCAAGAGCAAGGATTCCGCCCAGGCTCTTGCCTCCTATACGTCCGTGCTGACCTACAGCCCCAACGACAGTGATGCCAACCGTGAAATTGCCGTCATTTATGCCCAGAAGGGGGATAATGATAAGGCCATCAGCCATTTCCGCAAAGCACTTGCCGTCAAGAAGGATGACAGTGAGGCCCGGACGGCTCTCATCTCGGTGTATGTAAAAAACAAACAATACGATGAAATTACCCAACTGCTCAAAGGAGCCGTTGAATTGAACCCCGATGATCCGGTCAATCATTATAAGCTTGGTCTGATGTACGATTTTAAAAAAGAGTATGAGAATGCCATTGCAGCCTACAAAAAGGCCATAGAACTGAAACCGGACAATGCCCGCGCCTTGAATGCTCTGGGACGGCTCTATATGAAAACCGGACGTCTCAGTGAAGCGAAGGCGACCCTTGAAGCGGCCAAAAAAGCGGATCCCACCATGGAAGAAACCACCGTGTTGTTGAACAACATCCGTGATGAGTTCAACCCTGAACCGCGTAAAATCACCAAAGGGAAGAAAGGTAAAGCAAAAAAAGGCAAAAAGAGCACGAAAAAGAGCAAAGGCAAAAAGTCTACCAAAGCAACCAAAAAAAGATGACCCGGCATTGCCGGCTATGATTCATTGACTCTTTCCGACATCCCGACATTCGGCGACTGGAAAAATTATGAAAGATCCGAACGGCACTGACGCATATTTCCCCCACGATATTCAAATTTCCTCTCACCATTGGCGGTCCCTCGGTTTGGGACCGCTTTCAAGCGGCATTAAAGAGCGGGGCATTCCCCAAATACAGTTTTTCCGCCAGCTGGCTCTCAAGCTGAATAGCAGCCGGGCTGCCGGCGCACCGACCGTCCATGCCGGTGAGCTGAATCTCTACGCCATGCTCCAGAAAGCCTTGCGCTATCTGATTAACGGTGTTGCCCACATCGGAGATACCTCCCTGCTGATCCATGCCGTGCAAGAGGCAGGTATAGATCCGTCCGGGGGGGCACTTCGCAGTACCGCCCAGCGTTTCGTCGAGCTGTTTCCACCCGGTTTGGTACTCACAAAGCAGGCTCCCGTTGAACGATGGGTCTCCGAAAGCATGCAGAGCCCGGCTCGCACCCACCAACTGCTCCAGGAAATGCTGCTGCTCCGTCTGGCGGCAGACAACCCTGCCATAGACAGCTTTCGGGAACTGGTTGATACCGGTGATCTGGTTAAAACCACCTCCTACGAAAACATTACCCGTGCCTTTGAACGAGCCCTGAAGGATGGGCCACTCATGGCAGATAAGGGGTGTACGCTTCTCGAAGCACTCATGGCGGCAATTATTGCTTCTCCCTCTTCTCTGGCCGGCCAGGTTGCCTATCTTCGGGAAGAGTGGCAGGATATTCTCCCCCTTGACATCCTCCACGGCGTGGAAACGGCTCTTGACATTCTCCACGAAGAACAGCGTGAGCGGGGGGGAGGGGGCGGCGATGGTGCCCCGGCTCCGGTTCTTGAGTTCCGCCAGGCCGGTGCTGACTCCGGTGGTAGCTCCGCTGGCGACGGTGGAGGCGGGGTTTTTCACGGCTTTGACTATCCGGCCTACGAACAGTTTTCGTCCGATGCGGACTGGATGTCCCACGTGGTACTGATGGCCAAGATGGTCTATGTCTGGCTGGATCAATTGAGCCGTTCCTATGGCTACCCGATCAGCCGCCTTGACCAGATACCTGACGCCGAATTGGATCGGTTGGCCAGTGCCGGTTTTTCCGGACTCTGGCTGATCGGACTTTGGGAACGTTCTTCCGCGTCACAACGTATCAAGCAGATCTGCGGCAATCCGGAAGCCATCGCTTCGGCCTATTCCCTCTACGACTATGAAGTGGCTGCTGACATCGGCGGCTGGGAGGCACTGGCCAGCCTGCGCGAACGGGCCGGTCGCCGGGGTATCAGGCTTGCCAGCGACATGGTGCCAAACCATACCGGCATCTATTCCCGTTGGGTTCTGCAGCATCCGGATTGGTTTGTCCAGACCGATTATCCGCCGTTTCCCACCTATGAGTTCACCGGTGAAAACCTTTCCACCGACCCGGATGTTACTATTCAGGTGGAGGATGGATACTGGAACAAGAGCGATGCCGCCGTGGTCTTTAAACATTATGACCGGCGGGATGGTCGTACCCGCTATATGTACCATGGTAACGACGGTACCAGTATCCCCTGGAATGATACGGCACAGCTTAACTACCTGATTCCTGAACTGCGGGAGGCGGTTATTCAGACCATTCTCCATGTGGCTCGTAACTTCCCGATCATCCGCTTTGACGCAGCCATGACCTTGGCAAAAAAACATTACCAGCGGCTTTGGTTTCCGCTCAGGGGGCTGGGGGGAGGCATCCCGTCCCGGGCTGAACATGGCATGGGTAAGGAAGAGTTTGATGCCGTGTTCCCCCAGGAGTTCTGGCGGGAGGTGGTTGACCGGGTTGCCATAGAGGCTCCCGGCACCCTGCTGCTGGCGGAGGCTTTCTGGATGATGGAAGGGTATTTTGTCAGAACCCTTGGTATGCATCGTGTCTATAACAGTGCTTTCATGAACATGCTCAAAAACGAGGAGAATGCCAAGTATCGGAAGACCATCAGCAACGTGTTGGAGTTCAATCATGAAATCCTCAAGCGGTTTGTTAATTTCATGAATAATCCGGATGAAAAGACGGCGGTTGCCCAATTCGGTTCACAGGGGAAATATTTCGGCGCCTGTGTGCTGCTGTCAACTATGCCCGGTCTGCCGATGTTTGGCCATGGACAGATCGAGGGATACCATGAGAAATATGGCATGGAATACAAACGTGCCTATTGGGATGAACAGGTTGACGAAGGGCTGGTTCGGGGGCACGAAATGTGGATTTTCCCCCTGCTGCAACGCCGCTGGCTCTTTTCCGGCTCGGAAAACTTCGTGCTCTACGATTTTAAGGTGTCGGGAGCCGTGGACGAAAACGTGTTTGCCTATTCTAACAGAGTCGGTGAGCAGCGGGCACTGATTCTCTACCACAACTGCCACAGCAGCACTACCGGGTGGATTCGTGAGTCCGTTCCCTACCTGCTGGCCGGAGAGCCGGAAGGGGGAACCCTGGTTCGGACCACCCTTGCCGATGCCCTGTTGGCACCGGATGGAGCCGATGGCTATCTGGCGTTTCGCGATCATACGGAGGGGCTTGAATATCTTCGCTCTACGGTGGAGCTGCGTGAACAGGGGCTTTATGCCGAACTGAAAGAGTACCAATTCCATGTCTTCATGGATTTTAAGGGGATTCCCGATGATCCGGACGGCTCCTGGGGGCTGCTCCATCGGCATCTGAACGGAACCGGCATCCCTTCCCTTGAGGAGGGGCGCAAGCAGATACGGTATCCCGACTTAAACCGTATGTTGCGTACTCTTCTTGAAACGCTCCCCCTTGAAAATGCTATTTCCGGGGAAAACCTTGCTGATATGGCAGGCGGCTTCTTCGAGTTGGCCGAAGGGGAACGGGTGCAGGGTGACCGTCCGCTGAAACCCCGAAGCGGTGCGGCACGAAAAAAACAGCTGAATATATTTCTCCATTCTGTCGATGAGATTACTGTCCGGAGTCGGTTGTTTGCCGAACTGAAAACCACTTCTGCCGATGCTCGCAGATACCAACAGCGACTGATGGAACAGCTCCTCGGAGACGGAGGGCTGCTTCTCACCCGTGCATGGCTGCTGCTCCGTGAGACAACACTGGATCCGGTCAGCTACGGGCTTGATCATACCCTGATTACCCAACTCCGCTGTGATAACGAACGAACGTGGGGTACGCATACCAGCGAACTCTTCTCTGCCCTGCTGGCGTGGTGGCGCAAGGGGGACAGGGTTGCCGGAGAACCATTGCTCAAGCAGATACAGGGACTCTTCGACCTCGAAGCGTGCCGGATCTTTCTGCGTTACCACCGGAGTGAGGGGGTTGAATGGTTCCACAAAGAGCGTTTTGAGGAACTTTCCACCTGGATATCAGAGCTGACGCTGATGGAAGAGGGGAGTGCTACTCCGTCGCCCCGTGGGGCAGTCGCCCGTTTGAGCGCGGCTGAGCGGGCAGTAGCTCTGGTTATTTCACAGGGGGCGGACGTGGGGTACCGCAGCAGGCTCTTTTTGGAACTTCCCCTGCCGGGGCGCGGCACACCGGCACCACAACCAAAAAAACGCAGCAGACAGCCTAAGGGAGCGCGCTCCCTGTAACATACCTACTCAGGAGGAAACAGAGATGAAAAGATGGTTTACCACAACAGCAGTGTGCCTGGCACTGGTTGTCATATCGGTCGCAGCAGGAGCCGGTGACCTTGCCGATGTCAAAGCCCGGGGGGTACTGCGCCATATCGGGCTCCCCTATGCAAACTTTAACACCGGTTCCGGTGATGGTATGGAAGCCGAACTGACCCGGTTTTTTGCCAAATCACTGGGGGTCAACTATGAGTTTGTGCAGAGTGATTGGGGCCCCATCGTTCAGGACCTGATCGGCAAAAAGGTGAAGGTTGTCAATGGAAAGGCCGAACTGCTGGAAGATACACCGGTGAAAGGGGATATCATAGCCAACGGCTTTACCATTATCCCGTGGCGGCAGCAGGTTGTCAACTTTTCTACCCCCACTTTCCCCAACCAGATCTGGCTGGTGGCTCGGGTCGATTCTCCGGTTAAGCCGATCAAGCCGACGAAAAACATAGACAAGGACATCGCCCTGACCAAAGCACTCATGAAGGGGCGTACCGTGCTTACGGCAGAAAAGACCTGCCTTGACCCGGTGCTGTACAATCTAGCTGCTACCGGAGCAACGATTGTCAATTTTACCGGTAAATTGAATGAAATAGCACCGGCCATGATGAACAAAGAAGCAGATATGACTATTCTGGACGTGCCCGATGCCCTGGTGGCACTGGATAAGTGGAAGGGACAGATAAAAATTATCGGACCGGTTTCTGCCAAACAGCAGATGGCTGCAGGTTTTGCCAAGGAATCTCCCCAACTGCTGGCGGCCTATAATGCCTTCATTAAAAAAGCCCAGTCCGACGGTTCCTATCTGAAGCTTATCAAGAAATATTACCCAACTGCCAAAACCTATTTTCCCGAGTTTTTTAAAGGGATGAAATAGATCAATATCCCGGGGAGCTGGCAGTCAGCTCCCCGGTTTTTGTCCCCTATGAGTAGACTCTCTACCGGCATACGGCGTGTTGCGCCGCTTTTCATCGGACTTTCCCTCGTACTGTACCTGGGGTATCTGCTGACGGATCTCTATCGCTCCCGAAGTGAGCTTCAACAGGCAAACCGTATCCGTATCCTGGATGACGTGGACAAACGCTCCCAGTCGGTGGGGTACTACTTTTCAGAACGCATCAATGACTTGCAGGAACTAGCTGCCAATCGGGAGCTGTCGGCCTATTTTGAAAACCAGGCTCTTGGCATGTCCATGGAGTACGGTCTGGCGGCCAGTCTTGAAGAAGCCAACACCGTGTTTATCGCCTTCCAGAAGAAGAAACGTCTTGATACCGATGCCATCTATAAACGGGTGGTTTTCCTTGATGCCGAAGGGCACCTCCTGATTGATGCCCGTGATGACGATCTGCTTCCCCAGAGGGGAGAAGAACGGGGGTGGAAACGCTTCATAGGAAAGAAAACCTCGAAACTGCGCTTCTTTGTCGAGGGAGAGGATGAAGCCGCTTCTGTTATTGTCTCCATTCCGTACCTTTTTAAGGAAAAGAAAAGTGGTCATATTCTGGTCTGGCTCTCTTCTGCCGATATCTACCGCCATTTCCTCGCTCGCGGTGACAGTCAGCACAGTACGGTAGCACTGCTGTTTGAAAAAGAGTATGTTGTCGGTTCCACCGAGGCCAAAAGCCTCGTCTCAACCCACGGTTTCCCCCCACTGGCAAGCTTGAAAGAAGACGAGCCGCTCACGTTCTCCGCACCGAGCCAAACTGGCGAACCATTAGAGATGAAGGTGTTCCGGGTTGGGGTGAAGGGAACCCCCTTTGCCCTGGCTCTGTTTATTCCTGCCGGTGACACAGAAGATTCTCCCCGTCGGATCCTTGCCGTAACCGGAGGCATCGGTCTGCTCATCCTGTTCGGGGCGGTGGCACTGATTCGAAACAGCATCCGGGAAAAGACTATTGTGGCACAGAACGCCCATCTGCTGGCGGCCAAGGAGGTTGCCGAGTCGGCCAACCGGGCAAAGAGTGAGTTTCTGGCGAACATGAGCCACGAAATCCGCACCCCCATGAATGGCATCATCGGCATGACCGATCTGGTCATGGAGACCGAACTGAATCAGGAGCAGCGGGAATATCTTCGCACCATCAAAACATCGGGTGAAAACCTCATTGATATCATCAACGATGTGCTGGACTTTTCCAAAATAGAAGAGGGACGTATTGAACTCGACAACTCCCCGTTTCTTCTTCGCACGCTGGTGGGGCAGACCTTGAGAACACTCTCCTCCCGGGCCAATCAGAAGGGGTTGGAACTGGTGTTTGCCGTGGTACCGGAGCTGCCCGATGGCCTGATCGGTGATTCGGGACGATTCAGGCAGGTATTGATAAATCTGGTCGGGAACGGGGTCAAGTTCACTGACAAGGGCGATATCCGGGTACACATAACTTTGGTGGAACAAACAGCACAGGATGTACTTCTCGCCTGCGATGTTACTGACAACGGTATCGGTATCCCCCCCGAAAAGCAGGAACGTATTTTTGAGGCGTTTGAACAGGGGGATGCCTCCACAACAAAGCAGTACGGTGGAACCGGCCTCGGATTGGCCATTTCGAAAAAGCTGGTAACCCTGATGGGGGGAGCCATCTCCGTGACGAGCACTCCGGGAGAGGGGAGCTGTTTCAGCTTTACCGCACGGCTTGCCCGGGGGGGGCAGGGGGCTGCTGCACCCCGTGAACTGGCCGGAATACCGGTGCTGGTGGTCGATGACAACCCCCTTAACCGGCAGTTGCTGGGGGGGCTACTTACGGAATGGGGAATGGTGCCCCAGTGTGCCGAAAGTGCCGACGATGCCACCGTACTTCTTGCCGCGTTGGCGCAGCGGGATTCCCTTCCCCAGATGGCGCTGGTTGACATCCAGATGCCGGGTAGCGACGGATGGGAACTGGTAACGGCAATCCGCACGGATCCACAGTACCGTTCGCTTCAGCTGCTTATGATGCCATCGGCCGGCATGCGTGTTGACGCCACCCGCTCCCGCGAGCTTGGCATTAAAGGGTATTTGACTAAACCGGTCATTGCGGGGGAGCTTCAGGAAGCACTCCTGTCCGTAATCCGCGGGCATGACATGTGTGACCCGGAGCCGGAACGGAGTGTGGGACGTGCTGCGGGAACACAGACCGCCTGTTCGATTTTGGTGGTTGATGATGTACAAATCAACCGTGAACTGCTCCGGATCACTCTGGAGAAGCAGGGGCATCGGGTTACTATGGCGTGCAATGGTCAGGAAGCGGTCGATCGCTTTGTAGAGAGCCGTTTCGCCATTATTTTCATGGATATGCAGATGCCGATCATGGATGGGTACGGTGCCGTGCGGGAGATCCGACGGGTGGAGCAGGAGCGGGGGGGGGAGGCGACACCGATTGTTGCCATGACCGCCTACGCCATGCAGGGGGATCGTGAGAAATGCCTGGATGGCGGCATGGATGGCTATTTGGCAAAGCCGGCGCGCCCCGATGAGATCATTGCCACTCTTACCCGGTTGGTGCCGGATGTGGGCGAAGTTGTTGCCCCCCTTCCTGGCAGTGCGGCGATGCCGGAGCATGGTGCATTGGACAATCGGGAGGGTGACCCGGTTGCAAACCATCTCTTTGACCGGGAAGGGTTGCTGGCTCGCCTTGGCGGTAACGAAGCTCTCTTCCCTATGTTTTTTGGCATGTTTTCCGCGAATGTTGTTGGCTACCTTGAACAACTTCTCCTCGCAGCCAGTTGTAATGATGGAGAACAGCTCAGAATTCAGGCCCATACCATCAAGGGAGCGGCCGGCAATATTTCCGCCCTGCGAGTACACATCACCGCTGCAGCCATTGAAGCCCATGCAAAGGAGGGGAGATTGGAGGAAGCGTGCGGACTCATTCAACAGCTAAAAGACGAGATTAACGAATTCCTGGAAGAAATCTCACCACAAGCCGTTGTGGAATCGAAAACCAACTAGTTTCCGTCCGGAAACTCCGAGTAGAAACGAGCCCTTCCCCCCATTTCGGGGGGAAGGAAAGGAAAGAATTAAAGCCCCTTTAGAGACTTGCCGGGGGTGAATTTCCCGGTTCTACTTGCCGGAATATCAATCTCTACACCGGTCTGGGGATTACGCCCCTTACGGGCTGCCCGTTCGGCAACGGAGAACGTCCCAAAACCGGGGATCGTGATCTTGTCACCCACCTTGATCGCCTCTCCTATTTCAGAAAACACCGCATCAATCGCAGCCTCAGCCTGTTTCTGGGTAACCCCTAATTTCTCCGCAACATTGCGCACAAGGACGGCTTTAACCATATTGTTTCTCCTTTAGACGGGCATTCTGCCCAGTAGTGAACCTCGTTCTCCGGAAAGACGGATATGTATACCGTTTCGGAGTTCAGCGGAAAAGCTTTAGTGTATTGTGACGTTACTTAAAATTAGCACCGGATAGATACGCCCACATGAGACATCCAAGGCAATATCATGTTCTACGTTCCCTAAAGCGGCAAAGAACTAGCCTGGCACGTTCATCTACCAACAATATAATGTACCTTATTTACAGTATATGATTTAAAAAGCGGTTTTCAAAATACCAGATCAAAATCACCCCAAATAAGCTTTATCGTGGGGACCAAGGGCAATAAACTTGATGGTGTTGTCAAGGCAGTCAGGACAATCTGCACAGAGGACAATGGCATCGTCCCCCTTCTTGCGACAAGTTGCGCAGTAAAGGAAAATAATCAGAAAATTGCGTTTGACAGGACAACTGTAGAAACCACGAAAGTTTCCTTTGAGCGGTTCACCCAGAGTCACTGGGCTTTCGCAGATCATATTCACTCTTTTTCGGACAGCTTCTTTTATTGAACTGTGTTTTTTGAGAGAAGCGGCAAAATCATCACTAAAAACAAGATTCATTTAAAGACCTCATCATAACTGAGCCAACTGACTGTACCTGCTTTAACTCGCTCAATTGTGCTTAAAAGAGAATCAGAGAAATCAGGATCTGCCAGAATTGTTTCAGTAGGATCATTCTCTTTAACCCGCTTCAGCTTTAAAGCGAATTGGGTAAAAACTTCAGAAACCGTTGTTCGCTGGGTTTCAGCATATTCTTTGATAAAGTCAATTAAGTCGGCGTCAAGAGTAAGATTGATTCTGGATTTTTGCATAGCACACCTCCTTAGTGTCATGTTATGCGCATAGTATGCGCTTTGTCAAGTTAGTAAATCACGACAAGAGAAATATTCAACCAACGGCAGCACCGGTCGGCGGGAAAAAGCCCCCGCCGAGCCGGTGTGCCTTATCACGTTGGCTCGATCTCCTGGAGCACTTCACTTTCTCGCTGTAGCGTACTCACTAATGTACTGCGTGGGATACCGAGAGTACGTGCAGCCGCTGACACTGTACGTCCTCCGGCAAGTAACTCTTTTGCATCGTCAATTTTTTCAACATCCAGCACCCGTGGCCGCCCTCCTTGCCGTCCTCTGCGTTCCGCTGCTCGTAGACCGGTCGGCTGCGAGCATATTGTCAACACAAATACTCTGGAATACCAAACCGGAACCCTTAAAATATTATCCCCGACAGACTGTGTTAAAGACAGATTATCTCACTTTTTTTTTGGAAAGATCGACAGGGTCTTGGGCAGGCACTTGATGTGTCACGCAGCAACATCATTGATTTTTCTGCCGTGGCATTGCGGGCGGCACATGAAGGAATGACAGATGAACTTGAACAAATTAGACCGCTATTTCGCAAGACGTAAACCTACAGAAAAACGTTATTATACACACTACCACGCATACTCGCCCATACTGGTCGTCAGATCCCGGGCCGCAAAACCGAACACCTGCTGCCAGTCACTGCTGCCGATACTCTCTTCCAGAAGCATCTGCAGCTGATCCATGGTGATTGGAAATTGTGGAATACTCTGCATCAGGGGAATTACCATCTTCATCAACCCCACGGGGATGCGTGGTTTGCGAAGTGAGCTCCGTCCAAGAGCGGCAGAGATCAGGTCGAGAAGTGCAGAATAGCTCAGCCGCTCGGCACCGCACAGCTCGTAAGTCTGACGAACTGTTACCGGCATCTCCAGAGCGAGGGCAAAACAGCGGGCCACATCGTCCACATGCACGGGCTGCAGGCGGTAGGCACCGTTTCCGATCACCGGCATGACCGGTGCATAGCGAAGCTGAGCCGCCAGCATATTGATAAAAGAATCTCCCGGTCCAAAAATCAGTGAGGGCTGAAAAATAGTCCAGTCAAGTGTGCTGTGTCGCACCAGCTGTTCCGCCTGCCATTTCGTGCGATGGTATGCTGAGACGGCGTTGTCTCTGGTGCCCAGGGCAGACATATGCAGGTAGCGAGGTATTCCATACTTCACCGCCCCCCCCACCAGATTCTCCGTCGCCTGGCGATGGAGTGCATCAAAGGTTATCCCTCTGCCGGGAAATTCCCTGATAATACCCACCAGATTTATCACGGCATCACAGCCGTGCAGGGCAGACTCTATGCCAAGAGGGTTGGTAAGATCTCCCGCAACATACTCAACGGCACCTTCGCCACTCTTCCCTTGGTGACGATGCACAAGCAGTCGGAGTGTATGCCCCTGTGCCGTAAGCAGGCGACAAAGGGCCGTACCGACAAACCCGCTGCCACCGCTGATGAAAATTTTCATAGTACTCTCCGGGAAAGTATCTGGTTCCGTAATTGGATAACAGCAATAGCACTCATTTCATAATTACTGGTAACAATCTAACACGATAGATCAAGAAGCGTCGAGCCCCTTTTCTGAATAGAGTAGAAAATGGCCGTGACTTCTGGTATGCTGTGAAAAAAATTATGGAGTGCGTACTATGAAGCGACTATTCAGTCTGTTTTTTGTTATCACAATACTCTCAGGATGTGCCCAGAATCACTTCAATGTACCCGCCGAAAATTTTGTTGGTGCGGTGAAATTCATCGGGGTTGCTCCGATTCTGCTCGATGCCAACTCAGACATCAACCACCCGGAAAAAGATCTCCTGCTTTCTTCCGTTGCCGAGATTAATCGGAAATATGATTCACTGCTTATCAGAAAACTTCAGGGTACCGGTGTTTTCTCTGCCGTGACTCCGCTCACCGAAGAGCCCAACCAGCTGTTCACCTCCCTCTTTTCCCGTAAAGAAAAACGGGATGATGCCGGCGTTCAGTACAATAAGTACTTCTGGAAGAGTGAAGATCTAAGCGCGTACATGAAGAAAAATCATCTGGATGCCGTTATGTTTGTCGTGGTAAGCGGCATTACCAAAAGCAACCGGATTTTTTCCAGTAATCTGCTCACTTCACTGGAAACCGATTATAACTTCCTGACCATGACCGGTCAGATTATCGGTGCTGACGGGACGCTCCTCTGGGAATACCCCAATTTCCGTGGCCACCTGCTCCCCTATTATCCGGTTATCAACCTCCAATATCCGGATTTCAGCGAGTCTGAAGCAAATCTGACAGACACAACCAAGCTTCGCTTCAAATCGGTGACCGGAATCCGGCGGACTCTGGAGAAGAAAAAAAGCGACTGGCTGCTTCATGATACCGCTGAGCCAGAGATTTATGGCAGGCTGTTTGAAGAGATGGGGGGGCTCATCAAGGATTCCATAAGCAGAAAAACCAGGGAGAAAATGCGGAAAGCTGCTGCTCCGGCTGCCGGGGCACCGGTGGTGCCACTTGAATCTCCTGCAGCAGAAAAAACGGCTGTTGAACCGACTCAAGAACCGATAAAAAATGACATCCCTCCTTCCGCGTCCGAGCCGACTCAGGTAGCCCCAAAAGTGGAGACCGTGCCACCTGTTGTGGAACCTGCTCAGGTCGCTCCAAAAGGAGAAATGCCTCCTGTTGTTGTCGAGCCGGCGCAGGTCGTTCCAAAGGCGACCCCGCGCTCGTCGCTTCAACCGGTCGTGCCGGAGCCTGCAACATCACTCCCCCCGGCCTCCGAAACCATTCAGCACTGACCCATCGACTGAAGCATACAACGCGCAAAGAAGTTGTACCTTTTATTTTGACATAGGGAAGTTTTATTGCGATAATAGAACGTTTGGGAATTTAGTGTACTACAATCAAAGACTGTAGCGGGGATTCCTCCTACACAACCATAAAAGGGCAGATGAGACTTTCTCCATGTGACATATCACTCCCCCGAGGGGTCGGTGATTACCTGCCGGATCCGTCGGCAAACATTACTTCCATTGAAAATCGCCTGCTCCGGGTGTTCGAACTCTGGGGCTTTCGTCGGGTAATAACCCCGCGCCTGGAATTTGAAGACGTCCTGGCAACCGGCATCGGCGATGAGCTGAAAGATAAAACGTATCGTTTTGATGATCGGCAATCGGGGCGACTGCTGGCCCTTCCCCCTGATATTACTCCGCAGATTGCCCGTATTGCTGCTACCCGTATGTCAGCCATGCCATTGCCGTACCGCATCAGCTACAGCGGTCGAGTGCTTCGTCAGACGGAAATTCAAGCCGGTCGCAGCCGGGAAATTTTCCAAACCGGTGTGGAACTGATCGGTCTTGATTCTCCAGAGGCCGATGCCGAAATGATTGTCATGGCCATTGAGGCCATGCAGGCTCTCGGTCTGGACGACTTTACCATCGACCTCGGTCAGGTTGAATTTTGTAAAGGGGTCTTTGAAGCATCTGGTCTCTGCGGCATACCGCTTCGGCAGCTGCGCGAGGCGGTGTCACGCAAAGATAGTTCGGCCGTTGCCACACTGCTTGCTGAGCACACAGTCTCAGCGGAATCAGCCCGCGAGCTTGCTGCTCTGCCACGGCTTTTTGGTGCCATTGAAGTGCTGGAAACTGCCCGGCAGATTGTTACCAACCAACGTTCCCGTGCCGCCCTTGAAAACCTCCAGCAGGTGCTGGATATTCTGGCAATCCATGGGGTCACCGATTTTATTTCCATCGATCTTGGCGAAACCAGAGGGCTTGACTATCATTCCGGTATCACCTTTGAAGGATTTGTGACCGGTTTCGGTGAATCGGTCTGTAGCGGTGGTCGCTATGACAACCTTACTGTGCGGTACGGTATGGACTCTCCTGCCACCGGATTCACCTTTAACCTGCTCAACCTTCTGCATACCGTCGAACGGAAGCCTGAGTTCTCCCATACCGCCCAGACCGACTTCCTGCTGTTTAATGCCTGCCAGGATCGTCGGGAGGTTCTCATGGTCGCCCGCCAGCTCAGGAAAACCGGCTATACCACCGCGCGGGATATCATACGCCGGGACTATGCAGATTCACTGGCATACAGTAAAAAAATGAACATACGCTCCATGCTGGTCATAGGGCCCGATGCCGGACAGTACCGGGTGGTTCGGAGCCATGACGGTGTTACCGTCATTATACCAGGAGAGCTATTCGAAAAAACAGGACTCATGAAATATATCGAAGAAAGCCAGGGAGAAAACTGAACATGGCAAACGTAGTTATTGTAGGTGCCCAGTGGGGCGATGAAGGCAAAGGTAAAGTCGTCGATATTTATACTGAATATGCTGATGATGTGGTGCGGTACCAGGGGGGGAACAATGCGGGGCACACCCTCGTGGTGGGCGATGAGAAGGTCGTGCTCCATCTGATCCCTTCCGGTATTCTCCATGAGGGAAAACGGTGTATTATCGGCAATGGCGTTGTCCTTGATCCGGAGGTGTTCATCAAGGAGATTACCAAGCTGAAGGAATCGGGGCGCATCAAGGATGACTCCTGTCTGCTCCTCTCCGAATCAATGCACATTATCATGCCGTACCATAAGCGGATTGACATTGCCCGCGAAGCAAAAAGCGGCGACAAAAAAATTGGCACCACCGGTCGGGGCATTGGCCCCTGCTACGAAGACAAAATCGGTCGTCGTGGTATCCGTCTGATGGATCTGATTGACAGCGAAACCTTTGCCCGTAAGCTGAAAGAGTTTCTGGTTGAAAAGAATTTCCTTCTTGAGAATTTCCTTGGCGAAACACCTTGTAACTACGACGAAATCTTTGCCGAATACCAGGGATATGCCGATGTCCTGCGTCGCTATGTTGCAGACACTGCTCTGGTACTCAACAAGGATCTCAAGGCGGGGAAGAAGGCTCTCTTTGAAGGAGCCCAGGGAACGCTCCTTGACATCGATCATGGCACCTATCCCTATGTCACCTCTTCCTCGACCTGCTCGGGTGGAGCCTGCACCGGTTCCGGTGTCAGTCCCCGTGAAATCCATGAAATCATCGGCATCTCCAAAGCCTATGTGACCCGGGTCGGCAGCGGCCCCTTTCCCACCGAACTGCAGGACTTTTTCGGCGAAGAACTCCGGCGTATCGGTGGTGAATTCGGTGCCACCACCGGTCGTCCCCGCCGCTGTGGCTGGTTTGACGCCATGGTTATCCAGTATGCCGTGAGAGTTAACGGCCTTACCGGCATCGCCCTGACCAAGCTTGATGTGCTTTCCGAGTTTGACACCATCCAAGTCTGTACCGGCTATACCTGCGACGGCGTCGTGCTGGAAACACTGCCGGCACAGCTTGAGCTTTTTGAAAAGTGCCAGCCGATCTATGAAGAACTGCCCGGTTGGAAGCAGGACATCACCGCAGCCCGTACCTTTGAGGAGCTGCCGGACACAGCACGCTCCTACGTGCGTCGTCTTGAAGAGTTGGCCGGTTGCCCGATCGTACTGGTTTCCGTTGGCCCTCGCCGTGACCAGACCATCACCATCAGGAATCCCTTCGCCTGATTTTTGGCCTGCTTCCTGTATTACCTGAAACA
Organism: uncultured Geobacteraceae bacterium; assembly: GCA_903876875.1. Classification (GTDB taxonomy): domain Bacteria; phylum Desulfobacterota; class Desulfuromonadia; order Geobacterales; family Pseudopelobacteraceae; genus JACRCG01. The sequence goes on from CAIRBT010000096.1 coordinate 20,090, forward strand.
ACAAAGGGGCGACAGCAATCTGTCGCCCCTTCGTTATGTATTTTCTATTACTCTCATTCGACTCTTACAGCCGTACTGTCTTGTAAAGGAAATTTTTAAACCGGTACAGCTGCCGCTGTTCCTCTTCCCGTGATATTCCCGCTGAGACCGCTCTCAGATAGTTGGCAACCGCCGGCAGGGTTTTGCCTGCCTTGCCCCGTGCTTTTTCGATTACCAGCCGAACCGTCTCCCGGGATAGATCGCTTCGGGAAAACGGCTCGTAGATGTCGGTCCAGAAATCGCCCCCGGCAATAATTTTCCCCATGACTTCGTCGGCCACCTGGGCGTCAAGATTCTGCACGATGGAGCCCCGGGTGGGAGCCTCCAGGCTGCCGGTGCCGACGATGGCCTCCCGAATTGCCTCGCCGTTGATGGAGCTTTTTTGCCGAAAAAAGAGGGCCCGCAGCAGTATACTGCGCAATTCACGGATATTTCCCTGGTAGCTGTGATGCATGAGTATCTCTTTAGCCTCTTTGGTGAGAAAGGGGGGAGTGCCGTCAATCTCGTTTTCCGAGCGGTAGGTGCGATAGAGCTTGCCGAGAAAGTGAACGGAGAGGTCGGGGATATCTTCGCGCCGCTCATTCAGTGATGGCAGCCGTAGGGACAGTTCGGAAAGTCGGTGGTAGAGGTCCTCCCGGAAGCGCCCCCCGGCTATCTCGTCAGCAAGGTTCTTGTTGGTGGCGGCCACCAGAAGAACCCTGCTGTAGCGTTCGGTGTTCTCACCAAGGCGCATGAAGCCGCCATTATCGAGGAAGCGGAGCAACTGTACCTGTGTCTTTGGGTCGGCATCGCCGATTTCGTCAAGAAAGACGATGCCGCCGATGGTCTCCTCCAGGATGCCGTGACGGTCAGTGTAGGCACCGGTAAAGGCACCTTTTTTGTGGCCGAACAGCTCCGAGTAGGTAAGTTCCCCCGAATAGGCGGCAATGTTGGTCTTCTTAACCGGCAGTTCCCCCCCGGGATTAATGTCCCGGCGATACAGTTCATTAAGTTTGTTATATAAATTGTTGAAAAAAAATTCCTTGCCGGAGCCGGTCTGCCCGGTCACCAGTATGGAGGGGAGCCCAATGGTCGCTTCTTGTAGGATGTTGCGGGACCAGAACATGATGCGGTTGAAGAGGGGAGGGGAGACGGTGTTGATGAAGTCAACGACCTCCCGGGATTTCTGGCTGTTGCCGATGATGTTGCCGAGCCGATAGGAGGATACGTGGGGATCCTTGTAGGCCACATCGGTCGTCAGGCGGTTTACCTCCCCTTGAAGTCGCTCGATCCGCTGTAGGTTGGATATGTGCCGCGCCGTCAGAGAACCGATGATCTGCAAGATGCGACGATGTTCTTCTCGGAAGTAGTCGTACTGAATGGAGTTGAGGCAGATGACGGCGATGACCTCATCGTCACAGATGATTGGGACCGCAATCTCGCTTTTCAAGAGTGTACTCATGGAGCGATGAAAGCCGCCCCCCCGCTGTTCCACTTCCACTCGGGACGTGATCTTTGGCTGTTTGGTGAACGCCACATAGCCGGTGAGACTCCGTTGGTCCCGGGGCAGTTCGGTGCCCCCCACCGGCAGGGGGGGGATGTGCTTCTTGAGCCATTCCTTGTTTTTGGCACCGATTATGGTGCCGTTTTCATCTTCAACCACCAGCCATTTAACCCCGTCCCGTTCGCTGATAATGGCAATACTCCCCGTATCGCCCCCGATCAGTTCCGTTGCTTTCGAGAGCACCTTGGTAAGGAAGGGCTGTAGACTTTCCGACTGTTCGTTAAGCAGGTCGGTGATTTCGGAAAGAACCCTTATTTCCAGATGTTCTCCACCTACTTCGCTCAGCACCTTTTCCACCATTTCCGCATGGGTTTGGAGCAACCCCATTTCAAAGGGGGTGAAGCGATACAGCTCGTGGGTGTAGTAGTTGAGCAGGCAGATGAGCCGCCGGGATTCGGTGTCAAAGCGGGGAACCACATAGAGGGAGCGCAGTTCCAGTGCTTCTGTCAGAGCTTTCTTTTGCAGGGTATGCTGGGTGAGGTCATGAAAATAGAGCGGTTGTAGTAGCCGCTCGTCGGTAATAAAGCCCTGATCATCCATGTAGTTTGAAATAAGGGACATTCCCTTGCGCAGATCCAGGGTGCCCAATTGATCATACATTACTTTGAGGCGGCCATCGGTGGAAAAGCTGGCCAGATTTTCCAGGGAGCCGGGCGTGCCCTCGGTTCCCGATGGAATCAATACGGCCGCCAGGGACACTTTTTCAATTAATTTGACCGCAGATTTCACCATCATGTTGGCAGCTTCTCGTGCCTTGAACTTTTCGAGGCTCCGGGCGAGGCGCACCTGTTGGTGGTAAATACGTGCCTGATCGAGGGAGGGGGCAGCCATTCCGGTCAGTTCCGCCAGGTCGGTCTTGAGCTGGTTGTCCATGGTCTGGGCCGGTTGACCAGTGTCAAAACAGATGACACCGATGGATTTTCCCAAGCTGACGATCGGTATGACGCAACTGGAGCTGAAGTTGAACTGTCCGGCACACCGGTAATCGGGGGAGTCGACTGCCCCATCGGAGAAGGTGAAATCCTCTGGCAGTTGGCTGACAAAGACCCGGGGGACAATCATCTCTTCCGAAACAATCGGAAAGGATGTTTCGGCACGTTCCTTCCCTACGATGCCAACGGCATGGACGCAGGAGAGGGTGCCCCGTGTCAGGTCTTCAAGATAAATGCGAATCTGTTGACGCCCGGACAGGGAGGCCCCCTGTGCGGCCAGTGCATAGAGCAGTTCGCCGAGGTTTTCTTTGCCATACGTGGCAATTGCCGTCTGGAATTCTTTGAGTCTGGAATTGTCAGCCATGAGACCCCTCTGGACAGGACTACGTACTCTATTGTGTGCAAAATATACACAGTAGAAATGTAGCGTGGCAGGGGTGATAAATCAAGGGAAATGAGTTGGTATACGACCGGGGGAGAGGGTTATCCCTTGAGCACTTCGATTATTTTGTTTGCGACATCCTTGCCGCTGATGTTGTAGGTGCCTTCGGTGAGCTGCTGCCTAATCGAGAGCATCCGCGCACGGTGCTGGGCTTCATCACCGCTCAGCTGTACCGCCGCCGGAGAAAGAGAGACATTGTCCTTGGACGCTTTAACAGTCGTTAACTGAGCCCCATTGCCCCGTATCTTTGAGGATGTGTTCGTAGAATCCGCAAGTAACCTTGACATATAGTTTGATATTCTGTCATCAATTTTCATTGCCGAACCCCTCCTTTTAATTATTTCCAGCCTTCTTGGTTACTTATCGGGCATTTCCCGTAAAAACTTTAGGGCAAAATTGCGTATCGACCGATTTATGTGAGATTAAATGTCATTCCGTCATAGGCGAATTCAAATCCCGCCGGTAATCTTCCTTCATCTCCATAGGAAACCTGATGGGTCAGATGGGTCAGGATGGTGCGAGTAGCCTTGATGTGCCGGGCGGCTGCAATGGCTCCGGTGACGTTGAAATGGAACGGATGCTCCGCCCAACGGAGGCCATCAATAACCAAAACCTCAAGACCTCTCAGCAATTCCTGGGACGATTCGGGGATAGCACTGCAATCGGTCAGATAGGCAAAATCACCGATCCGGTACCCCAAGGCCTCGGTTCTGCCATGCTGGAGAGGGATCGGTACAATTGTCCTGCCGAATAGCTCCAGAGGTTCAGAAATTATGTGGGGAGAGAGGAGCGGCGTGTACCCCGACCCCTCCTCCAGTTCGGTAAAAATGTATTTGAAGCCATGCCGCAACGCTGCAACCGTTTCCTGTGATGCAAAACAGGGAATAATTTCCTTGTGCAGAAAATGAAAGCCGCGCAGGTCGTCAATGCCGTTGATGTGATCAGCATGGGCATGGCTGAACAGCACGGCATCAATGCGGCAAACCCCCTCCCGAAGTGCCTGCCTCCGCAAATCCGTCGAAGTGTCAATCAGCACCGTATGGTCGTTGTAGGCGATGAGCAGTGAGGCCCGGGTTCGCTGGTCGCGGGGATTCTCGGACCTGCAGACCGGACAGTCGCAGCCAACCATCGGCACACCGGTGGAGGTCCCGCACCCCAAAATAGTAATTTTCATCGGCGGCCAACTTTCTTGCGTACTCACTGCTGTGGTGAAAATAGCAGAAACAAACCGCACAGGCAAGGCGGTTTCTTGGTATCCGTCTCAGCGAAGCAGATCAAACAACAGGGCACCATTTAAGGCGATGACAACTGCTCCCACCAGCCAGAGTATGGCCGCCCCGAAACGACGATTGGCATAGCTCCCCATGACTTTTTGTGAGGAGGTCAGGAGAATCAGCGGAATGATGGTGAGCGGAAGCTGCAGCGACAGAGCCACCTGACTCCAGAGAATCCCTTTAAAAGGGTCTCTCAGCAGCATGATGGCGAGCAGCGCACCGATCAGGGTGAGGGTCAGGCCGAAACGGGAATGGGGATCATTAATATCAAACGGCTCAACAAACATACCGGCGCAGACACTGCCCCCCGCCATGGCGGCCGTTACCGACGAGGAGAGTCCGGCAAAGAGCAGGCCAAGTGCAAATACCGTAGCCGATGCGGAGCCGAAGAGCGGCACCAGAGTCTTGGTTACCTGGGGTAACTCGGTTACCACAATGCCGTTTTTATAAAATACCGCCGCTGCCATGATAATCATGGCACTGTTAATGGCCCAGCCGATCCCCATGCCGGTCAGGGTATCGAGAAATTCATAGGCAAGCTGCTTCTCGATGACGTTCTCCCCCTGGGTGTGCCATTGTCGGCTCTGGATTACTTCGGAATGGAGAAAGATGTTATGGGGCATCACCACCGCCCCCAGTACCCCCATAATGACCATCAGAGCCTGGGGTGGGACGGTTGGTAGCACCACTCCCACCCCGGCCTGTAGCCACGCCACATCGGCCAGCCAGAGCTCGAAAACAAAGGCAAGGCCAATCACGGAGACAAAGCCCATGATCCATTTTTCAAGTCGTTGATAGTTACTGGAGAAGAGCATCCAGGCGGAAAATCCGGCCGAAAGCAACGCACCTACCCCCAACGGCAGACCGGTCAGCATGTTGAGGCCGATGGCCGCCCCCAGTAATTCGGCCAGTGCCGTGGCCGCGCAGGCAACCATGGCACTGCCCAGCATGAGTATCCGCAGCCAGGGCTTGAAATAGGTGGAGGCCGCCTCGGCGAGGCAGAGGCCGGTAACAATGCCGAGATGGGCGGCATTGTGCTGAACCACAATCAGGATAAGGGTCGAAAGGGAGACTACCCAGAGCAGTTGGTAGCCGAACTGGGAGCCGGCGGCCACATTGGTTACCCAGTTTCCCGGATCAATGAAGCCGACCGTGACAAAAAAACCGGGTCCCAAATAGCGGAATAGCTCCAGTGACGCCAGGCGGGAAGCCTGTTTTCCCATGTGTGAAAACCAGTTCATTGGCCTGGTGAGGCGGTATTCATCCCGTCCTGGAGATACTGAGCTGAATATTTAACGTAATTACCGGGTGATTTTTTCAGCCAGGCAATTTCGTTTTCCGTCAGATCCCGCTTGTATTTGGCCGGTGCACCAACCCAAAGGGTGTGGGGGGGGATGACGGTGCCTTCGGTGACCAGTGCCCGGGCTCCCACCAGTGCCCCTTCTCCCACCACGGCGTGATCCATTACCATGGCCTGCATGCCGATGAAGCAGCCATTGCTAAGTGTGCAGCCATGGAGGGTCACACTGTGACCGATGGTGACGTCATCGCCAATAATGAGCGGTGCGCCCGGATCATCGGCATGTTTTTTATGGGTTACATGGAGCATGGAAAGGTCTTGCACATTGCTGCGCGCGCCGATACGAATGTGATTGACATCCCCTCTCACCAAGCAGTTGTACCAGACGCTGGAGTCGGCCCCTATCTGAACATCGCCAATAATGACGGCGGTTTCTGCGATAAATACGGAGGGGTCAATTGTTGGATGAATGCCTTGAAACGGTCTGATCATAGAGGGTAACTCCCGAAATAAGGTGCTGAGGCAGCGGGAATTATAGCGACTCCTTCGTGACATGGCAATCATGGTGATTCATCAATAAAAAAAAGATTAAACTGCTTGTTGCGCCGATTGCTTTTTGCTATAGTGCAAGGTCATATTTTACTGTTCAAGGGGAAGCCTTTCGATGAAATTCACCAAAATGCAGGGTGCCGGTAACGACTATGTGTATGTGAACTGTTTTGAAGAAACCGTCAGCAACCCGCAGCAGACTGCGATTCAGGTTTCTGACCGTAATTTCGGCATCGGTTCCGACGGTCTGATTCTTATCATGCCTTCCGACGTTGCCGACGTACGGATGCGGATGTTCAATTCCGACGGTTCCGAATCGGAGATGTGCGGTAACGGTATTCGTTGTGTGGCAAAATATGCCTTTGACCATGGCATCGTGACCAAAACCGAAATTACGGCAGAAACCGGTGCCGGAATCCTCACACTCCAGCTGTTTCCGGCTGCTGATGGAAAAATCGAGAAGGTTCGTGTCAACATGGGTGCCCCTCGCCTGACACGGGGAGAAATACCAATGACCGGTGACCCGGCGGCCACCGTCTGTGCCGAAGAGCTGACGGTGCTGGATAAAACATTCAAAATCACCTGTGCCTCCATGGGTAATCCCCACTGCGTCATTTTTGTCGATGATGTGGCGACTTTTCCGGTCACCACCTATGGCCCGCTCATCGAAAACCATCCGCTGTTCCCCCGCCGCACTAACGTGGAGTTTATCCAGATTATTTCGCGCAGTGAAATCCGTCAGCGGACTTGGGAGCGGGGTGCCGGTGAAACCCTCGCCTGCGGTACCGGTTCCAGTGCCGTGACAGCTGCCTGTGTGCTGAATGGTCTGACGGAAAAGAAACTCCTCAACCATCTTTCGGGGGGGGATCTGGAAATGGAATGGGCAGAGGATGGTTGTATTTACATGACCGGCCCGGCGGTTGAAGTTTTCAACGGAGAGATTTAGTTCCTTATACAAAATAAACTGGTACTCATGCAGGTGTTATGTCCCGTACGGTTAACATCATAAATATACTCCTCGGCGTTGCCATCATCGCCCTGCTGGCCGGATTTGCCACCGAGCGGCTTTCTGTACGGCTGGGTAAAAAATTCGCCGTCAACCCCGTCACCTCACCGAGGGGGGGGGCTACTCCGGCACCACGTACGGAGGATTTAGCTTTTTATGCTCCGATTCTTGCAAACGGTCTGTTTGGAAAATTGACTCAGGGAACTCTGACGCCCATCACCAATGCACCGGCAGCGACAGCAGCAGCTCCACCACCCGTCGTGACGGCGCCGACCGATCTGATGCTGCTCGGCACCGCAGTTGGCTCTTTTCGCGAGACCTTTGCACTGGTTCGTCACATGACCAAACAGGAGGAGCGGGTGTATCGTCTGGGTGACATGGTCTTTGATGCCGGACGTCTGGTTGAGGTACGTGCCGAACGGGCCTTCATTGTTATCTCCAATAAGAAGGTGGAACTTTTGACCCCCATGTCACCACCGCCAGCCGCACCTCCCGCAGCCCAGCCCAACAAGGCGGCTGTGGTGTCAAGCTCGGGTGGCGGCAGTTTTGTCATCGACCAGCGGGCACTCAACGCTTCGCTGGATAACCCGGCCCAGGCCATGAGCGATGCCCGTCTGTTGCCGAGCCAGAAGGATGGCAAAGTAGAAGGATTTCGGGCAACGGAAGTCAAGCCCAACGGTGTGTTTTCAATGATCGGCATTAAAAACGGTGATGTCCTGCTGCGCCTCAACGATTTCCCAATGGATTCACCGGACAAGGCACTGCAGTCGTTCATCGCCCTCAAGGGGCAGAGCCGCCTGAAACTCGACATTATCAGAGATGGCCAGCCACAGACATTCAATTACGATATTCGATAACCTTATCCCTCCCGGGAGGCACACTTTGATACGCTCCATAGTACGCATATTCTGCATTGTTACCCTGCTCACCACCCTTCTGTCCCCGCCAGCATTCGCTTCCGGTGCCAAAGGTGTGGTGCTTAACTTCAGCGAAGTTGATATTTCAACCATGGTGAAGTTTATCAGTGATCTGACCGGTAAGAACTTCGTTCTTGACGATCGGGTTAAGGGTAAAATATCGGTCTACTCCCCCTCCAAGCTCACCATTGATGAAGCCTACAACGTGTTTACCTCCGTGCTGGAGCTCAAGGGTTTTACAGTGGTACAGAGCGGCAAGATCGCCAAGATTGTTCCGTCAGCATCGGCAAAACAGTCCGGCTTCAAGCTGCTGCCACGGGGTGAACAGGCTCCGCTCAACGAAAGCTATGTGGCACAGGTGGTCAAGCTTGAGTACATCACCGCCACGGAGGCGGTGGCTTTTTTACAGCCGATGATTTCCAAGGATGGGCATATTTCTGCTTTTGGCCCGGCAAATCTGTTGTTGATGGTTGATTCGGCACTTAATATTCGTAAGCTATACAGCATTCTCCAGACTCTGGACAACGAACGTCCCCGTGAAGGGCTGGAAATCATTTATCTGAAGAACTCCTCGGCGGAAGCAACGGCGACCACCGTCCGTCAGTGGTTGAGCGGCTCCGACGGCAAAGCACCGGCGCCCGCCCCGGCAACCAGTACTAACAATGCAACCGTACTTGCGGATCAACGTCTCAATGCGCTTCTGGTATTCGGTAACGACATCGTCAAAAAGGCGGTGCGTGAGCTGGTGGTAAAGTTGGATGTTGCCCCACCGGAAGCTAACAGCAAGGTAAATGTCTATTATCTGGAAAATACCGATGCCACCGAAATGGCGAAGGTTCTTGACGGTGTAGTGAAAGGGATGTCAACCCAGACGGCAACCCCCGCAGCCGCCCAAGGTTCTCCCTTTGAAAGCGGCAAAGTCACCATTACCGCTGACAAGGCATCAAACTCACTGGTCATCATGGCTTCCCCCACCGATTACACCAATCTGGTGCAGGTTATCAAAAAGCTTGATCGCCGCAGCAAGCAGGTCTTTGTACAGGTATTGATTGCCGAGGTAACCCTGGATAAATCCAGTCAAGTCGGAGTCCAGTTGGGTGCTATTGGCGGCGGAAGAGTTGGGAGTACCTTGACAGCGGCCGGCATGTTCGACCCCTTTGGAAGCCTTGGTTCCGTTGGCACTGTAATAGCCGCCGGTGGCACCCTGACCCCCAACATTACCGCCAGTCCGATTAATGCCACGGCGGTTTTGAACGCACTTGATAAAAACGGCCTGCTCAATATCCTTTCCACGCCGAATATCCTCACCTCCGACAACAAAGAGGCGGAGATCAACGTCGGTGAGAATGTGCCGTTCCAGGGCTCGGCTACCCAGAGTACCATCGGCACCACCACTTCCGTCGAGCGGAAAGATATCGGTATCAACCTCAAGATCAAACCCCAGATCAGCGAGGGTGATTACATCCGTATGGATATTAACCAGGAGATTTCTGCGGTTAAGGACAGCAAAGGACAGGCCATTGACCTGATCACCACCAAGCGGTCGGCTAAAACCAGTGTGGTGGTGAAGGACAAGGAGACCGTGGTCATTGGTGGCCTCATTCAGGACAATGAGCAGGAGATGGTTTACAAGGTGCCGCTGCTGGGGGATATTCCGCTTCTCGGCTGGCTGTTCAAAACCAAGAGTAAAGTACGGAACAAGACCAATCTGATGATCATGCTGACGCCGCATATCGTTAAGAATGCTGAAGACCTGGCTGAGATGACCCGTGAACAGCGCCGTACCTTCGGTGAATCGGCGAAAAACAAGGATTCTGTCGATGTACAGAAAGAGATCGCGCCGAAATGAGTGGCGCACCCCTGAATAGCCCGGAAGAACTGGAACTGCTGGCCGGAAAGTTTGGTATTCCCTTTCAGACCGAAATCCGGGCCGATGGAGTAGATACAAATTTACTCAATCGTCTTCCCTTGACCTTTGCCCGTGCCAACACGGTGCTCCCCCTTGAAGAGGTGGACGGTGTCGTGCGCATTGCCGTGGCGGGTGCCGCCGGACTGCTGCTACTCGATGAACTGCGACTACTGTTCGGCAAGCCGGTTGAAGCCGTCCTGGTGCCGGCTTCCCTGCTCTCTGACACCATTAATCTGGTCTACGCTGGTGTGTCGGGAACGGCCCGTGAAGTTTTACAGGAACTGCAGGGGGAAGATCTCTCCACCGTCGCCACCGAGCTGAACAATCCCAAGGACCTGCTGGATCTCTCCGATGAGGCACCGGTTATTCGGTTGCTCAACTCGATCCTCTCAGAAGCGGTCAAGGAGCGGGTCAGCGATATCCATGTGGAACCCTACGAGCGGGATCTGCTGGTCCGGTTCCGTATAGATGGCATCATGTATGAAAAACTCTCCCCGCCAAAACTCATTCAGGATGCGCTGATTTCCCGCATCAAGATAATGGCCGGCCTGAACATCGCCGAAAAACGGCTCCCCCAGGATGGCCGTATCAGGGTTCTGGTGGCGGGGCGTGATGTTGACATCCGTGTCTCCATCATCCCGACCTATTACGGAGAACGGGCCGTACTGCGACTGCTGGACAAGAAAAAAGGCATTCTTTCCCTATCCGACATCGGGCTTGGAGACTTGGGCGTACGAACCCTTGAGCGGATGCTGACCCGCACCAGCGGCATTATCCTGGTAACCGGCCCCACCGGTAGCGGGAAATCGACCACCCTGTACGCCGCCCTGAACCGGGTGAACTCCAGCGAAAAAAATATCATCACCATCGAAGATCCGATCGAGTACCAGATCAGGGGTATCGGCCAGATTCAGGTCAATCCCAAAATTGATCTGACCTTTGCCAGCGGACTCCGTTCCATTCTCCGCCAGGACCCGGACATCATCATGGTGGGTGAAATCCGTGATGCAGAAACCGCTGAAATTGCCATTCAGGCCAGTCTCACCGGCCACCTGGTGCTTTCCACCCTTCACACCAACGATGCGGCCACCGCCGTTACCCGTCTGGTAGATATGGGTATCGAGCCGTTCATGATCGCCTCTTCATTGTCAGCGGTGGTTGCTCAGCGACTGGTGCGGGTCATCTGTCCCCACTGCCGTGAAGCATATCGACCGGAAGAACAGTACGCCGGTATCACCTTGCCGGACACCCTCTATCGGGGACGGGGATGCGACGCCTGTTTCGGGCTCGGCACCATGGGACGAACCGCCATCTATGAGATCATGCCCATCGACCAGGAACTCTGTTCCATGATCATCCGTCGCTCCCACGCCGGTGAAATCAAGGAGTACGCCGTAGCCCATGGCATGAAGACACTGCGTGACGACGGGTTGGCCCGTGCCGCCGCCGGAATTACCACCATCGAAGAAGTGCTCCGGGTCACCCAGGACGACTATGCCGACGTTCCGCTATAAAGCCTACAGTGCCACCGGTTCTTCAGTTGCCGGTACGGTGGAGGCCGAATCGGAACGGCAGGCCGTGGCACAGCTGAAGGGTAAGGGGTTGCTCCCCCGTGAAGTGGTCGAAGAGGGGGGGGCGAAAGACCGTTCCGGTACCTTCTCCTTCCGTCGGGGGGTCTCCACCGACGAATTATCCCTCTTTACCCGCCGCCTGGCCACCCTGGTGGCATCATCGGTACCGCTCTTCGAAGCCATGGGATCCCTCTGCGAACAGGAGGAGAGCGGCCTGCTCCGCCAGACCCTGGTGCGGGTCAAGGAGCGGATTGCCGAGGGGGCTGCACTCTCCCGTGCCCTGGCAGCCGAACCTGATATTTTTGGTGAAAGTTATGTCAGCATGGTTGCAGCCGGTGAGGCGGGGGGTGCCCTCGATGCGGTGCTGGAGCGGCTTGCCGATTTTCTTGAAGAGCAGGAACAGGTGCGGAGTAAAGTCACCTCTGCTTTGATTTACCCCCTGCTGATGGTGGTGGTGGGGGGGGGCGTCATGCTCTTCCTGCTCACGGTGGTCATCCCCCGTATCGTTACTATTTTTGAAGACAGCAAAGCGGCTCTACCCCTCATTACCGTCATCCTCATCAAAGTAAGCCACTTTTTTCAGGGTTACTGGTGGATTCCGCTCTCCCTTGCCATTGCCTCAGTTCCCCTTTACCGCACCGCCATGAAGCGGGATGACATGCGCCTGAAACGGGATAGCCTGCTGCTCCGCCTTCCCCTTGCCGGGGGTATGGTACAGCGTCTCATTCTTTCCCGCTTTGCACGGGTACTGGGGCTGCTCCTCTCCAGTGGGGTGCCGATCATGCGGGCCCTGGAGATTACCGGCGAAGTTATGGTCAACCGGGTTTACCGCACCTTTCTCCGGGGGGTTATGGACGACGTGGCCCAGGGGGGGAGTCTGTCGGCAAGCCTCAAGAAGAGCCCCCTCTTTCCACCGCTCCTGGTACATCTGACCGGGGTTGGTGAAAAAAGCGGCAATCTTGAAGAGATGCTGGTGAAAGCCGGTGTTGCCTATGAGCGGGAGTTCACCGCCCGCCTCACCCGCCTGATGGGATTAATGGAGCCGTTGATGGTTCTTGCCATGGGTCTTGCTGTCGGCATTGTTGTTTTAGCGGTTCTGCTCCCCATTTTTGAGCTGAACCAGCTGATCAAATAGCGACACCACAATAAGCCTGTTTTTTGGGCACTCTGCCCTTTTATTAATCCATTCTATCTGTTTCGTTATTCTACCATAAGACAAACATCCCGTTTTCATCTTTCATCAAGAACTATTCGGCTTATTTCCGTATTCAAAGTAAATCCCCCTCAATCCCCCTTTTATAAAGGGGGAAGCTTTAACGGTGCCCAATTTTTGCAAAAAGATCATTTTAATTCCCCCCTTTGTAAAAAAGGGGGGGTAGGGGTGATTTATTGTTAATCCACTCAATCATTTTCGGTAGGGTTCTTGCAAAATCAAATGCACCACGGGATCAATGCATCACGATGCCCCCCCACTTCCGGAGCTTGTATGATTGAGTCGACTGTCAGTAATAGCGATGAAGCTATCTCAGCAGATCTGTTGAGACAGTTGGCGTACAATGAAAAAATGGCCGAATTGGGCAAGATTTCTGCCGGGGTTGTCCATGAGTTGAATGCTCCCCTTTCGGTGATTATCTCGGCCTCCCAGATGATCATGCGGGAAAATGGTGTTCCCGAAGCGGTTCTGGAAATGATTGCACGTATCAGTTCCGAGGCCCAGCGCCTGTCCCAGTTGACCCGGGGGCTCCTCAATTTCAGCAGCCACGACGCCACCATTGGCGAGGTTGATCTCAATCTTACCATCGATTTTATCCTCAATTTTCTCACCTATGAAGCGGCACGCCGGGGGGTTGTGGTACTGCGGCAGCTGGATTTTTCCCTGCCAACCCTGCTCCTTGACTCAAATCTTCTGAAGCAGATTCTGCTTAATATCATCATGAACGCCCTGCAGGCCATGGAAGAAAGCGGTGGTAAACTGTTGGTAGAGACCGCTGCCACCTCCTCGGATTCGGTTCGTTTTACCATCTCAGACAATGGCCCCGGCATCCCCCCTGAATCAATTGACCGTATTTTTGACCGTTATTACACCACAAAAAAACCGGGTGAAGGGACCGGTCTCGGGTTGTTCGTCACCAAAAATCTGGTGGAGAGTATGGGGGGAGGCATCACGCTGCTGAACAGAGTGGGGGGGGGCACAACCTTTTCTGTGAGCCTGCCGCTGCGAAAATAACTGTCTCGGGAATCCACATCAAACTCCATTGCCTTTAAACTAACACCTTGATGATATGGAAATTTTGGGTATCCAGAACTTGTGATGTATGAGGGTTAAATCCGGCCTTCTTCAATAAGTCTCACCAGTGTTGATATGTCCGCTCCAAAGTTAAGTTCGCGCTCTTCTGAAATTGTTGATGGCCCCATCTTAGAGAACGATGTGAAACCGTTATAGGTCGAAGAACTTTCTTCACGAGCTGGCCGCTGAAACTTTGGTTTTTTGGTTTTTGCAACGCCTTCTGTAAAGAGAATCTTCGCCCTGAGAGCTTCAAAGCTGTAACCCCTGCCCAGTCTATTCATCACCCGGATCAGGTTGTTAAGCGACTCAGTGTAAGCATTCGTTACTGGATGTTCAAAGTAAGCCATGATCTCCGGCATCCAATTGTTCACAGCACGAGTAAGCGGGTAGAAAGCATCTTTAATCTCTTCGTCTAAGCCAGCTTTCCATTGCCGAAACAGGTCTACTGCCTCCTGCGTTTCCACGGCATCGTAGATGGCAAAGAAATCCTCTTTGGCCCGATATGCAGCACCAAGAGCCGGATAGTTCTTTGTCCATGACTCTAAGCTGATCCGGTCGAGTCTTTCCAGTTTCGACTCTCGTTTCAAGAGTATAAACCGGTCATGCATCAGACCACGCCGCTGCTTTACCGTAAGTCCACTGCGGATATCTTTTCTCACTGTCTCTAAACAAACGTTTGCCATTCTTACCACATGAAACTTGTCAATTACGATGGTGGATTGGGGCATGACAACCCTTACGGCGTCCTTGTATGGCTCCCACATATCCATAGTTACGCATTTCACAAGCTCCCGGCCTTTGAGCTTTGACAAATAATCTATGACAGTCTTCTTATTGCGATCGCGGAGGACGTTGACGACGGTGTTGTGCTCGATGTTTGATACGACACAGCGCGGTTTTTTGATGATGTGTATTTCGTCGATCCCCATCCACTGAGGAGTCTCGAACCGCACCGCCTTTTCAAGCTCATTGATGTAATCGTTGAAAACATTTTTGACCGTCATTTCGTTTATGCCGATTTCTTCGGCTATATGAGAGAATGGCCGCTGAACGGACTGCTTACCAACCGACTCTACAAGCCGGGAAGTCATCATCCGTTTGCCATCTACGTTTGGCAGACGTTCATAGAAGGTCTTGTTGCAGGAACGGCATTGATAGCGTCTGGTGTCCACATAGATGCCAACCCGCTTACCATGTATTTGTAGATCGCGGATCAACTGCTCGTTACGGCCAAAACCGACAAGGTTGTCACTGTTGCAATTCTGACAGTTTTTTGGAGGTGTCTTTGTTTCGACGTTAATATGGTAGTCGTGCTCGGTTTCGTCGATGTTGGTAACAATATAGGATGGAAGGTTGAGGATGTTGGACAGCACCGTCATTACTCCTTTACGTTATAAACGTGGCCAAGTGGTTCGCTTTGACCAGGCTAGGAGCTATCCATATAAGCTTATGTCTTGATAGTTTCTCTCCGCACGCCTGATTTCTCCAATGTCCACGTCTCCAATGAGACGCAGAGAGCGCCCCTTGGGCCTGCGAACCATATTGAACCATTTATGAACCATTACCGTTTGCGCTTTCTATTGAGCCATTTGAACCATTTATGAGCCAATGTTTGGTAAATTCATAATATGCTCCACGCCCGCTGCCCTTTAATATAATCAGTCCTTTTTTCACAAGTTCGTCAAGATCCCGTTTGGCGGTAGGACGTGTTGCACCGGTAAGTGTTTGATAATCACCGTTGGTAATGTTGCGACGTTCTAGTCGTATGAGTGGAAGCAATTTTAATTGCCGCTCATTCAGATCCAACCCAGCCAACACTTGCGGCGTCAACCAATCACGCCAAAGGGTTGCGACAAAAGAACCTTCACGCTGTTCAAATTGGGGCTCAGGGAGACCTCCCTCTCGACAAAGATCAAACATCGCCTGCGTGCCAGAACCTACTCGTTCGATGTACCGGGCCAAGTAGAGCGATTCCGCGAGAAGCGGGTTATACGGAACTGACGGGTGATCATTGCGAAGGCTTGCAATGGTCAAATTGCCAGGTAATGCCCCAGGGTTCCAAATTTCAAGGCGATCGGCAAAGAGTCGGACTTCGACAGAGGCGTTGTTGTGGTAATCCCGGTGAGCGATTGCGTTGACGATCGCTTCGCCAATGGCATCAGGTGGGAGTTCATAGGTGGCAGGGGCCGTGTTGCTGGTTGAACGAACGCCGATGGCCCGGTTTATTTTGGAGAGCACAAAATCGCGAGCCTGGTCAGCCTGTTCAAAGAGGTCACCACCGTATACCTGCATTGAAGCAAAAGGACGACGGTATTCAGTTCCGTGGCAGTGAACGCATTTGGTCTCGGCGGTACGGTGGAACCGTTGCGGATTGCTGCCAAAAAGCAGCATAGCGGCGTTTGTGGGCTTGCCATCGTCAAGCAGATTGAGGTGTGCGAGTAAAGCCGGTGTGCTGGTATTCAATTTGAGCGGGAAGTTTCGTTCACGTCGAGCAGTCTCCAGAAACCATTCTACCCGTTTGCGGGAGAGGTCTTTCAAGGAAGATCGGTCACAGACAGATGTATCAAAAGGAGGGGTCCGTAGAGCGCCAATCCGGTCAAGGTGCTCAATAAGACTGGAATAGACCTCAGAAATCAGGGCACTTGTATCTTCAACTCTACGCCGTATCAGTTCCGCACCGATCCTGCTGACCAGTTTTTGCATCTTGGGATTCCGGTGCTTGTCATCGGAACCCCAGACATAGACGATACGAGTTTTCTTATGGCGGCCAGCGTGATTGTATTCATGCTCAGTCGGAGAAATGCCATTCGCGTCTTCAAAACCATATTCATAACCAAAGATGCCCAGATAGACATCGCAACGCTCTACCTCGTCCAGATATACTTCATCGGCACGACGGTCACAAGCTGGGATTTCCTCGAACAGGAACACTTCTGAGATGAACCGACGCAATACAGCATCACCAAGCAAAAATGCCTTGAGATCCTGACGTACTTGTGAGAATTCTTTCTGGACGCTGCTGACAAATATTTTGAGTCGGGCTGCAGGCATACTGACTCCATTAGGAGATGAAATCGCGTCAATCACTAAATGTGATTTTACTATGCTATTACATGACGCGGCTGTCAATCACATAATATGTTTTTGCTACGCTATGCAACCTGCTGAGTAAAGTCCAAATCAATCATGAAATCTGGATACCCGTAAAATATACGAGAAAGTATCTCAACTCACACCGTGCACATCACCTGCCTGACGGCATACTCCCCGCCGATGATGAGATATTCCCCCTCCCCCTTCATGATGCTTCCGGGGAGCAGGTCATTGTAGAAAAAGATCTTGCTTAAGGGCACAACGACCTTCCAGACCGTCGAGCCGAACTCCCAGGCCCGCTCTTCATCGGAGGTAAATGAGACCAGATTATTCAGCCGGACAATCTGATTCCGACGATCAATCTGCTCGATGACATCATGTTCAGCGGCGTCGTAGGTTCCCCGATAGAGCGGAATTCGATCCAGTGAGGGATATTTGCGGGCCAGCTCGAAGCGGCAGTATTCATAGAGGATATCAAGCTGGGATTGAATGGCGTTGGTGCGGGCACTTCCCTTCATGACATCCACCGAATAGTTAAAATACTCTTCGCTGTGGATGCCCGGTATACGGACTCGGTGAAAACTGGGAAAGATCCCCATACGGCTTTCCACCCATCGCTTCAGCACCGCCCCTTCGACGGAATTTGAGTCCATCATCCACCCCCGCAGATAGCGGAGGTAGCTGTTTTTGAGGCTTTTCCGGGCCGTATCGGTCTGATCCTGCCAGAGATGTAACTGAAACTTTACGGACATGTAGTCGTTAAAAACCAGGGCCCGTTCTTCCTGACTCTCCAGGGTTAAGAGTTTTTCGAAGAAGAAACGATTTTCTTCCTTGACCCCCTGAATTTCAATTTCCTGGGGGTTATCATTAAAATGGCGCGAGGCGATGACCCAGGGCGGAAGGTTACAGTTATTGAATGAACCGTTGTGCATAGGGTCATCACCTCATTGTGAATAGGGGTGTCAGAGGATTTTTGCCAATTCTACCAACGTCTGTTTTATGGGACCGCCCGTGACGAACAGCTCGATACCCCGCTTCTCCAGTTCGCCCCGTGGATGGTCACCGATCTGAGCCGTTACGATGGCCCGGCAGCCGGTAAGGGCATCAAAAATTCCGGTCAACAGGTGGCCGCGCAGGGGACTTTCCGGATCAAAACTACAGTACCGATCCACTTTCCGCTCATCAATAAGCTTTGCACTGCCGTTTTCAACATCATATACCAGAAAACGTTCGGCATGACCGAAGTGCTGGTTGATCTCTTTGCCATCTTTTGAAGTGACTGCGATCAACATGACGAATCCCCCTTCTGATTATGCTACGACCGGCTCGAACGAAAAGCATTTTTTCGAGCAGGTCCGCTCACAGGCCTGGCAGCCGATACAGTTACCCGGGTTTGCCACCCGCATAAACATTTTTGCCGAGTCATCACCGTCAAGTTCCTCAAATTCCAGCACGTTGTGGGCGCAGACTTTATAACAGCGACCGCAGCCGATACAGGTTTCTTCGTCAATCGAGATAATAAATTTCGGGGTCCACTCCTGCTTGTCTCGTGTCAATCCGGTAATGTAAGCCATTGTTGTTCTCCTTTTTTTGTGTGGTGGTGAAGGACTAATCCTCCAGAAATGATGTCGCCTCGCTTTTATTCATGGCCTTGCGGAGCCAGGGGGGAGGGTTGCCCCGTAGTACCTCTTGAAAACGTTCGATCGTCTCCTTCAGGCTCACCTCTCCGTTGGTTTTCATGGGATGGATCTTGTGGGCCACCAGTTTGGCCGCCGCCGGGCCACCGATCTGCATGGTGTAGACAATGGCGCATTCGGTAAGCAGCTGGGCACGGGCGGCAATGCGGTCTTCTTCGTCCGCACCATGTTCACCCACACTGACCGCTTCCAGAAAAACCGCCTCATCGGGACCAATCTCCCAGATATGGAAGCTCTGACACTGGCCGAAGTGCTGATCAATAATTTCGCCGGTTGATGTGGTAAATGCAATTTTCATAATGACTCCTTCGTACCGCTAATTGTGGGCCAACTTTTGGGCCTCTTTTGCATTGGCCTGGAACAGGTTGGCCACTTCGAACACCAGATTCAGGGTACCCCGATAGCCGGCCCAGACTTTCTGATGGGCTCCAAGCCGATCAAACACCGGCAGTCCGGCGCGGAGATGGGCACCTATTTTCAGCTTTCCGGCCGCCTGACGGCCATTTGAATTGGCCACCAGCAGATCAGCGCCGAGGGCAGCCGTTTCCAGATCTTCCAGATCGCCAACGAACACCGATTCACTGGGAAGACCGTCAAGCCCCCTGGTGCGGGTGGCCGAGAGGACCGCCTGAATATGGCACCCCATACTTGCCAGAAAACGGGTGAGGGTTTTGACATTGTCCGACTCCAACGCCAGAGCAACTTTTTTGGTGCCGAACTGGTAGTGGCAGTCCACCATGGCATCCATGAGACGACTTCGCCAGCGACGGTGTTTTTCCGGGATGGGACGGCCACTGATGGCTGAGAGAACCTCCATAAACAGGTCAGTTTCCGCCAGGCCGGTCAACGAGGTAAACCCGTAGGCCGGTATGGCAAATTTTTCCTTCAGCTTGAGTGCCCCCTTGGCCAGACTATCCCCCACAAACAGGGTGGCGGCACTTCTCCCGGCACGCCTGATATCGGCAACGGTTATGCCTCCGGTGGAGAGGGGGGAGACCACGTCATCAATATGACCATCCATGGCATTGGAAATATCGGGGATCGTCAACGCGGTGAGACCGAAGGATTCGATCAGCTCTTTTATCTCTTCCACATCGGCCGGGGTCAGGTGGGCACCCGGGAGAAAGTTGACCTGATCGGCCACGACTTCGCCCCCCTCCGGCAGGGTGGCGAGGATCGCTTCCACCGCCACCGCATACCCTTCCTGAAGGGAGCCGCAGTAATCAGGGGTTGCCGCATGGATGATCGGAACGTGGGACACTTCCGGGTGTTCCCCGCGAAAATGGACGATGGCACTCTGCACGTCGTCCCCCATGGTTTCTGTCAGCCCCGAAGTCATCACGCCAACCACCTCCGGGTGGAACTTCTCAATGACCCGGCCGATGCCCTTTTTCAGGTTATCCCAGCCACCGAAAATGGCACTATCCTCACTCATGGCGGTGGCGTTCAGGGCAATGGACTCTTTGTAATGGCGGGACAACTGCAACCGGATAAAGGTGGAACACCCCTGGGCGCCATGGAGTAATCCCAACATATTATTGATTCCCAGATAGGCCATGGTTGCCCCCAGGGCCGGGGAATTTTTCTGGGGATTGACCGTGGCCGCCTTGGTGGATACCTTGACCCGTGACTTGGAGATATCTTCTGCCAGGAAGCTTTCGGCGTGCCCGGCAGCCAGGGCCAGATCGGCATCCCGGCTCCCCTCGTCCTTCTCCCAGGGGGCGGGAGCATTGAGAGTCGGCCAGATCGGATTATTAACCGTCATATCCAGCTGGCGGGCAAAGGTTACCATCCCTTCATACCCGGCATACGGGTGTGAGCGGCCATGGTTGATATCGAGGAACGGCGTCTTGGTCTTGAGGGCGAGGAATTTGGTCTTGCCACCGGCCACAATCAGATCCGGCAGCTTGTCCCGCATGACCTCCAGCAGTCCGGCGGTTGAGGTATCCTCGATAATTTTGGCATCCTTGTGCATCAACCCCTTCATCCGGTAGAAATCCTCAAGGGTCGAATTCTGGGTACCGGCTGCCAGAATTTCTACCCCCAGTTCGCTCAGGGAATTGACCATGGACCAGGTTTTCACCCCGCCGGTAAAGAGGACGGCGGTCTTCCCCTCCAAACGTGCACGGAAGGGGGCGATGGCACTGCGGCACTTCTCCTCCTCCTCGGCGATGAGTCGTTCGACCCGATCCTGCATGACCCGTTTTTCCAGACCATTGACAATATTGTCCAGCTCCCGTGCGATGTCCCGCAGTGCCTTGGCCGTATCGGTCATGCCGTAAAACGACTCTTCCAGATAGGGCATGCCGTAGGTTTTCTGCATTTTCTTGGCAAGATTGGTGAGGGATTTGGAGCAGATGATGACATTCAGCTTGGCCCGATGGGCGTAGCGTAACTCTTCAAACTTGGCATCACCACTAAAGCAGGAGAGGACCTGAATGCCGAGGCGGTCAAAGAGCGGCAGCATCCCCCACAGGTCACCGGCAATATTGTACTCACCAATCAGATTGATCGGATATTCGCCGAGGTAGGGCGGTTCGGTGGTGCCGATGACATACTTGAAGAGGATCTCACCGGCCAGCCGGTTGCCGATATTTTTATCACCGATGAATCCGGGGGTATTGACCGGAATGATCGGAATGGAGATCTTTTCCGCAGCGGCACTACAGACCGTCTCGATATCATCGCCGGTCATGGAGGTGACACAGGTGGCGTAGACAAAGATGGCCCGTGCCTGATCCCGGTACCGCTCCGCCAGATCTAAAATGGCCTTGTAGAGCTTTTTTTCTCCGCCGAAGATGACATCGTTTTCCAGCATCTCGGTGGTAAAGCCCCGGCGGTACAGCTGTGAGTCGGACGAGCGGGCACCCCGGTTATCCCAGGAATTCCCGGCACATGCGATGGGGCCGTGGACCAGGTGGATCACATCAGTAATCGGCATCAGCACGACCCGGGCACCGTCATAGGCACAGGAACGCTCGGTCCCCTCCCCCGGCTCGGATTTTTTACAGAACTTGGGTGCGCCTTTATCGTGGGTTTCGCAATTGTCGGTGTCGTACCAGTCAGGTTTTGCCATGGCGTATCTCCCCGTTATGAATAAGGTGGTCGGTGTAATGTATATTTCCGACCGTCAGCACCTTTATTCATCTCAGACAAAGCACGGGGTGTGCCAAGACGTTGTTTTAGATAACTCTCTGTTTTTATGGTGTTCTGTTTGAGAGGATAAAAAAGCACCTCGTTATCTGCTTATTAAATAAGCAGGACGAGGTGCTTTCTGGACAGATTATGAAGTGACCTGAACTGATCTGTTTTCACCCGACCGAATTCTTCCGACGACATCTTAAGCACAAACCCCAAGCCAATAAGTTTGACAGAGGTGAAAGGTGGTCCGGTAATAATGAGGTTCAACGAAATGCTGAAGAATGATGTGCTTGTGACAGCCGTGAGACGTTTGACATTCAAAAAATAGTACCCGTTTTCAAAGGAGCGGTATTTGAGAGCACCGTGATACTGTTGGGTTGTATTTTAACGAAAACCCTTATTGTATGGTAATTTGCGGTGATTTCTGGTATGTAGATTTACTTCAAGAAGCACAGGTATACTATGCAGTTCACCGATTACCATGCCAAATACTACGCCCATGAACTGACCAAACGCTGCTCTTTCGACAGCCTGGAAAAACTGGCCGCGTCACTTGCAGATGCCCAAGTTGACCTTAACCCCCATCAGGTAGACGCCGCCCTGTTTGCGTTCAGATCGCCACTTTCTCGTGGGGCTATCCTGGCTGATGAAGTTGGCTCGTACGATAAATTCTTACGATTGAAGTTTAGTTGAAAGGAGTTGCTTATGAGCACTATCAAACTGTTTGAGTCAAAGAAAATTCGCTCTGTCTGGAATGCGGAAAAAGAGAAGTGGTATTTTTCCATAGTAGATGTGGTTGAAATTCTGACGGACAGCCCTAATCCGAGGAAATACTGGAGCGTTCTGAAAACGCGTCTAAAAAAAGAGAACAGCCAGTTGACTACAAATTGTAGTCAACTGAAAATGCAGGCAGCAGATGGCAAGTTTTATATGACAGATGCCGCCGACACGGAACAGCTTCTGCGATTGATTCAGTCCATTCCATCTCCCAAAGCAGAACCTTTCAAGCTCTGGCTTGCGCGTGTTGGCTATGAGCGATTGGAGGAGATTGAAAATCCCGAACTATCCATGGAGCGAATGCAAGCTCTCTATGAGAAAAAGGGATATCCGAAAGAGTGGATTGATAAACGGATGCGTGGAATTGCTGTTCGTCAGGATTTAACTGATGAGTGGAAGAGCCGGGGAGCATCTACCAGCCTTGAGTATGCCATATTGACCAATGAAATCATGCAAGGTGCTTTTGATCTGAAGGTGGACGATTACAAACAGGTCAAGGGATTGGACAGAGAAAATCTGCGCGATCACATGACCGACATTGAGCTTATCTTGACCATGTTGGGTGAGGCCACAACGACCAAGCTTCATCGGGACCGCGACACCAAAGGTTTTGAACCGCTCAAGAAGGATGCCAAGGATGGCGGAGCTGTGGCCGGTAGGACTCGGAAGGATATTGAGAAGCAGGCCGGGAAGCCGGTGGTGTCCCGTGAGAACTTCAAGGAATTGGCAGGAGTAAGGAAAAAGCCGGTGAAGTAGTAAAATATAACTGGATTCCGCCTAACATACAGTATATTTTAACAAATTTATTTAGATTTAAGCCGTTTTGACAGGGGATTAGTCATGAAAATAATGTTTGAGAAGCTTGGCGCAATAGATCGTGGTTGTTTGGAAATATCTGATTTAACGATAGTATGCGGCGAAAATAATACAGGCAAAACCTATGTAACGTATGCGGTCTATTGCCTTCTCAAGTCCTGGATAAGCCTTACCCGTATTGGGCTTAGCAATGAAATGAGCGAAT
Organism: uncultured Geobacteraceae bacterium; assembly: GCA_903876875.1. Classification (GTDB taxonomy): domain Bacteria; phylum Desulfobacterota; class Desulfuromonadia; order Geobacterales; family Pseudopelobacteraceae; genus JACRCG01. The sequence goes on from CAIRBT010000096.1 coordinate 43,588, forward strand.
TAAGAGCAAATGGTGTTGTTAAGGTTGACATTCAGACCAGAATTATTGACAGGTGGGCTGATATAAAAAACGGAGTCATTAAAAACTTCATGGATGCTTTTCCTGCAATGATGGCTTCACGAGGAGAGCTCTTTTCTGAAACATCGCTGGATTTTGAAATAGAGTTTGGGGATGGTTGGAGAAAACAGCCTTTTTCAACTGACTTGAGAAGTGAGCAAGGGCGACTACTCATTTCAATCAGCAAGCCAGAAAATTCAACCATTGCGGAAATAACCGCTGCCAGCCAACTAGAACATGAAATGGGTACTCTTTCTGGTTTTCAAGAGTTTATCGAAGAGGCACTTATTTCCATTACACTGTCTGACATTATTCCGAATGTTTTTATGGCAAGCACTGAAAGAACCGGAGCCACCATTTTCAAGAATGATCTCAATCTTGCAAAAAATAGTGTTGTAGAACTACTTGCTCAGCTCCACAAAAACGGGGGTAATGAACTTAATCCAGGGAAGGTGTTTGCTACCCTTTATCGCAGGAACTATGCTCGACCTGTAGATGACAATGTTCGTTTTGCTAATGCGCTGCCAGGGCCAGATAATGAAGTGGGAGCATTGATAAAAAGATATCCGCAGTTACTTGAGAAGTTCGGCCAGATTGTTGGCGGCTTATATGTTACTAACAAAGATGGTGTCACCTATTTCCAGCCATCTGGCACACGTCTTAAACTTGGTCTTGGCGAAACATCCAGTGCAGTCCGCTCTTTATTGATTCTCTGGTACTGGCTTAAATTTCAGGCTCGCCCTGGCGATTTGCTCATGATTGATGAGCCTGAGTTGAACTTACATCCGTCAAATCAGCGGAGACTGGCAAGGTTCCTGGCTTACCTTGTAAATTATGGTGTCAAGGTTTTCATAACGACTCATAGCGATACCATAGTAAGGGAGTTCAACACGCTGATTATGTTGTCCCGTAATCTTCCTCACTTTGAGCCTATTCGGAAAAAACATCATTACGTTCAGGAAGAACACTTGGATTCTACTCGTGTAAGACTTTATTACACCGGTGACGATCTGTTCGACGTGCCAGGTGCAAAAACGAGGAAGAGATTAACAACTTTGCTCTCTGCTGCTATTGACCCACGACTGGGCATAGATGTGAAAACATTTGACCAGACAATTATAGACATGTCTTCTATGCAAGATGATTTGCGTTATGGGGGGGAGTAGATGCCTGCTGAGATACTTCCAGTTATTACCACCACATTTAAGCCTGAAAAACATATTCCAGTTGAGGGTGCTTCAATAATCATAAAGGAAACTTCACGAGAAGCCAGCTTGAAGTCAGTGAAACTAGTTAGTCTTGGTACTGAGGCGGTTGGTTTGAAGTTTGATCTTTGCGGATTTCCTGGCGACAAAGTTTTCAACACTCCAGATCTTCAGAGGGCTTGCGATGCGATAGTTTTCTGCCAGTTTCAGGGCGAAGGATACATCTTGTGTTGTGAACTGAAGTCAAGTGAACCGACCCGAAATGAAGCAACAGTTCAGTTTCGGAGTAGCCTCTGTTTCACTGATTATGTAGAGAGCGTCCTGAAAAATTATCATCACCTGTCAATTCATGGCTGGAAACGTAGATACTTTTTGTTTCATGATGCAGGCAAGACGCCTATTAGCAAGCCCCCTCTCTGTGACCAAGTAATTACCAATGACCATCCCGAGAAAGCTCATTTTATACCCGTACAGAATGGTGCAAGTATTTACTTGAGGAAGTTGTTGGGTAAGCCTCTATGACAAAAAACCAAAAACTCGAATTAACCTGGATCGGCAAGGATCTTCAGCCAAAGCTGGAGCCGAGGATTCTGATAGAAGACCCTGACAAATCTTATGGCGACCGGAATACAGATAATTTGCTGATCTTCGGAGATAATCTGTTGGCGTTGAAGGCACTGGAACAGGAGTTTTCAGGAAGGATCAAGTGCGTTTTCATTGATCCACCGTACAACACTGGCAGTGCCTTTGCTCATTATGAAGACGGCCTTGAACATTCCGTCTGGCTGACTATGATGCGGGATCGGCTTGAAATACTTCGTCGGCTATTAGCTGACGATGGGTTCATATTTATACAAATAGATTACAGGGAAAGTGCTCGACTTAAATTGTTGTTGGACGAAATATTCGGAATCAATTGCTTTAGAAATGAAATTATTGTTGGCCGTGGTGTAAAAAACATCCAATCACAATTTGACGATATTGATTCATTAGCATCAGGGCATGACAGTATCTATCTCTACGCTAAAAATCCAAATTCCCGGTTGAAGACATTGTTTGCCAAGATTGATGATCCACACCCTGGAAAATGGGACACATTCTGGCGCGGTACTGATAGGCCAACAATGCGGTATGAACTTTTCGGTATCACCCCTCCAAAAGGGCAATGGAGGTGGAGCAAAGATCGTGCTTATAATGCTCAATCGGCCTATGAGGAATATTGCTTGAATCATACGAATCGCGTAAGTCTTGACGAGTATTGGAAAGAAATTGAGCAAAATACAGGTGATGAACCAAACTTTATCAGAAAGAGTCCAGATGGCACTGTGCAATATTATGTCGGGCCAAGAAACTATAAGATGTTGTCAGATGTGTGGTTGGATTTGCGAGTTCTTGGAAAAATAACTGATTTTCCGCATGAAAAACATGAGGATTTGCTGAAACGGATAATAGATTGGGTCACTAATCCTGGCGACTTCGTACTTGACTCTTTTGCTGGTTCCGGGACTACAGGGGCAGTTGCTCACAAAATGGGACGCAAATGGATCTTGGTGGAGTTAGGCGAGCACAGCCACACGCATATTATTCCTCGACTTCAAAAGGTTTGCAATGGCACTGACCAAGGCGGAATATCCAAAGAGGTTAATTGGCAAGGTAGCGGTGGTTTCAAATATTACTACATGGCACCAAGCCTTCTAAAGAAAGACCATTTCGACCAGTGGATTATCAACGAAGAATATAATCCTACCATGATGGCCGCAGCTATGGCTAAACACGAAAGTTTTCGCTATTGCCCCGATGATTTCTATTATTGGAAGCAGGGGCAATCATCTGAAAAAGATTACATTTTCACGACGACAGCTCATCTGACACCGGAACACCTGGACAGAATCCACGAGGAAATGCAGCCGGACGAAAGCTTGCTTATCTGCTGTAAGTCACACTTTGAGGGAGCCGACGGCAAATATGGTAACATCACCGTTAAGAAGATTCCCGCTATGCTTCTCGGTAAGTGTGAATTTGATCGTGATGACTACAGCCTGAATATTGTCGATATGCCGCGAAACCCTGATGAACCTGATTTTGTGCCATCTGGTCCGGCTATTGTTGAGACAAAGAAAGAGGAAAAGAAAATGAAGGTCATGCAATCTGGACAGCTCAACATCTTCTCGCACACGGATTTAACGGATTAGACGGATAAAGGCGGATTCAAACATTTTTGGGGTTAAAACAAATAGAGCTTGTTTTTGCCTGATCCGATTTTATCAGTTCAATCCGTGTCATCCGTGTGCTGGTTTTGATTCTCTTAGGAGGGTTTATGTTGCATGAAGATTTAACCAACAGAATTATCTGCGCTTTTTACAATGTGTACAATTCTCTCGGACATGGCTTTCTGGAGAAGGTATATGAAAATGCCCTTGCCATTGAACTGAGAAAGGCCGGATTGTCTGTGACACAGCAAGAAGGCGTGAAGGTATTTTACGAATGTGAACAAGTTGGTGATTACTTTGCCGACATCATTGTCAATGGTTTGGTGATCCTGGAGTTGAAAGCTGCCGAATCCTTGAGGAACGAGCATTTTGCTCAGTTGACCAACTATCTGAAAGCAACTGATAACGAAGTCGGTTTGTTGCTGAATTTTGGTAGTAAGCCGGAATTCAAGAGAATTATTTTGACGAATGACAAAAAGCGTTTTCACACGGATTTGGCGGATTAGACGGATCAAGGCGGATTTTAAAATCTTTTCAGGGTTTAACCAAAATGTCTTGTTTTTTGGCTTGATCCGACTTTATCCGTAAGATCCGTGTCATCCGTGTGCTGATTTTGACTGTATTATGATTTTGGAGGCAAAATGGACAAACATGCCATTTACATCAAGATTTTGACGAATGACAAAAAGCGTTTTCACACGGATTTGACGGATTAGACGGATCAAGGCGGATTTTAAAATCTTTTCAGGGTTTAACCAAAATGTCTTGTTTTTTGGCTTGATCCGACTTTATCCGTAAGATCCGTGTCATCCGTGTGCTGATTTTGATTGTATTATGATTTTGGAGGCAAAATGGACAAACATGCCCTTTACATCAAGAACCGCCTGAGCCTGCGCCCTCCCCAGACAGAGAGCCTGGAAATACTGGCAGGCATAGCGGATATCCTGCCACTCAAGAAGAATGCCGACCTCGCCGCCGAGCAGGAAAAGGTTCTGGCATTTACTGGTGAACTGGCAATAGCGAATAGTTCTGCCAGGGTGTTTACCGAGTTTGAGCGCACCTTCCCCTGTGTTTGCTTTGCCCTGGCAACCGGTGTTGGCAAGACCCGTCTGATGGGAGCCTTCATTGCCTGGCTGAATCAGGCCAAGGGGATCAAAAACTTCTTTGTACTGGCCCCGAACCTGACTATATACAACAAGCTGATTGAGGATTTCTCCAACCCCCGCAGCCCCAAGTATGTTTTCCCCGGCATCGGCGACTTTGTACACCGACCACCGGGGATCATCACTGGTGACAACTACAATAGCAAAGGAACGTTGCCACTCTTTGACGAATCCATCAACATCAACGTCTTCAACATCTCCAAAATCAATTCTGAAACACGCGGCGGCAAGCAACCTCGCATCAAGCGACTCTCTGAATACATCGGTCAATCATATTTCGAGCATCTGGCAAACCTGGATGACCTGGTTATCCTGATGGATGAATCTCATCATTACCGCGCCGAACGGGGTATGCAGGTTATCAATGAGCTGAATCCGGTTCTTGGGATCGAGCTGACCGCTACCCCCAAAACTGAGGCAGGTGGAACGAAGCAGTTCAAGAACGTTGTTTATCAATATGGCCTTGGTACAGCGATGGAGGATGGTTTTGTAAAAGAGCCTGCCGTTGCTACTCGGAAGGACTTTGACCCGTCACGGTATAGCCAAGAGGAGCTGGATAGAATCAAGTTGGAAGATGGTATCCGCATTCATGAGGACAGCAAGGTTGCCCTGGAGATTTACGCCCGTGATGAGAAATGCCGACTGGTAAAGCCGTTTGTGCTGGTTGTTACGCGGGACACCGACCATGCCGCGAAGATCAAGGCGCTGATCCAGTCAACCGCCTTTTTTGAAGGGCGATACAGCAGCAAGGTAATGGAGATTCACTCCAATCAGAAAGGTGATGAAAAGGAAGAGAACATTCAGCAGCTTCTAACCCTGGAAAACCCTGAAAACAAGATCGAGATCGTCATCCATGTAAACATGTTGAAGGAAGGCTGGGACGTCACCAATCTATATACCATCATTCCCCTGCGGACGTCGGCTTCTGAGACACTAACAGAACAGACCATTGGCCGAGGCTTGCGACTGCCATATGGTAAGCGTACCGGTCACGACAAAGTGGATAAGCTGACCATCATCGCCCACGACAATTTCCAGCGGATCATCGAAGAGGCCAATAAGCCAGGCTCCATAATCAAACAGAAGAACATTATCGAGATTGATCCGAGCACCTTTGAGGGAATCAAAGAAGTTGTTGTTGCCAAGAACGCTTTTGAAGAGAAGGTTGCAGAAGAACAGAAGAAGATTGAAGCCATGCCGGAATCGAAGGAGAAGGTCAAGGCCGGTATAACCCTGGAAATCAGGAAGACGATCTATGCTACCATTCCCCAGGTCAACAACAAGGTAAAGAATGTTGCGGAACTGAGTAGTCAGGTAATTAAGGATATCGTGGTTGCCAGAGTAAAAGAGCAGCTTCTTGCCTCACAGCAACCCGGTCTTTACGATGCAGATTTCGTCAAAGAGATCGAGGAAGTCTATCAAGCCACGGTTGATGAGTTTATTCTGAACACCATTGAGATTCCTCGCATTGTCATTCAGCCGACAGATGAGGTCGATTCGGGGTTCCGAGACTTTGTGCTGGACACAAAAAGTCTCAACTATCCGCCCGTTGCCGAAGAGATTCTGATTCAGTATCTGAATCGCAAAGAGAATGCCCAGGAAACACTAATCGGAAAGTACGGTATCAGTGCCGACAAACCGGAAAACCTGATTTTGAATGAGTTAATCAACTTTTCAGAGATTGACTATGACAGCCAGACAGAACTGCTCCAAAAGCTCGTCGGGCAGGCTATAGCGAAGTTGAATAGCTACCTGAACGATGAAGAGTTCATCAACGTGGTCAAGTACCACAAACGGGAAATTGCCAATCTGATCTATTCACAGATGAGACCGCATTTCTATTGCAACACCAAATCGTTTGATGAACCGATAGTCAAACCCTTCACACAGATTGAGGGTCACAACCTCACCAAGATCCAGCAGGACAACATTCACCACCATACCGACACCATTACTCCGACCAGTGCTATTCCGCAGAAGGTGTTTTCAGGATTCAAGAAGGCCTGTCATACCCTGTACAAGTTCGACGCCAAGGGAGAGAAGGACTTTGC
>CAIRBT010000097.1 GCA_903876875.1 uncultured Geobacteraceae bacterium
CTTCAGTATGTACCAGAGTTGGCCACGATAAAACTGTTTCTGCACGTCAACAGAATCAAGCAGAGTGACTTTTATATTGGCAACCTTATACCAGGATTCGCTAAAGAGACTCCCTTTCATGTCACCACCAGAGTTGCATTCTGATAAAATCTATCAGGCGGTGGGAGATAACCCAGGCTACCCTGCGTTTACCAACATCAATCTTCGCCACGCCGCTCATGCCGGGACGCCACCACCCCTGGGGGGCATAATTGATATCAGCCTTTAACACAAAAATATTACCATCCTTCTGATCGATTTCCGCCATCGGAATAATCTGGTTTACGGTAATGGGAAAGGTGTCACCCGGTCTGCCGAGCAGGGTTAGTCTCCCCTTATCATGAACTCTGAACTCTCCAATATCACGTTCATGTATCTTGACAGTCAAATACATCGCGTCAATTCTGGCAATTTTCAGCAACACATCACCTTTGGAAACCGGAGCACCCAGAAGTTTTTTATTGTCTCCCTCCACCACTACACCGGCAAATGGTGATTTCAACTCTGCCTGACCAAGATACTGCTGCACCCGTGATAATTCCGCCTGCGATTCATCAACTCGTGACTGGGATATCTTCATGTCAGCCAGGGCGTCATGGGCGCGGTTTTTCTCGGACTCCCGGGTATAACGGGCAATATCAGCCGAACTCTGGGCAGCTTTCAGCACCAGCTCCCTGGTATCAATTTTAATCAAAACAGCATTCTGCTGGATAGACTCACCTTCATGGACCTTAACGTCACTGATAATACCATCAAAGGGGGCTGCCAGATATCCGACGGCATCAGTTTTCAATGAGGCACTTCCCTCAATGGAATACTCCATTTCACCAAAGCAGAGGTACAGTGAAACCGCAAGCAATATAGCGCAGATCAGCTTGATAAGGCTGTGTTCCACACTGAAGAGACTATCGGTGCCACGGTTGAGCGCCATAGTAAGTCTGACGCCGATCCACCTGCTTTTGTGATGGAGCATATCGAGCCAGGGAGAAACCTGCTCAGCAAGTATTCTGGTGGCTTCAATCATGCCGTTTTCAAATTCACCGTTTTTCCGTTCCAGGACGATGACAGCAACAACTACCCCCTGAACCATGAGGGGAACAGAAAGCAGATAGGAGAGCTTGTAGGAACTGCAGTACGAGGAGTGTGCCCGGTGTACGGCATAGAATTCCGTGCGGGGGGGCCAGGTTACAGAGGTGGCCTGATCAAAGGTTTCTTCGTACACCGCTTCCAGATCACTTATAACTTCACTCTGACGTTCAAAACTCTCACGGTTGCTAATGGCAACAACCCTGATATAATCGTTTTTAACCCAACCGATGCTTACCTGTGAACATTCAAAACGGAAGGCCACCTCATTGACCAGTGTCATACAGGCCAGGAGAAACTTTTCTTTACCACTGACTATTTTGCCAATGTCTATAACATGGGCCAAAAGCCGCTCGGCTGGTCTGACAGAAAGTTCAGGGAGATTCTGCTGAGAAGGACGGTAATAGTGGAACGGTATATCGGTGACCAGTTGAATTCGGATGACGAGGTCGTTGAACTGCTGCCCGTTGGACTTATCCAAAAGAAAAAGCAGCAGCGAATCATCCCCACCATCCTCAGAATCAAGCCGGGCTCCCACCAGATACGGCATTGAGAATCCTTTACAGGAACCATCATAGCGTTCAAATGCAAAGCCATTTTGCATGATGCGAAGCGCAAGCAGCGGATCTGGTGTGGCAGTAATCGCAGTGTCGCTGGAATATTCGTGAACAATGTGCCACTGTTCTTCCTGCCGCACAACATGCAGGACCAGGGGGGATTTACTTAAAACCGAGATATACCCCAGATAGGTGCTCCAAAAGTACCCCTCATCCTCGGTGCAATACCGCAACCCCTTAATTGCCTCAAGCACTGATTTACCAGACTCCTGCTGCTGAGGCTGTTTTAACTCAGACATGTCAATTGCCCCATTGCTTCGTACATAGTATTAAAACGCAATCTGGGCGGTGACACCCGGAATAATAGCGCCGTTTTTGTTATCAAATTCAACTTTAACTTTCACCAGGGCACTAGCCCGGTCTGCAACTGGCGATACAAAGACAATTTTACCTTTTTTGGCAATGAGTGAATCTCCTTCATGCACCTTGAGGTTCACCTGTTTTCCCGCAGCAAGATTTCTGGCATACCGTTCTTCAAGGTTAAAATCGACAACGCAGACCGATTTATTTACCACCGACATCAGCATTTCGCCGGTTTTTGCCCACTCCCCCTCTTTTATTTTGATGGAGGTAACGGTGCCATCTAGGGGGGTCAGCAAAACATTCCGGGAGAGTGCTTCCCGTGAAATATTATATTCAATAAGTTCCTGTTTTTTCTTCGCTTCTGACATGGAAATCCGACCGTTCAGGGTATGATACTGCATTTCCAGATTATTAACTTCGTCGCTGCTTACCGATGCAGTATTTTTAAACAGCTTCTGTGATGATTCCAGCAGTTCCTTGAGGATAATGATATTCTTCCGGTTGGCAATCAACTCCGCGTTATCATCGTACACCTCTTTGCGGCGTGACACCTCAAGCGTTTGTAACGTATCGTCAAGCTTGAGCAGTTTATCACCTCGGGAAACATGGTCCCCCTCTTTCACGTAAACCTTGGCAACGATACCATCTATCTGCAACGCCAGTTTAACTTCGTACAGAGGATTAACAATACCTTCAAATGTCGATGATGCATGCACATTACCACCGCATATGCAGGACATAATTGTCATAACGGCAAGAACTATTCGTTTCATTTTGTCCTTTCAACAAACAAGGGGGCCGACTTTCCCGAAATCATTTCATCAGAATAGGTAATCGAAGCAGGGTCCACATTATATTTCTCAAGTACTTTACCGGTGGCTATTTCAAGCTGTGCCTCCGATATTTTACAGTTGACCACCCCGCTGAGAACCCTGCGCTGATACGCAATATAATCATCCTGCTTGTCAAGCAGGGACTTTAGGTTAGTCCTGCCTGATTTCAGCTTTTGACGTTCGATTTCCAGAAGGTCACCCTTGATACGCAAACCCGTTTCATAGTCCTGCAATTGACTCTGATAACTGCGAACCTCACTCACTTTGGTATAGAGCGAGTTGGCATAACTTTTAACGAATGAATCCAATTCAAGTTCTGCCTGTTTTGCCCTGATTTTAGCGATTTTCAGGTTACTGTCGGCCTGAATACTGTCCATGGGGATACTAAGCTTAAGGCCTACTGACCAGTTAAGATAACCGCCATCGGTAAGATACCGGAACGATTTATCGTAATTACTGTCGAGACTTGTGGAACCGAATGAACCGATGAGATCAAACTGAGGGAGAGACTGATTGTCAAAATATGCGATCTGAACACGTTCTTTATCAACTTTTTTTCTGGCAGCACGATACTCAGGCCACCGTTCAAGGGAGGCACGAACATAGTATTCAGCATCTTTTACAGCATCAACCTTGCCAAAAGGAGAGTCCGTGGCAATCAATCGAAGAGTAATATTATCTGAAGCAGAGAGATTCAGCAGAGTCAAAAGTTGATTCTGGGCTTCATCTACTTTACTTTTGGCATTGTGAAATTCTGCTTTTCTGATACTGACGGCACTGACATTTTCCAAGTATTCAGTCTGGGAGATTTTACCGGATGCCGCTCTCATCTCAAGATCCTTGAGAGCCTCACCGGCGATAACTATGGATTTTTCCCAACTGTCATAAATCTGTTGAGCACCATAAAGCTTCCAGTATGTCTGAATAACAACTCCAACCAGTTCCATCAGTTTCTGTTCAAACTTGGTTGTGTCAATATCACTCTGCAATTCAGCCAGATTGATTTTTGACATGGTTGTCTGAGTACCAAAGTTTTTTAGTAACGGCTGGGTCACAGTCAGAAGCAGACCATTATCATATTCATGACCATAGGAGGTATATCGGTCAATAACCGTACTGCTATGCTTGTTCTGATTGAATTTCAGATCCCAAGTGGTACCGATTGGCAAAAGACCGGTAAGACCCAGTTCAAGTGTATTAGTTGTGTCTGAATAATTAGATGCCTGTCGGTTAACAGCCTCTTCCGCACTATTCTTGGTTCTGCTGTCCTTCGCCAAAGCATTTGCCTGAAAAACAGGATCAAAAATACCACCTTCAGAAACAATCTGTTCCTGAGACATCTTCGACTGTAAATAGTCACTCATGGCACTCGTGTTTCTGAGCACCGACTCCAGTACAATTTTCCGAAGTGATATTTCAACTTTATTCGGCTCGGCTTGCAGAGGCAAAATAAGTTCGGCAGAGTGAGCAGACCGTACCATACAGAGCAACGTTATGAGAAATATACGCAACAATAGCGCACTTTTTATATTCATATATTGTTCCACGTGCCAGGCACTTATTCCAGGCAGGTGACGCATAACACGCACCCGCATAAACGTTTTTGAAAGAATAAGAACCTGGTCACCTCTGCCGTTTAGTGAGATCGTTTATAAATGTAACATTATTAATCAATTTAGAACATCATATTTTCGATCCAGTATTCAAACTGCAGCGGATTCTGTGTACCATTAACCACCATCTGATCATACGTTGCGGTACCAAACGTCGGAATCAAGCGAGCTCCGTCCAACTGCAGCAGGTCGGCACCAAGCTC
>CAIRBT010000098.1 GCA_903876875.1 uncultured Geobacteraceae bacterium
TAATCAAATTGAACAACCCCGTGATTCAGTTCCCAAGGCACGGAGCGATTTTCCATCACTTACCTCCAATCTGGCAAACGACTCTTGTGGTGATGTTATGGAAAAAATTCTGAAGTAGTCCCGGAAAAATCGGAAGATGGATGATAACCGTCTTGAGAAAAGAAATGATGGCTCCATATTGGTCCCCAAAATGGCTAACCAAAATATACCCGGAAAAACATCCAAAATTGGATCAACTCGGAAGCGAATCGGCTTGGAATTTCTCTATATACATTTATGAAATAAATGTGATCTATAACAGACTTTAGGAAGGCTCGCACCATGCCATCAAAGAATGCCATCATTGCTTATCGCTTCCATATTCTATCCGGACATCAGCACCTCTTCGATCAATCTGCACAGCGTACCGAAAAGGGTTCTCCGTTGTCGAAATCACCAGAATCATCGGTTCCAAAAAGGCTGATTACGCCCACGCTGTTCTCGTAAGACATCGGATAATCAATCAGGGGAAGCGGGGCCGACCGGCAAAGGATTCCGTACCTCCAGTTCTGGCTTCCTACCTTTCCAGGCGATCACTCTCCTTTGCCAAATGGTGCGCCGGCTGGGAGTTCGACATTTGGAACGCGGGACATGCCATCAGAGAACACGCTGATGGTCCGGTGCTGGATTCCGTACGGCGGGACTTTCCAGGTTGCTATGTGAGGATGCTCAAGCTCAAGGATTACCCGGACTATGTCCACCCGCCACAATGTCCATCGAACAAGCTGGAAGCCAACGTCATCTGGGATAATGAGGAACTCTGCTACCGCGCCGAAAAGTTAGAGAACCTCTCTGTGCGGGGATACGGATTAAGTATGGAAGACGCTATCAGGAATCTCAAAGTCAGTCACAACTTTGGACTGATGCTGGTGCGGCTGGAGGCGGGGTGCAAGCTATTCAGGTAACATCAAAGAAAAATTGACATCTTCGAACACAAGCCAGAACGGGGAACTCTGATAAGTTCCCCGTTGCGATATCCCTACCCGTTTTGGTTGTTTCTTTGGCTGGCTATGCAGTCAGGTCCTTAAGAGCCTTACCAGGTGCAAACTTGCCATTCGTCTTAGCCGCAATCTTCATTGTCTTGCCGGTCTGGGGATTTCTACCGTTACGAGCAGTACGAGTCACCGCGCTGAATGTGCCAAAACCGACGAGAGTGATTTTATCACCGGCTTTCAGAGCGGTTATCGTTTCAGCAATGAAGCTATTGAGCGCTTTTTCTGCTTGAACCTTAGTCAGTTCCGCACCTTCTGCAATCTTTGCCACGAGTTCAGCTTTCGTCATATTTCCCCCTTTAGAATAATTTTTGAAATTAATACGAGGCAGGTAGCACACGGATAAGCAACAAGCAATATGCAATGTGTTTCTGCCAACTAAAAAACGAATTCAGCAGACAAATTCGTATGGCCATCTACGTAACGGCAGAATATATTGGACCGTCTTACGTCGAACCACTATTTTTGTTTCCATTTTGTTTCCGTTTTGTTTACCAGTTTTTCACACTGTCTCAGTCAATTTCACATCATTTTAACGCCAAACGGAAACAAAAACGGAAACAAAAGCCTCAAAGGCAAGAAAAAAGGACTTAACCATGATGGCTAAGCCCTTGAATTCTTTGGAGCGGGAAACGGGATTCGAACCCGCGACTTCAACCTTGGCAAGGTTGCACTCTACCACTGAGTTATTCCCGCGTGTGAGACCAGATATATACCAAATCTGTTTTACGGTGTCAATATTTTTTTAACAGCATGTTTAAAAAAATCACTCTTACCTGTAGCGTCCTATGTCAGCAACCGCCGATATACAGTATCAAGCTGCCGAGAACGGCTCTCCCATGAATGCACGTCAATTGCCCGTGTGCGGGACTTGCCTGAAAGGGATGCCAGCATGCTGCCATTGCCAATGGCAGTGAGTATGGCATCGGCAAATGCTGCTCCGTTACCGTGCTCCACATAAATACCGTCATCACCAAGGATTTCACGATTAATGGGACTGTCAAAGGCCACCGTCGGCAAACCACAGGCCATATAGTTGAACAACTTGCCGTTGGCCTCCGTTGTTGCCAACTTTGGTGATACGGCAAGGTCTCCCGCACTCAGATATAGCGGCGCCCGCTCATAGGGTACCCGCCCCGTGAAGGTAATCATGCCGCTAATTCCAAGCTCCTCTGCTTTTAGACGATACTGTTGGTCAGGAAATCCCATCAGCAGAAAATGGATTTCCGGAGCAGTTTGCTTGATGCGGGCGATAACGTCCAGTAACAGATCAACCCCCTGGTAGCGGTTAAAAAGCCCCAGATAGACCACCAACGTGACCTCTGCGGGGATTCCCAGCTCCCGGCGAGCTTCACTGCGTGACAAGGGGCGAAACACCTCCGTATCAACGCCGTCAATGAGACTGTCTACGCGGGGTTCAGGTATGCCCCACTCTGTAATAAGCTCGGCTTTGCCACTGGCAGAACTAGTAATAATATGGTCAGCACGGCGGTCAATGAACCGTTCCAGTGCTCTGAACAGCTTTACCAGTAGTGAGGACGCCCCAAAGAAACCGTGATTGAGGGATTCGCCGGTCAGACTTCCTTGATAATCAAACAGTAACGGAATGGGGTGCAAGAGTGTGGCGACTGAGCCGATCAGAACCCCTTCGTGCAGATGGGCGTGGAGCAAATGGGGACGGAAGGAACGGATTTCCGCGAGCACCGTGCCGAGCAGCAGCATATCCAGATAGGGCTTATGCCAGGAGGGACCGGCTTCCAGCTTGTTGTACCAGGGAATAGCAGGTATGCGGATTACCCGCACCCCCGGTATGTCACGCCCCAGGTGGTAAGTTGCGATACAGACTTCGTGACCCCGTTCCGTGAGTGCTCTGGCCTCTTCGTAGATTCTGACGTGACACCCCCGGTCAGCAAAGTAGGGGGTGGGGGCGATCATCAGTACGCGCAGTGCCCTATCAGTCAAGGTTTATCCCATCTTTTACCACATAAATCGGCTTACCCTGGGATTCAAAATAGGTACGGGCATTCAATTCACCTAATAACCCCAGGACGATGAATTGTGTCCCCATGAAGAGCAGGAATGCCGTCATAATCAGGAGCGGATTGCGATTCATGCTGAGATGTTCAAACATTTTCATATAGATGGTCATGGCACCGGTACCACAGCCGGCCAGTATGGTGTAGATACCCCATTTTCCGAATAGCTGAATCGGTTTGGTGGAATAGCTCATGAGAAATTTCACCGTCATTAGATCGAGAATGACCCGCAGGGTACGGGATATGCCGTATTTGCTGACACCATGGATACGGGGAAAGTGGTTTACCGGCAGTTCGGTTACTTTAGCACCATACTGGGACGCCAAAGCCGGTACAAAGCGGTGCATTTCACCGTAAAGATTGATGCCGTCAAGCACTTCACGGCGGTACGCTTTCAGGGTGCAGCCGTAGTCATGGAGATGGACACCGGTCTGGCGGGATATCAGAGCATTTGCCAACAGTGAGGGGATTTTACGGGAAATAAAAGTATCTTTCCGATCCCGACGCCACCCGGAGACCACGTCGTATCCCTCATGAATCTTGGCAACCAGACGGGGAATGTCGGCAGGATCGTTCTGTAAGTCACCATCCATCGGAATGACGATATCACCCTTTGCATAGTCAAAGCCGGCAGACATGGCGGCGGTCTGCCCGAAGTTTCTCCGAAAACGGATCACTTTGAGAGCGGAATCGGCTGCCGCCAGACGGGTTAATTCACGGTACGAGCCATCGGAAGAACCGTCGTCAACCATAACTATTTCATAGGAGCAGCCCATGGCTTTCATGGCTGTGCTGATGGCAGTATGAACCGCTGCCACATTTTCCTGTTCGTTATAGACCGGCACGACGATACTTATTTCCACGCTGTTTTCCTTCATGTTGTTCCCCAATTCAAAACCATCGTTGGCTTCTGTCACCCGAGTGTCTTCAATTTTTTAATTTGTAAAACTCCACACTGACGGGGAGCCGGCTTCCCCTTTACCAGACCCCACAACAAACCAGTACCGTTTGAGATATGCATGACCGGAAACAGTACCAGCAACAGCAGGGATGAAAAGCCGCCACCACCCAACAGGGCTGACAGGGTCGCCACCAAAGACCCGGCCAGATAGCAGAGGAGCGGCAGAAGCAACAGACCGGATACCCACAAAGCTAATGGCAGAAGCAGCAGATAGATTACAAACAGGAGCGGAATAAAGCTGGTCACCGACCAGGATGAGGTAAGCAGCGTCTGTTCCCCCCTCCCCCGCCCATAGGTAAACATCTGGCGAATAAATGCCTTTAGCGTTGGCCGCTGACTCCGATGAATTGCCATGAGCGGCTCATGTATAAGCGTGTAACCGGCCGAAACGACCCGCTCCATGAATTCGTTTTCCTCATTCGGATAGAGACGTTCGTCAAAACCACCCAGTTCCAGAAACAGCGAGCGGCGTATTGCCAGGTTGCAGAGAATCAACTCTTTGTCGGTTGTTCCCCGCACGGCACCATGACTTCGATAGCGATTGCGTACCCCCCCCGAACCAAAGGGGGAAGCCAGTGCCTGACCAAACAGCTTTTGCAGCCAGCTATCACTCTCCGGCGTTATGGATGGGCCACCCACCACCGCCACGGCGGGATTCATCATGGCATCGGCACAACGGGTAAAATTTGCCGGTTGCACCAGCGAATCATCGTCGAGGAAAAAGAGAATGTCACCACTAGCAGCCTGGGCGGCACGGTTACGCTGCTGACTGGGGGCGTTCCCCTCTGCCAGGATAATTTCGTACCATGGCTCCTGAGCCATGACATTCATCAACTGCTCAACCGCCACAACGAAACCGCCCGGTTTAACCGGAATGATCAGGGAAAATGTTGGCATAATCGCCTTGCATAAAAAAACCGGATACACCCGGTATAGATAAAAAAGAGTTCAAACAGGACAGCGCACATACCCTCAGCCGGGCATGTGCGCTGTAATCTCATTAGAACCAACTGCTGCTACATCTTTGAGCTGCCATAACTATGGAGACCGGAGAGGAACAGGTTCACACCCAGATAGCAGAAGATGGTCGCGGCAAAACCGATAACCGACAGCCATGCGGCCCGCTTACCAACCCACCCTTTGGTGATGCGGGCGTGGAGAAAGGCGGCGTAGACAAACCAGACGATCAGAGACCAGGTTTCTTTGGGATCCCAGCTCCAGTAGGTTCCCCAGGCGTAGTTTGCCCAGGCGGCACCGGTGATGATGCCGAGTGTCAGGAGAGGGAAACCGATCATGATGGCCCGATAGTTCAGATCGTCAAGAACCCTGAGCGGTGGGAACATGGACATCAGACCGCCAGCCGGTGTTGCTGAATCGGTGCCTTCAACTGCCGCTTTAACCAAGTACATGATCGAAATTCCGCAGGCAACGGCAAAGGCTGCGTAACCAAGAAAGCAGGTGATGACGTGGTAGAGAAGCCAGTTACTCTGAAGAGCCGGCACCAGCGGTTCAATGCCGGTGTTCATGCCCAGCTGTGCCCATGCCATACCGAGAAGTGCGAACGGCACAACAAAAGCACCAACAACCCGATATTTGTAACGAATATCGATATAGGCAAAAATAAGAATGATCGTCCAGGAAAAGAAGACGATTGATTCGTAGAGGTTCGACATGGGGGCGTGCCCCACACCCATATCATAGGATTCTTTCCAGCGCAGGGCGATGGCCACGGTCTGTACTGCAAAGCCCGCATAGGCAATGAAACTGCCTGTCAGTCCAAGCGACTTGTTTTTACTTGCGAGAAAGGTGAAGAACACAATCATGGAGATGAGATATGTGAACGTCGTAACATTAAAAAGCATGGAACTTGTCATAAAGAGATAACCTCCGTTAAATTTTTAATTCGAGAAATTTTGCAGACAATTCATCGAACTGCATTGAAAATGCAGCCTGATTCTTACTGGCATTACCATACATGCGGATATGGCCGTTTGAAACAACCACCCATACCCGTTTGTGGGACATAAAGAACGCCACGCTGATACCGATAACCATCAAGGCGCAGCCAAGCCAAACTACCCATACACCAGGGTCTTTGGCAACCTGCAAACCGGTATACTGCTTGGCATCGGTCCCCTCATACCCCAAAACCATCGCATCACCCCGGGCGGCATTGACGTCGGGATAGTTTTTGAAAACGACAAAGACCTGCGGTTCAGCCCCTTTGCGAGTAATCTGTACCCGTGCTGCCGGGCCGGAAAAACCGGGAGCAAACGGGCGAACTTCCTGTGTGGCTTCCATTACGGCAAAGGTAGTTCCGTCCTTCAGAGTTTTGGGTTCTCCTTCACGCACAACGAACTTTTCAGTGGTGCCACCGTTGCGTGGCGTCGCGGTGATCGTATGTGCTCCCCCTTCATTGGCCTGTCCGTAACTGGATTGGTAGAAGGTGATTCCCTTATAGGTGAGCGGCTCGTTAACGATGACCTTGACTTTGGAGAAACCGTCAACCGGCTTGCCGTTTTCCAAAATGGTCAGGATACTTCTGAACTCCTTCGGAGCACCGGTGGGATAGAACTCCACATTGAATTTTTCGCAGAGCACTTCAAAACCAAGCGGCATTTTCTGGCCGTTTTTCCCATCAAAGCTCTTAACACTGGTCCCCTCGACAATGGCAACATAGCCTTTATAACCGGCTAATGAACCGATGATCGCCCCAACAAAAATCACCAGAATACTGAAGTGTACTACATACACGCCGAGTCGGCACCAGGCGGTTTTCTGGGCAAACAGATGGAATTCGTTATTGAGTTCGGTAATAACGGGAGCAGAGAATTCCTTGTGGAGAAACTGTACCAGTCTTTCCTTCCCCTTTTCAATGGAAGCAGAATATTTCAACTCTTTTTTAAGCGGATGGGAATTACGGGTACCTTCCCCCAGTACAAGAGTCGGCTCGCTGATGAACTTAAAGACATGGGGAAGCCGTTTAATCGAACAGCATACCAGATTAAGACTGAATACGTACAGCAGGGTAATGAACCACCAGGAGTGGTACATATCGAAAAAACCGAGTTTTGAGTAAATCTGAAACTTGGTCGGGCTGATTTCGGCAATATACTCGGGGGGAATCGCTCCTTGGGGGAGAATCGTCCCGATGATCGAGGTTAATGCCAGTGAGAACAGCAGAAAAAGGGTGAGCTTCAACGAACAGAAAAAATCCCATAACTTATTGACAAAACTTTGTTCAGTAGTAGCCAAGGCGGCCTCCGGATGTTTCCACAGGTGGAAAATTAAAAATAGTAAGACAAATAAAAATCAGGGTATTGTACCTTAACTTTCAAAAAAGTTGCACTGTTTTTTTACAAAGCCGCCCTTTTTTATCTCCATTCATCATTCACTTTCATTTTTCACGCCATCGTGTATACTTGCAGTCAGAAGGGCTACTTTATTCCATCGGTGGGGAGTGTGTGTTATGCCGGTCATCCTGGAAGCCATCGTTGTTTCAATGAGCATGCTTGTCATATTTGGAGTGGCATTTTTAGCCCTGTTTCTCTTGGCGATTACCATGTTGCCAATTGAGCGGACTCTGTCTGAGATCGTCTGGTCAGCAAATGCGTCGAAGAAACCGAGTCAGACACCGGCCAAAGAATCTTTCCGTGAGTATAATCGTAAGCGCTGAGATTCGGTTACCCATTTATCACACCACGGCTACCCGATATGGGGAGCCTTTTTCACCATACGCCTGGAGGTAAGCGTTAATGTTGCCGTTGTTAGATACCACACTGTTCAAACAGCACTGCTTTCTTGCCGGATCCTGGAGTGACGCCGAGAGCAAGGAAACGTTTCCGGTCACCAATCCGGCCACGGGAGAGGTTCTTGGTACTGTTCCCAAAATGGGGCAGAGCGAAACCCGGCATGCCATTAAGGCCGCTTCTGCAGCCCTTCCCGCCTGGCGAGCGCGAACAGCAAAAGAGCGTTCCCAGATTTTAAGACGCTGGTTTGAGCTTATTATGGCACATCAACACGACCTTGCAATCATTATGACCGCTGAGCAGGGTAAACCACTGTCTGAGGCAAAGGGTGAAATAGCCTATGCCGCATCGTTCATCGAGTGGTTTGCCGAAGAGGGAAAACGTATCTACGGTGATACCATACCCGGCCACGCTGTTGACAAACGAATCGTGGTAATAAAAGAACCTATCGGCGTTTGTGCGGCAATCACCCCTTGGAATTTCCCTGCAGCAATGATCACCCGTAAAGCCGGTCCTGCCCTTGCCGCCGGCTGCACCATGGTGGTCAAACCGGCCAGTGCCACCCCCTTCTCTGCACTGGCACTTGCAGAGCTTGGTCAGCGTGCCGGTATTCCGGCCGGGGTATTCAGTGTTATTACCGGCTCCGCTTCGGCCATCGGCGACGAATTGGCCACCAATCCCCTTGTCAGAAAGCTCACCTTTACCGGCTCCACCGAAATCGGTAAACAGCTGATGGCTCAGTGTGCCGGTACCATCAAAAAAGTGTCCCTGGAACTGGGGGGTAACGCTCCTTTTATCGTTTTCGATGATGCCGATCTTGATGCCGCCGTCGAGGGAGCCATCGCCTCTAAATATCGTAATACGGGGCAAACCTGTGTCTGCACTAACCGTATCCTCGTTCAGGAGGGGGTCTACGAGCTTTTTTTACAAAAGCTGGCACAGGCCGTTGGTAAGATGCAGGTGGGCAACGGCCTGACCGGAGATGTGCAGCAGGGGCCACTCATCAATATGGCCGCAGTGGAAAAGGTGGAAGAGCATATTGCCGATGCCGTGGCTAAAGGCGCCAAAATCATCATGGGCGGCACTCGTCACCCCCTGGGAGGCAGTTTTTTTAAACCAACTATTCTTGCTGAAGCCACAGCCGACATGCTGGTGGCACGGGAAGAAACCTTTGGCCCCCTCGCTCCGGTGTTCAAGTTTTCCAGCGACGAAGAGGCGATACGCATGGCAAACGACACCGAATTCGGCCTGGCCTCCTATTTTTACAGCCGTGATATCAGTCGGGTCTGGCGGGTTGCTGAGGCTCTGGAATACGGCATGGTCGGTATTAACACCGGTCTTATTTCCACCGAGGTGGCTCCTTTTGGTGGCATAAAAGAGTCGGGTATCGGCCGTGAGGGTTCGCGGTATGGCATTGAAGATTACCTTGAAATCAAATATCTCTGTCTGGGCGGTATTTGATGCCGCTGCTCCGTAAGAATTAATCAGATGGCTCTTATTCCAATCGATTACCTCGAAACCGGCATGGTGCTCAAAGAGGCCGTTGCAGACCGCAGTGGGCGACTTCTACTGCCGGCCGGTGCCGTACTGACGGATAAACAGCTGAAAATATTCCGCACCTGGGGAATTGCTGAAGCCAATATCGTTCGGGACCAGGATGATGATTCACCGGAAGGTGCCGAACACCTCTCCTGCGATGACCCAGTCAAACGAGCGGAAGCGGAAGAGTATGTTGCTGAACTATTCAAACACAACGACCAGCAACACCCAATGATACAGGAGCTTATGAAGGTGTGTCGTAACCGGAGGCTTGCCAATGGCTAAGCTCCCTACTCTTGATGAACTGGTATCAAACGTCTCCTCGGTACCATCACTGCCGGTTCTCTACTCCCGTCTTGACGAGACGATTAACCATCCGAGAAGTTCCATAGCCGATATTGCCAAGGTTCTTTCCGAAGATCAGGGCTTGGCGTTCCGTGTTCTCAAATTAGCAAACAGCCCCCTGTTCGGCTATTTTTCTCGCATTGATACGGTAACACAAGCGGTGACGATTATCGGTATCCAACAGGTTCGTGACCTGGCACTGGCCATTTCAGTCATGGGCCTTTTCAAGGGGATTCCAGAGGATTTGATAACCATGGAGAGTTTCTGGCGACACAGTATCGTTGCGGCACTTTCGGCGCGGGTACTGGCAGCCAGCCAGCGAGAAACCAATCTTGAGCGTTTCTTTGTTGCCGGCGTGCTCCATGATATCGGTCGGTTGGTGCTGTTTACCTGCCTTCCCGCACTCTGCCGTGATATTATGGAGGTATCCCGTCAGGAGCAGCGCCCCCTTTTCGAAATTGAGCGGCAGTTTCTCGGTTACGACCATGCCGATATCGGTGGCACACTGCTTCGTCGCTGGAAATTACCGGTACGGGTATCAGAACCGGTAGAGAACCACCACCGTTGCAGAGATACCGGTCAGTTCCCCCGGGAAAGTGCCGTTCTCCATTGCGCCGATTTTTTGACCCATGCGCTGGAGTTGGGCGGTTGTGGAGAAGGTGCCATCCCCCCGCTGGTCGCCGGAAGCTGGGAACGACTGTCCCTGGCACCATATCAGATTCCACAAATTGTATCGCAGATTGATGCCCAGTTTGCCCAGATATCTCTGGCTATGCAGGGGACAACACCATGATCAGCAATCATCCGGGACAAGACGAGTCGGCTCTCAGGGAGCGGATACATTTCCTCGAAGAGACCAATCAGCACTATGTAACACTGCTTGATATTGTTGCGGCAAGCGGAAACACCCCCTCTCCATATCCCTCTGGCTCGGGGGAAATGGGGGGAAGTGACCAGATCGTGCAGATGGCCTTTGCCCAGATCAGGCGCCTGATCCCCTTTGAAGCGTTGGCAATTTTCACCGTAGATGATGATGCCGATTTTAATCTTGCCTGGTGTGATCCCCCCTCAGCCGCTACCATTATTGAGAACGAGGTGAATGCTGCCATCCATTCCGGCAGTTTTGCCTGGGCACTCGGCCAGAATCACCCGATTGTCAACCCGGCAACCGATCCCTCCCGTACCCTGTTGCTCCATGTGCTGGCCACCAAAACCAAACTCAGCGGCATGTGTGTCGGTCTGTTACCCGGTTCCCATGGGAACCTGCCGATGTCCACCGTCAGTGCCCTCTCCATCGTTGTCACCAATACCGCCTTTGCCCTGGAAAATGCCTCCCTCTATGAGATGTTACAGGATAATCTCAAAAACCTTGAGCAAAAGGTTCAGGAGCGCACGGCCGAACTGGAACACTCGAAAATCCTGGCCGAAGCGGCAACCATTGCCAAAAGCCAGTTTCTGGCTACCATGAGCCACGAAATACGTACTCCGATGAATGGCGTCATTGGCATGACCGAGTTGCTTTCCGGCACGACACTGAGCGAGGAACAGAGGCGCTACCTGTCTAACATTTCTATTTCGGCAGATAATTTACTGAAAATAATCAATGAAATTCTGGACTTTTCAAAAATTGAGGCAGGACGTATGGAACTTGACCCCCATCCATTCCCCCTCCTTGACCTTTTAGAGGGGAGCCTGCTACCGCTCAGACTTAAAGCAGAAGCCGGGGGTGTACGACTGACGGTGACGGTTGCAGAGGAATGTCCGGTTGTCCTCCGGGGAGATGCCACAAAGTTCCGGCAGATTATAGACAACCTTGTGAGTAACGCTGTCAAGTTTACCCCCCAGGGAACCATTACCATCATCTGCACACCGGTTGCAGACAGCACGTCACCTCTCCTGCTCCAGGTTTCCATCAGCGATACCGGCATCGGCATGGCACCCGATGTCTGCCAGCGGATTTTCCACCCCTTTACCCAGGCCGATTCATCAACAAGCCGCTCCTATGGCGGCACCGGACTTGGTTTAACCATTACCAAAAAGTTAACCGAACTGATGGGGGGAAGTATCAGCGTGGCAAGTGCCCCCGGCTCCGGTAGTACCTTCACCCTGCTGCTGCCCTTTGAACCGGGGACCGTTGCCGATCTACCGACCGAACGGCCCCACACCATTCCAATCAATGCTGCCGTACGTCCCCTAGCCATTATCCTGGCTGATGATATCGATATTAATCAAGAACTTGCCCGTATCATGCTGGAAAAGTTGGGACATTGCGTTTCCGTGGCTGCCAACGGCAAGGAAGCGGTGGCACTGTTTCAGCAGGGCGGCTTCGATCTCATCTTCATGGATATGCAGATGCCGGAAATGGATGGTCTCCAGGCAACCCAGGTGATTCGCTCGTTAGAAAAGGGGAAAAGCGGTCATATACCGATAATCGCCATGACCGCCAACGCCTTGGAGAGTGATCGGGATAAATGTACCACCGCCGGCATGGATGGTTTTATCCCGAAACCGGTCAGTTCTGCCATTATCCATAACACGTTGTATCGCTATTACGGGGATCCGGACTACGTCGCAGTGGCATCGGAAGGTGCGCATCCGGCTCCTTCCGTAACGCAGCAGCCATCCCCAAACCCGCCCGGTGAATTACCGCTTTTCAAGCGGGAAGATCTGATTGATCGCCTGGGAGGAAGGGTCGAATTACTTGACAAATTCATTACTATGTTTCTTAAGGGGCTTGAGGAACCGCTCCGAAATTTGCGGGATGCCGTACATAACGGTGACCATGAAACGGTTCACCGGATGTCCCATGGAATCAAGGGGTCTGCTGCAAATATCGGTGCTCTCCGCATTTGTCAAGCGGCCATGGAGCTTGATACAATGGGTAAGCAGGGCGATGTAAGTAATGCCCATCAGCAGCTTCAAATCCTGGAAGCCGAATGCAACGCCTTTCGAGATTTTGTGGTAAGGAAAACATAGTTACCTACAATGAAACACGTATCTTTCGTAGTACCCCCCTCTCAGTCACCCCTTGTCAGAGGTGACTTCCAAACATTTTAGGAGAGCATCTTTATATGAACATCGCAACTCAGGCGGTACACATAGGACTTGAATGGGATACCCGTACCGGTGCGGTAACCGTTCCGGTTTATCAGACGGCCACCTTCAGACATCCGGGACTGGGACAAAGTACCGGCTATGACTACAGTCGCTCCGGCAATCCGACCAGACAGGCACTTGAAGACGGCATGGCACGACTTGACCACGGGGTGCGGGGCTTCGCCTATTCATCCGGCATGGCTGCCATTGCCAACCTGCTGTTGCTTTTCAAGCCGGGCGATCATTTGATCGTCACTGAAGATCTCTACGGTGGAACCTGCCGACTGTTTGACAAGATTTTCAGTCAGTACGGTCTGAGTTTCAGCTATGTGGATACCAGTGATATCAGCGCAATCACCGGAGCCCTCCTGCCGTCAACCAAAGCCGTTTTTGTGGAAACCCTCACCAATCCGCTGCTCAAATTTGCCGATCTGCCGGCCATTGCCGATATTTGTAGCAGTAATGGGCTGCTGCTCATTGCCGATAACACCTTCCTGACCCCCTATCTGCTCCGCCCCCTGGAATTGGGAGCCGACATCGCCGTCTACAGTGCGACAAAGTACCTTGCCGGTCATAATGACACCGTCTCCGGACTGGTGACGGTTAAGGATCCCGAACTGGCTGAGAAGGTTTATTTTCACCAGAATTCGGTTGGTGCGGTGCTGGGGCCACAGGATTCATGGCTGACCATCCGTGGCCTCAAAACCCTGGGGATCAGAATGGATCGCCAGATGGAAAATGCTGATCGAATCGCCCGCTGGCTGGATGTACACCCCCGCATCGCCCGGGTTTATTACCCCGGCCTGGAAGAGCATCGGGATCACCTGCTGATGGCACACTATAGCCGGGGCTTTGGTGCCATGATCGCCTTTGAGGTTGCTTCCCCCGAACTGGTGGAACAACTGCTGCTGAAAACCGCTCTGATCTCCTTTGCCGAAAGTCTGGGGGGGGTCGAAAGCCTGATTACCTTCCCCGAGGTACAGACCCACGCCGACATCCCCCCCGAACTGCGGGCACGGCTCGGCATTAATAATGTACTGCTCCGGCTCTCCGTCGGCATTGAAGATGCCGATGATCTGATCGAAGATCTGCGGCAGGCACTGGAGGCGACAGCATGAAACTGGCAACCCAGCTGATCCATGGCGGCCCGACCATTGACCCCCAGACCGGTGCCATGGGGGTACCGATCTACCAGATTTCCACCTATCAGCAGACATCGGTAGACCACTTCAGGAAATATGACTACGCACGTGGTGACAATCCGACCCGGGAGGCTCTGGAGGACACCATCGCGGTACTGGAGCGGGGAACCCGCTGTCTGGCGTTTGCTTCCGGCATGGCCGCCATCTCCACCACGTTGATGATCTTTTCACCCGGTGACCATCTGGTTGTCTGTGATGATGTCTATGGCGGTGCCTATCGGGTGCTCTCCACCATCTTCAGCCGCATGGGCATTAGCTCCACCTTTGTCGATGCCACCGATCTGGCTGCCATCGAAGCAGCCATTCGCCCTGAAACAAAGGGGATCTACCTTGAAACCCCCTCAAACCCGCTCCTTAAAGTCACCGACCTGCGGGGGGCGGCACAGATTGCCCGTACCCATGGCATCATCACGCTGGTGGACAACACCTTCATGACCCCCTACCTGCAACGCCCCCTTGACCTTGGGTGCGATATCGTACTCCACAGCGGCACCAAGTTCATTAATGGCCACAGTGATGTGCTCTGCGGCTTTGCCGTGGTACGGGACAGGGAACTGGGTGATCGTATTCGCTCTATCCAGAACGCTTTTGGCACCGGTCTGGGGCCACAGGACTCCTTTTTAACCCTCCGAGGGGTAAAAACCCTCAAGGTCAGAATGGAACAAAGTCAACTGAACACCGCCCGCATTGTAGAGTGGCTGAAACAGCACCCCCGGGTCACCGCCATCCATTATCCCGGCCTTGTTGAGCATCCCGGTTATGAAACCCACCGTTCCCAAGCCGATGGGCCGGGTGCGGTGTTTTCCTTTGAGCTTGACAGTTTTGAAACCACCAAAAAGCTCCTTGAAAACTCCCGATTGGCCGCCTTTGCCGTCAGTCTGGGAGGGGTTGAGAGTATCATTTCCTACCCGGCAAAAATGTCCCATGCGGCGGTACCAAAAGAGGAACGGCAGCGGAAAGGCATCACCGATACGCTGGTGCGGCTCTCGGTCGGCCTGGAAGACCCGGAGGATCTGATTGCCGATTTTGAACGGGCCATGGGGGAATAGTCCATGATTAAAGTAGCCGTTGCCATGAGCGGCGGGGTTGACTCCTCGGTAACCGCCGCACTGCTGCAACAGCAGGGATACGACGTAATCGGACTCACCATGGTACTGTTTCCCCCCCGACACACAGGCCCCGGTTCAGCCATGTATGACGGAGCAGCCGTGGCTGCCCATCTGGGAATTTCCCACCACATTGCCGACTTTTCAGAGGATTTCCGTCAGCTGATTATTGATGATTTCGTCGACGAGTACCGGGCGGGCCATACCCCCAACCCATGCGTCCGCTGTAATCGCCACATCAAGTTTGGCAAGCTGCTGGATGCCGCACGGGAACTGGGTGCTGATACCCTGGCCACCGGACATTACGTGAGAAAAACCACCGACCCCGACGGCACCTGTCATCTTCGCACAGCCACATATCTCCGGAAAGATCAATCCTATTTCCTCTCTACCATCAATCGGCACCAACTCTCGCAACTGCACTTCCCCCTCGGCACCATTGAGAGCAAGGACGAGGTACGCCGCCTGGCACGGCACTTTGGTCTGCCGGTGGCTGACAAAGGGGACAGTCAGGAGGTCTGCTTTATTCCCGATGACGACTACGTTACCTTTCTTGAGCAGGAGGGTGTTTCGGCTTCAAGTGGGGAAATACGTCATCTGAACGGCCAATTACTTGGTCGCCACTGCGGCAGCCACCGCTACACCGTCGGTCAGCGAAAGGGGCTCGGCATTGCTTGGCACGAACCGCTCTATGTCATCGGTATTGCTTCAGAAAGCAATGCCGTTATCGTCGGGGAACAGCAGCACCTTGCCACCACTGGTCTCTCTGCCACAGATCTGAATTGGCTCAGCCCGCCGCAATCAGATAACTTTTCAACGACCTGTAAAATACGCTTCCGGCACCAACCGGTCAGTTGTCAGGTACTGCTCACCGAAAATAACAGCTGTGAAGTTCGCTTTAACCTCCCTCAAAGAGCCGTTACTCCCGGGCAAACGGTGGTTTTTTATGGAGGGGATGAGGTATTGGGAGGCGGGAGGATTGTTTCGCCGCTGGGGTAACGGGGGCACTCGTTGTCACTATCAGCCGATAACCAGCTATCTTATAACTCTTTAACTTTACAGTTTTATTATAGATAGATGGTTATTTTTCTGCTACAAAGACCTATCCATTCTCCATCGGAGGTACGCTATGGGTAGGAAACTGCTACTACTTACTCTCTTTATGTTGTGGAATTCCACCGTCCAGGCAGATACCAGCATTACCCATTATCGTGACGGTGCCGTGATCCGTCGGGAGTGTATCGCCGTAAAGGGAATTATTGAGCACCCCGGCATTGCCGACCTGGTCGAGACCACTCTCAGCATCGAACCGGCACCCGGCACACGGATTATCAATGTTGAAACCTATCACTCCCCAACGACCACCGGATCCAGTAAGGAACAAGTCACCCTGCTTGAGCAGCGCCGCAAGCTGGAAGATCGCTTACAGGCTTTAGAGACACGGGAAGCCATCTTCACCTCTGCGGCGAAATCCCAAAGTGGCAAGGCTCCCCGCAAAACCAAGACCAATCCCGACCCGATGCAGACCATACGCCAGGGTACCGAATTTGCCATCGCTCAATTGGAATCGGTCTACACGGCACGCCGCAGAACAGTTCATGAAATTGAAAAAATTGATGCCCGCAGTGCCACCCTGCTAAAAAACAGCAGACACGGGGGAGATTCACTCCGGATAACAGTCACCCCTCCCCGAGGCGCGGTAACACTCCAGTACGCTACCAAAGATTTTGGTTGGTATCCCACCTACACCATACATCTCAACGGCAGCGATTCCCTCCGCCTGGAAATGTCTCCCCAGGCAGCCGTTTTCGCCAAAGGGTACCTGCGCCGGTTTTCACCCGGCTCACTCCACGATCTCCCCCCCCTCCCCCCACTTGCCCCGTCGGCAAGCGGTTTCACCCCACTGGTCAGCTACCAGCTGCCACTGACCGGTCGACAGGAAGAAAATGGTATTTTCAACTCATTATCCGGCCTGCTTACCAATACCAGCGGAATCTATCTCCCACCGGGGAACAGTATCGTGTTCCGTAATGGCAGTTACAAGGGGAAATTACGCTTTAATGGGCTTTCTTCCGGGAGAAGCAGGGTTATTACAGTGGGAGGAACCTGATAACTACGTAGGATACATCTGCAACAAATCCCAAAGACGTTACCACTCCACCCAGCGGGGGGAGCTTGGGAGGGGGGACACCAGAGTGGAAACAAGACGGAATCGTTACTCCCTCCCTAAACCTCCACTGTTCCTCCCATGGCCTTGGCCACCATGCTGCTTAACTCGCTCCTGTTGAACGGCTTCTGAATAAAGCCCACTCCACCCAGTTCCAGCAGCTCCGCTTCCCCCCCCTCCATCAGGAATCCGGAGCAGAAAAGCACCTTCAGGTGGGGGGCCCGTTCCCGTAGCTGAAGAAAAGTCTCTTTCCCCCCCATTTTTGGCATTATCACATCCATGAGAACCAGTGCTATATCATCTCGATGCTGCTCAAACACCTGCAACGCCTGGGTACCATCCTCAGCAACAAACACCGTATAACCAAACCCTTCCAGCATTTCCTGACCTATAACTCTCAAAAGTTCCTCATCATCGACCAGCAGTACCCCCCCCGTACCGGTCACCACCCGACGGGCTGCATCCGGTGGTGTGGGGCGTCCGTCATGGAGAGGAAGAAATAGTTTAAACACCGTACCGGCTCCCGGTTGGCTCTGTACGGTAATCTGCCCACCATGGTTCTGGACAGTGCCATATACCGCGGTCAGGCCAAGACCGGTGCCACTGCCGCTCTCCTTGGTGGTGAAAAATGGTTCAAAAATCCGGTCGAGCACCGCTTGCGTCATGCCGACACCGGTATCAGATACCATTATTTCCAGGTAACTGCCGGTTGGGAGACTCATACCCAGGGAACGACAGGAGAAATCATCCAGCAACCTGACGGTTGTACCAAAGGTAATGGTTCCCCCCTGGGGCATGGCATCACGGGCATTTACCGCCAGATTAAGCAGAGCGTGCTGCAACTGGGTCTGATCCCCCTTCACCACCGGGTTTCCGGCCTCCAACCGGGCAACCAGTTCTATCTGTTTGCCAATGGTTCTTTCCAGTAGTCCCATGGCGGAGGCAATACAGACATTAATATGCACCGGAAGGCAATCCACTCCCCCTTTACGGGAGAAGGCCAGTAACTCACGGGTCAGACCGGCAGAGCGGGATGTTGCGTCAATAATAATATCCACTAACTTTCTATTTTTATCCTCGGGTGACATCTGCAGTTTTAATAGTTCCGATGAGGCCATGATTCCGGCCAGCATATTATTAAAATCGTGAATAATACCATCGGTCAATTGACCAACAACGTCCATCTTTTGGGATTGGGAAAGTTGATATTGGAGCCGCTTTAGTTCGGTTATTTCAATGAGGGCATTCAGGGCACACGGTTTTCCGGCGATTTCCATATGAACACCGGAGATGATAACCGGAAACAGCTC
This sequence comes from uncultured Geobacteraceae bacterium, assembly GCA_903876875.1. Classification (GTDB taxonomy): domain Bacteria; phylum Desulfobacterota; class Desulfuromonadia; order Geobacterales; family Pseudopelobacteraceae; genus JACRCG01. Next base: position 18,543 of record CAIRBT010000098.1, read on the forward strand.
GCCGTTTTTACGACGCATTTCAGTTTCATAATTTTTGACAAAACCGCCGTCCAGTATGAGCTGTTTCAAGTAACGACTACGTTCTTCGGGGGATAACCAGATCCCCAATTCACTGGTGGTTTTACCGACAATCTCCCCACGGGCATAGCCATACATGTCGATAAACTTCTGGTTTACTTCCGTAACAATCCCCTCCGGCAGAGACGTAACAACAATCATTATAGGTGAATAATTAAAAACCGCCTTGAACTTCTGGGAACTATCAGCCACAGCATCCAACTGAAGTGTCAACATCTCTTCCGTATCCAGAAGACGATTGTAGGTTGACCGATAAACGGCAACCTGTTCATGAAGGTTTTCATCACTCTGTTTCAATTCGTTTCGAAGGAGGGTCATTTCATCAATTTGTAGCTGCAACTGTTCCTTGGTTACCGTCAACTCCTGTTGCAGCGTGTGAAAGGACTCTTTCCGACCTCGCACCATCTCGGCCAGTTTTTTCCGGTTGCGACGGTTAAGACGGAGAAAGAAGATTACGGAAAGTATTAGCAGCGAAGTGGAAACAGTCGCCAGCAACGCCGACAGATCAAACGTTGCCGGTGGTGCAACGGAAGCAGCATACAGCGATGCATCAAAAGCACCGGTCACCAGACAGGCCACTGCTCCACCAAAAAGGACAACTAACATCCGGCTTTTACGGCAACATATCCAAACCATGCCCACTCCTTTAGTGGAGAACTGTCCCACAATGCCACCACATACTCTTAGAATACCAAGTATTGAATAAATAATAAACCCCTTATAATAAAACGGCCCCCCGACATGTGATCGGAGAGCCGTCAATCTGCAGCTGTATTATTGAAAACTCAGTACATAAATGGCGTTTGGAGAACGACTATTTCAGAAGCACCTCAACGGTCGCAGTTTTCCGTTTTTCACTGACAAACTGCTGAACGGCCTCATTTACTTTCTGAATTTTCAGCTGATTTTCTATTTTGTTTTGTACATCCTTGAGTGGAACCGTTTCAGCTCCCTTCTTTTCGGTCAGCTTAATGATGTGATAGCCAAACTGGGTTTCCACCACCTCGCTCATCTCACCCGGCTTCAGGGCAAACGTGGCCTTTTCAAAGGCGGGTACCATCTGGCCTTTGCCAAAGAAACCAAGATCGCCCCCCTGCTTACTACTGGGGCAGGTGGAGTTATTTTTCGCCAACAGAGCAAAATCGGCACCGCCGGCAAGCTCTTTTCTCAGCTTTTCTGCCTTTTCCCGTGCCGTTACCTTGTCTTCAGCCGTTGCAGTGCCGTCAATACCAATCAGAATATGACTAGCCTTGGCCGACTCACTCTGAGTGAATTTATCACGATTAGCAGCGTAGAAAGCCTTGACATCGGCATCTGACACCGTAACCTTCGGCACAAACGTTGCCTCGATAAAATTGGAAATCAACAGGTCACGCCGGGTATATTCCCGCAGATCCTTCTCAGTCATCTCAATCTGCTTCAAGGTGGCAGCAAAATCTTCCGGATTTTTGAAACGCGTTTTACCTTGGGCAATCTTGGCATCTATCTGTGCCTCAAGATCTTTGATTTCCTGCTTTGCAGAAGCCTGATACAACAGCTCCGCCGACACCAGCTGTTCTACGGCCTGCCGGTCGACGGTAGCCTGCTGTTCCGGCGGAACCTCCTGGCCACGCAGTAACACCTTCTTTGCCCGGCGCAACTCAAGCGAGCTGATGGGAGTTCCATTAACCCGGGCAACCAGGCTGGAGGCGACGAGAGCAGAAGCAGGCGATACCGCCTCGGCGGATTTCGCTTTCCCCAGGTCATCAGCAAAAGCAGAGCTCGCACTGAAACAGAGAGTTGCGATTAATACAGACGGAATAAAACGGTTTAACATGATGACTTTTTTCATAATACAAAATACTCCTTATGAGATAAATTTCTGACATACTACCACAAAGAGGCATGGGATGAAAAGCCAAACATACTTTTGACATTTTAATGACTTTCAGATACATTTCCCCAACAGAAGTAGATGACTGATCTGTTTCTATTGTCTCACCCCCGGAGGAATGCACGCAATGACAAAAGTTCTCGTAGTTGATGACAGTCTCACGGTTGCCCGCCAACTGGAGAAAATAATCAACGAATCTGCTGAGTTCACCTGTGTCGGACACGCAAAAAACGGTGCCGAAGCGATCAGGATGAATCACACGGAGAATCCGGATATTATCTGTATGGATATGAATATGCCCGGTATGGATGGCTTAACCGCACTGCGCACCCTCTCCGTCATGGACAGTGAGGTCAAGGTGGTCATGGTAACCTCCCTGGGTGCGGTGAGCGACAAATTAACCGAAGCACTCGCACTCGGTGCAAAAAATATCATCTCAAAGCCGTTTGGAGCGGACATCGTGCTGCGTATCCTCCGGGAACTCTGATTCACCCGTTTTTATCCCATAGACAGAGGCAATATATGGCGGCAACATCATTGGAACACCATCTGGCAGCTCAGGCAGCGTCTCCATCAACCGGCAGCCGCCTACCCGTTGCTACCGGTAACAACACCCTGTGGGAAATGGTTCTGGATCTCACCGGTAGCCTGGTTACCCAGCTACTCAGGCAGCAGTGCCACTCCGGTAACGGAGTACCGATCAGTACCATTCTCCCCAATCACATGGTGGCAGCCATGGAATTAACCGGAGATGTTACCGCCCGCTTTATCCTTTCGGTTTCCGAAAGACAGCAAAAAATAATAGCCACTTCCATGCTGCCAGAGGGGTCATTAGAAAACGAGCCTCAGGAGGTCATTGAAGATACGGTGCTTGAATTGGTGAATGTGATCTGTGGCAACGTGGTGGCAGAGGCATCGCGGAGGGGAGTGACGCTGGACATACTGCCCCCCTACACTGTGCGGGTTCCCTCGACGGGACTCCCCACCCCTGACCTGTGCGACGCGTTTACCGTGCCACTTCAGCTGGAAGATGGTGAAACCCTGGAGCTGATTCTGTTGATTGAAAGATAATACCCCGCTACCGCCACACCTCGTCAGTATACTCCCCCACGCCATTCCGCACCAGCAGGGGCGGTTCAACCACCGGTGCAGTGCGTCTTCCCTTGGCCAGTTCGGCCATAAATATGCTGGCAGGTACACCGAGATCATTATGAATCATCCGGAGCCGCAACACGGCGAGTTTCATCGCAACGGCACAGGCCATAAACTCACTTAAGCGGGATGGCAGCTGAATGAAGCAGATCTTCCCCGACGGTTTCACCAGATATTTGGCGGCAGCAATAAAATCGGCCAGACCGGCGGTGGTTTCGTGGCGCGCCGCATCACGTCCACTGCGGGGACTGATTTTGCCACTGCCGGCTGTTCTGAAGGGGGGATTTGACACCACCAGATCAAAGGTGGAATCGGTAAAGCGGCTTCTGATATTCAGTACATCTTCGGCACAGACGGTAACCCGGTCACCAAGCCGGTTATGGGAGATATTCCGTTCAATCAGCTCTGCCATGACAGGGTTGTTTTCAACGGCGACAACGGCAGTAGCCTGGTGTAAACGAGCCAGCACCAGAGAAATAATACCACAGCCGGCCCCCAGATCGGCAATGCTCCCCCCCGCCGGAACCACGCCACAGAACCTCGCCAGCAGCAGGGGATCGAGGGAATAGCGATAGCCATGACGCGGCTGCCAGATCTGCAGGTCGAAGCGTTTCAGGTCATCAAGAGTGTATTCTTCATCCTTCACCGGTCACCTTTTTTCTTCTTACCAGTAGCCACTCACGCATGAGCATCCCGGCAAACAGGGCAAAGGAGGCCAGGGTCAGGTATTTACCGATTTTGAACGGCAGTGGATCGAAGCGAAATTCAACAGTATGGGTTCCTGGAGTCAGGTAAACGCCGCGCAAAATGTGGTCAACCGGGACGACCTCCCCCTTCGTACCATCAATAGAAACAGTCCACCAGCGATAATACTTTTCCCCCAGCACCAGCAGGCAGTTTCTGAGGGGGGTGGCAGTTATGACAATGCGGGTACCCTCATAAACGGATACATCCGCCTTACCCACGGGGAGAGCTTGAGGTTGATACGGTACCATCGGCACAGGTGGCGTCGTCTCAACAAGTGCCACCTGTCCCGGCTTGAATCCGGGATCATTCGACATGATTCCCAAGCGTTGGGCGGAGTCTGTCACTACTACAACCGAAGGCACCAACCAGGCTTTTGGCATAACCTCACGGTTGCGTAATACTGCTTCGTTTCGTACCGGATCCTGAAATGCCAACTCATATTTTTGGCCAAGTGATTGCAACTGCTGCTCAGCCTGATCATTCGGAACAACGACATACCGTGTGTTCATAATATCCGGCAAGACAGACCTGAAGGAAAATGACTCAAGATAATCCTGCCAACGCCTCATCTGAACGGGATTTGAGGTAAAAACAACCGGTATACCTTGAGAAACATATTTCATTGGATCGACGTTATTGAGAACCAAAACTCTGTTAAGAGGAGCATCTTTTGCGACAAACTCCATAACTGCAGTTTTCTTATCAGTTGCCCGTACCGGGGTATCTTGCAGCAGCATAAATTTATCGTTGATTCTCCAAATATCCCCAATGTAAAAACAAAGGAGAATAAACGGTAGATATTTCAGCGGAATGATACGTTTCACACAAAGTACTATAATGCCAACATGGGCCGTAATAACCGCACACGCGATGGTCATTTCTCGTATCAAATTGTCCCAGCGTTGATTGACGAGTAAGCCACCCGATTCATAGCGAGTCGGTTGCGCTAGAGTTTCTATAAAGCGATTAATAAAAAACTCACGACCGGCAAAAAGAATCACGTTTGACACCATCATGAAACCTGCCAGTGAGGCAAGGCCATAGAGGTACCATCTAAACCTCTTCGCACTCCGTACGCACTCATCCAAAAGTGCGTCAAACCCGCGTGCACCGAGCACACCCAGTGCCAGAGCAGGAATAATCATCATCATTTTTGGGACTCTGAAGTGGTTAATTCCCGGGAAATATTTATACAAACTCCAATAGAATGCGGTATACTTACCCATGGAGAATAAAATCCCACATACAAGAGCTGCAAGGGCAAGATTTGTATATTTGTCTCGCCGGAACATCAGTGCCAAAGGAAGAAGTAGCCACGGTAGTATCCCGAGGTAATCGGTAGTCTGGGTGAAATTCATCCGTCCCCAATAATATGACTTGATGTCCTTACCGTTATACCCCCCCTCCTGACGTGACAATCCAAACATTCCCGGAACCAGAAATGATGCCATCTCTTCCGGTGGCAGCGACCATGACATTGCTTCGTCAACATTCAGGCCGCCAGCACCGTTATTTGAGCCGCTCGAAACACCCCGCGTCGTTTCCTTTGACCAATCAGAAAGCGGCATTAAGGAGATAGCAACAGTTGAAAGAAAGAACACCAGTAATACAATATTGTGAACGGCAAGTTGCCGTATCACAACGGCTTTACGTTGTTTTTCAGCAACAATTATTACTGCTGTCCGACAAACACCATAGACACCAAGTGCCAAACAAGTATAAAACGCAATCTGCCAGTGCATGTTAAAGAACTGGAAAGCCAGCGTGACCGCCGCCGCCATAAAGGGTACTATTCTTCGAGTTTGATACCCTTTTTCAACAAAATAGAACGCCCACGGTGCAAATGATATTGTGGCAATCTTTTGCACATGCCCCGCATTTATCAGTGAAGCATTTTCCGGTGCCACGGCAAACACCAATGCCGCAAGAAGTGCGGCAACCGGACTGGCACCAATCAGACGACACAGTAAATAGGTTCCAATTGCAGCAAAAAAAAGATGAAACACAATAAACCAGGCAATATTAACCGGCAGTGGAATCAACCAGAACAGAAAGGTACGATAGAGTAAAAACTGCATTGAAAGAGTACCGCCACCTTCCGTACCTCCCCCATTGGTAAGAGTGTCCCAACCCGCCGTGAGGTTCATATGCAAAAGATCCCCAAAACTGGCCGAACTGAAATGTCTAATATTCCAAATGAACTCATTCGTGATATCGGGGGCTCTGATGATCAGGTCAGTAAAAAGAATCCGCTGGAACATCAGAATCATTAGTACGGCCAGAGCCATTATGGCCACAATATCTTTACGTCGCTCGGTCATTATATAATTACCTCATCACACATCTTTTGAATTGTCGCGTATTAAACAACAGTAAAGCTCATTCAGGCTGGCTGCGTATATGTTCCAGCTGAATGTATCAAGCAGATAATTACGCCCTGCTATGCCGAGCTGTTGGCCTTCGTTTCGCTGTTTTAGCAGGTGAACTGTCTGCTCAACCATCTCTTCCCATTTATCAGGTTCACAGAGCATACCGGATAACCCGGGTCTGATGTATTCAGCCAACTGCCCCACACAGTCGGCAACGACCGGTACACCGGCACGCATAATTTCCGTGAGTTTTGCGGGACATTTACAGCGGTTAATCATTGTGTCATTAAACGGATAAATCGCCACATCAGCAGCAGCCAGATAAGCTGGAATTTCCACAGGATCAAGCCACCCAGCCATCACAAGATTTTCTCCAAACCCGTGAGCCAGACAATATTCCTTGAGCAGTAATTCCTCGTTATGGCGCCCCCTGCCAACGACCAAAAACCGCACCTCCGGAACCTGCCGCAAAATCCCTGAACATACGGAGTAAAGCTTATCCTGGCTAAACTCGAAGAAACGGCTGTACAAAAGAACGACAGGAGTACCGACAGCAATACCAAGGGCACCCCGCACCTCATCACCATTACCGGCAGGAATATCAGTAATGCAATTGGGAAGATACAGTATCTGTGTGCCACACTCAACAATGCCCTCAACCAATGTCTGTAACATACGACTCGCAACCGTTACCGCCGCAGCACGCGACAAAAGCCATTTTTCCTGAAATTGATAGAAAATACGTTCTGGGATCGAATAGGAATGAAGTTCATTCATCCCCCCTTTTCCTTCCCAGTCATCGGTATCGACCAATAGGGGCGGTATTTTTTTCCCCACCCCATGCAAGGCAAGAAGTAGCATAGCAGCAACACCGCCGTATCCTTTGGGCTTAAACAAGTGAATAATATCAGGCGACTCATCTCGCGTCGCTCGTAACATACGACCGGCGAGAATCAGCACACTGAGAATCTTGTTTCGCGGCCCAAGCATGATATTACGGATTACCACTCCGCGAACTATCTCCACCTTTCCGGAGTCTTCCGGGTTGGTATAGGGAGGTGCTATGATGATGACCTGATGGCCAAGAGCATTAAGCTCCGCAGCCAGGGGCAACATACGAGCAATAAGAGTACCCTTGGGCCGAATTCCAAATGGGGCAAGGAAAACTATTTTCATCTAACAGTCCGCATCAATATATTTTCCAAATTTACTGTGCCGAAAATCAGACCAACCACGCCACATCATACGGAGCTTACGCAGTTTTTCATCTTCAAACAGGATAATACTGAGAACCTCTTTTGTCATACGCACCAGGTCAAAGATACAGTGGCCGGGAAAATCCCCCACATAACAGGAAAAAACATAAAAACGGTTGCGCGTTTTGTAATACCGGCGAAGCGGTGAATGATTAGTAGCGATAAACGGCCCGTATTTTTTCGTATCACCGACCAGATGCTTCAGCAGAGCACGATTGGCCCGCAACACCGCATAACCGGCTCGACGCAACCGCAGGCAATATTCGTTATCCACAAAATCGATAAATAACTCATCGCGAAAAGGGCCCGTCTTCCGATACGCAGCCAGGCTCAGCAGGCACCCGGATGTCATGGGTGTCATAACCTCCTGGCACAGTTCCTTACCCGGTGTGTGCCCCGATTTCGTCAGATGGAAGGGGGAAACAATTCCTATCGGCAGTGTACTCAAACCGGTCATGCAACCAAGCATGGTGGACACCAGGTCTGAAGTGGCGTAACTGTCCTGATCCATCGTAAGCAGAAAGTTGTAGCCTTCTCTTTCAGCCATCTCGGCGCCAATATTCAGTGCACGGGCAATCCCTTCGTTCTCACCGCTACGAATCAGAACCACCTTTGGCACCTTTCCGATTGCGGAAACAATCTCCGAAATAACGCCTTCTGAATTATCAACAGCAAAGACAGTCCCTACCTGGTCGACCCAGCTACGGATATTGTCAAGCACATCTGCCGGGGGGTGGTATAAGACCACCAGAGCAGCCACACGGAAAACGCCGTTTATCATTTTTGACACCGACAGTTTTTCATTGAAATAGCTTTCTTCTGAGAACGAAAATCACATCTCTGACAACGGTAGCACAGTTCAATTCTTCATGAGACGATAATAATACCCTGCCAAACGCATTACCGTATTCGCAAAATCATCGAGGCGATACATCTTTTCACCATCGACATCGGTCAATTCGGGCTTATTACCATAGGGTACAGTCATATAAGTGTCTATCACATGTTGAACAGAAAAATCCAGACAGAGCGTACTCTCGCGGAAACACTCAGTCTCCCGGCGCGGGCCCAGCCGTCTGTGATGACATCCGGCACAGTTCAACTCACGGGAATTTTTCCATAACACCTTTGCTATATGCCAATCATGAATTCGGTACACCGGACAGGTGCAGCCGAAAATAACAAACATTGGCAAACCGATTGACTGGGCAAAATGCATGAGTCCTCCATCCATACCGACATACACATCGGCCTCCTGCATAAGCTCAATCGTTTCGCTTAATTTCAGTTTTCCATAGTAATTTTCACCGATACCAAGATATTTGTCCGGGTTACTGCCTATCTCAATTATATGGTTACCATTTTCCTTGAGAAAAGTAACAAACTGTCTCCATCGAGTTACATCATATGTACGTGAGGCCCAAGATCCCTCACTATTAACAGCCACAATGTTGCTATTGCTGTTTTTCCAGACGAAGTTCTCATTATAAACGGGAATCCTTTCATTTTTCCCAAGAACAAATTCGGGCAGTACCTTTTGAACAGCAGTAACATAGGCATCAACAATGTGTACCAATGGCAGCCGCTCATACGACAAGTCGAGATTTATAACGTTATCAGTAGTAACATCTTTATTTATGGAAGAGATCACCGAATTAAAGGTAAACGTATCAGGATACATGGTACTTACATGAATACGATGCCCCATCGCCGACAATTTCCTGATAATCGGTTCAGCACACAGTACATCACCGATGGCAGCACCTCTGATAACCCTGAGATTCATGATCAAGACCCTGCTACAGTAGCAGCTGAGATACGCACAGCCCAAATCACGGATTCATATCCATAGAACGTCCATGAGGCAGCGTAGGGCGTATTACACGCAAACATTCTTCCGAATGGTTCACAAACCAACCCGAGCAAAAAGCCAAGGAATGGTCGATATCTACGAGCCTTATACTCAATATTGAAGCCGGCAGCAGAGATTTCAGCACTAATTCGATCAAAATCGGGCAGGTATACATGACTTTCGTCATCATAAAAATTGAGCGTGCCACGTCGGTTCGGAAAGGTTACACTCGCCTCGCAGGGAAAGGAAAGGTACAGGCGACCCCCGACCTTAAGGCTCTGCAGCAGAGCTTGAAGCACTCTCTCCGGTTCATTACAATGTTCGAGATTTTGGGCACTCACCACTGCGTCATAGCTGTTTTTCATCTTCTCGATTTCAGAAGCAAAGTTTTCCGGTGATGTTAATATATATCTGTTTGCATATCGATCGGGGTCTTGTTGATTATAGTCTCCAATGTCCAGGCCATGATATTCCACATCGGGGCGCTGCAACTTAGTATGAAATGGCGATTTGTTGCCACATCCAACGTCAAGGAGCAGTCCGGAGTTCGGTATGGATTCAAGAAAGCTCACCTTCCCCTTGGGACGCAAAATGCTATGTACCCATAATCTGAGTCCAAGAGTCATGTGAAAGTATCCTTCTCCTCGACACTCATAGAGACACCCGATAAGCGTCGACAGTTTTTTCGGCGCATTTTTCCCAACTGAAGTGGCGTGATTGCTCAAGAGATAAAGCTGACATCTTCTCACGCAACGGTCTATCACGGTACAGTTGCCAAAAACTATGGCAAAGGGCGTCCACATCGTCAGGTGTAACCATGATACCGGCGTTCCCGACTACTTCAGGCAGTGACGACGTATTTGACGTAATCACCGGAACCCCGCATTTCATCGCTTCCAATGGCGGGAGGCCAAAACCTTCATAGATTGACGGATAAACAAACATCATTGCCTGACTGTACAGAGAGGCAAGATCCTCATCAGGAAGATATCCGGTAACGATGATGCGACGTTGCAATTCCGGTGCATCGGTAATCTCGGCAAAGATCCGGTCGAAATCCCACCCTTTTGTACCTACCAACACCAGATTTAAGTCGGGAATATGCTGTTCGCGAATCGTTTGAACAAAACAACGAATTGTGTGATCGATATTTTTGCGAGGTTCAAGCGTACACAGGCTTAGTACATAGGGGCCATCGGGGATCCCGTACTTGACGCGAACTTCGGCATTCCTGGCGGTATCGGTACAACGGTAAAACATTTCCGAAGCAGCAAGCGGGGTAACAAATACCCGGGATGGGTCAAAACCGAGATAGTTACAAAAATCATTTTTTGTTGATTCAGAAATAGCAAGTATCCAATCATCGGAGCGAATGTTTTTCAATATGTTGGTAAAGTTTTTATTTATCTGATGCTCAAAGTATCCGGGGTATAAAACCGGGATCATGTCATATATAGTGATAAAACGGCGTAAGGATGCGGTGCTGCGAAGAGAGGATGGCAGTGGATAAAAGGTTGAATGAAAAATATCCGCCTGACTCACGATGTCCTGATTTAATGTGCCGTATACCAGATTCAAACGTTTGAGAAAAAAAGACACAATCCGCCGCCGTCGCGGAGAGGACGCCACAGTAGCAGCGGTCGGGTAAATGTTTGTTGCCAGCTCGACCAACCGGTTAACCAGATAATTTTCCGGCGGGCAGAACCGTTGTTCGGAATGAAGCGGAATACTCTTAACATAGTCCAATGTTTGAATAAGTTGTTCAACACTGTTATAGGCACAAAGGTCAAGCTTACATGCATCTGTTTTTTCAAGCTGTTCGATTAAATTTTCTACTGTTCGGGCGATACCGGTACGATATCGTGGACCATAATGGGCTGAACCAAGCAGAGAAATATCGATAAGTACGTTCATTTAGTTCACCGTAGCGGGATTATAACAAGTATCAGGTTATACGCACATACCATAACAGCTAACGACTTGCTTCAGTCCACATTTAAATTTTACCGAGGCATCTTCGAAGCATATTTCGATATTTTTGTGGCACAAGTGATCTGACCCAAGTAAATTGCTTTACAACATTAAATTTGTATTTAAATGGAGAGTATGTTAAAAAAATATAACATATTGGTTTCCAATAGTGATGTGATTTTTTACTAAAAAGCTCATCTACAAATGAGAACTGAGGATCGGAAGCAAAGTCGTTATTGTAAACAATTGCACCTAATGCCACTACTGACGGAAAATGTTTTGAACGGGCACGAATGGTCACTTCGGTATCACCATGGTATTGTGGACACCAGGTACCATTATAAACACCAATATCTATAAAAACACATGTCGGAATTAATGTACCATTTCCTGTAAGACAATAAACGGGCAACGGATCAACCATTTCATTAATGATTTCAACATTTTTATGAAAACAGTTAAGAGACAAAAAACAGCTTGAACTCCAATCAACCGAAACCCCCAGAGCCCAAATAGTCCCATTCTTGTCGAGCATGATCCGTGAACCGACAATTGTTTTCGGATGTCGTTGGGCTACTTCGACAAGCTGCCCCAACGTATCCGGTTCAACTTCCGAATCGTTGTTTATGGTCATAACATAGTCGTAATTGTTTTCCAATGCATAGCGTACTCCCACATTGGTACTGCCTGACCACCACAGATCGCCTGTCCCTGGCAACACAACAACGTCTGGATGCGTTTCGTTAACAATATACCTCGTACCGTCGGTAGAGCCGTCATCTACGATAACCAGCGTGTAGTTATGGTACTCTGACTTTTGAAAACTCTCAATAAACCGGAGTGTCAGATTTATCCGATTAAAGACCGGTACAACGACACAGACTTTTATCTCATTAATTTCCGAATTCACAATCAGATCTCACTGCACCAGAATTATTAAGATGCTATAGTTGAAATGAGGGAAAGAGCTCATATAACACCGAAACAACTTCCATAACCTTGATCTCCTTGATACAAAACGTAGATTGGAATTTACATTTCCAATTACCATTAAAACAGTCCATACTATGCGTAACTACAGGATTTTTATTAGAATCACCCCACGGAATAAATCGGCCATAATGTCCACCACCAACAAGTTCAATCGTTGGAATGCCCGCTACTATCCCGAAATGTAAAGCAGCCGTTTCCATGCTGATTAAGACACTGCTTAACTGCATGCATCCATAAAGCTGTCGCAAACTAGTCATTCCAGCAAGATTAGTAACATTACTCCGACGGTTGGTACTTCGTTATTCGGGTAGCCACCTCACCTGCAAGCTCCACATCACCTGAACCACCAAAAACCACAATCGCAGGCTTAATTGCGATCAATTCTGCATTTTTGTAGCTAATAAATACAGTGTGTTATAGATCTGGATACATAAAAATCAGAGCCCGCTAAGCCCCACCAACTGTTCAAGCATCAAGAGCCACTTGTCAAAATGAGAACATTATGGACGGCCTCCCAGAACATTCTTCTCCCAAAGCTCCGACAAGCTGTAGCGAGCAAGCCAGTCGGCCAAATCCTCTTCATTCAGACGTTTAAAGACAGTGCCATGATTGTTTTCATCCCACTCAACCACCACCAGTTCACTGGCATGGAATTCATCTACCAGCCGTGTCGATTGAGTTGCCACAACCACCTGACAATGAGCAGAGGCTGTTTTTATCATACCCGCAAGTTCGGCAATGGCTACGGGATGCAGGCCCAGTTCCGGTTCATCCAGCACAATAACGCTTGGCAGCATGACTGGTGGCTGTAGGAGTAGTGCCGATAATGCCATGAACCGCAATGAACCATCGGAAATTTGGTGCGCTCCAAACAGATAATCACTGGCAGCGTCATACCAGTTAAGGCGTGTGTAATTGTCATTCCCCGGAAGCGACTCCAGATCAAATTCTTTGAATTGGGTCATAACGTTACGA
>CAIRBT010000099.1 GCA_903876875.1 uncultured Geobacteraceae bacterium
ATCCACAAAAACGATCTTCTGAGCCTGTCTGCTCTACAGAAAAAAGAATTTATTAATTTAACGGCTGTATCCGATATATTTCCCGAATACTACATTTTAAAAGTTAACGGCTTTAACAACGTTGCTAAAGACACCCTTGATGAATGGGTGTATTTTCTGAAGAATTCAGCCATAAAAAGCGAATTCAGGGCAAAAGGTCTGGAAAAGGCTTCAGTAGAACTGGATATAATGAAGCTGTCACAAGAAGACCGTGAGGAATATGAGAGTTATATTGAAGACCGTCGTATTACCGAGAGTTCTGTGAAGACCTCATGGATCGAGGGTCTGATTGAAGGCGAGATTAAAGGCAAGATCGAAGGCAAAATCGAAGGTAAAATCGAAGGTAAAATCGAGGTTGGCAAACGATTACTGTTACGAGGGATGAGTGTTGAAGAAGCCGCGGAGCTTGCCGGGGTGGATGAGGATTCTTTGCGGGGCGGGGCTGTACCGGATTAGTCGTTACCCCGCTTTTTTAAGGGGGCAAAGGGGGCTTGCCTTGGACATTTTTAAAGGTTTTCTCACGCGGAGACCGCAGAGAAAATCCGTAGGTTGGGCAAAGCAACGCGTGCCCAACAAAGAGATATCCTGCCTCAACGAACTCACTTCCTACCTGTTTCTCGCGATGTCAATGGCAGCTCGCATGGCCTCGCCCATGGCGGTGGGGCTGGTAGAGACGACGACGCCGCATTCCTGCAAGGTCCTGATCTTGTCCTCTGCTTTGCCTTTGCCGCCGGTAATGATGGCACCGGCGTGTCCCATCCGCTTGCCGGGGGGGGCGGTGACACCGGCGATGAAGGCGGCTACCGGTTTTGTCATATGCTGTTTGATCCACTGGGCCGCCGCTTCTTCGGCTCCGCCGCCGATTTCACCGATCATAAAGACCGCTTCGGTATCCGGATCCTGATTGAACAGTTGCAGCACATCAATGAAATTCATGCCGATAATCGGGTCACCGCCGATGCCGACACAGGTTGATTGCCCCAATCCCACATCGGTCAGCTGTTTGACCGCTTCATAGGTCAACGTGCCGCTGCGGGAGACCACGCCGATTTTACCGGGGGTGTGGATGTGACCCGGCATGATGCCGATCTTGCACTCTCCTGGGGTGATGATGCCGGGGCAGTTGGGGCCGATGAGGCGGGTGCTGCTCTGCTGGAGTACCGCCTTGACCGGAACCATATCACGGATCGGAATTCCTTCCGTAATACAGACCGCCAAATGGATACCGGCATCCACGCACTCCATGATGGCATCGGCCGCTCCGGGAGGGGGGACGAAAATCATCGACACGTTGGCTTCGGTATATTTGATAGCATCGGCAACCGTATTGAAGACCGGAATCCCTTCGATATGAATACCCCCCTTGCCGGGGGTGACGCCGGCGACGATGGAGGTGCCATAGGCGCGGCACTGCTGGGTATGGAACAGGCCGCTCCGTCCGGTGATCCCCTGCACGACGATACGGGATGATTTGTTGACAAGTATTGACATGGTTAGTGTACCTCCCCGGCCAGCATCCGTACGATCCGTGACGCACCATCGCCCAGGTTGGTGCCTATTTGCACATTCAACCCCGACTCCTGAAGCAGCTTTTTTCCCTCTTCCACGTTGCTGCCATCCATGCGAACCACGATGGGCAGGGTACAGCCCACCGCTCCGGCTGCTTCGATGATTCCCTGGGCGATGACGTCACAGCGCATGATGCCGCCGAAAATGTTGACAAAAATGCCTTTGACATCGCAATCCTGAAGGATAATACGGAATGCTTCGGCAACCTTTTCCCTGGTCGCCCCGCCCCCCACGTCAAGAAAATTGGCCGGTTCACCGCCGCACTCCTTGAGCACGTCCAGAGTGGCCATGGCCAGTCCGGCTCCGTTGACCAGGCAGCCGATGGAACCGGACAGCTTGATATAGGCCAGATCGTACTTGGCTGCGTTGATTTCCAGCGGGTCAAGCTGGGAGTAATCCACCATGTCCGGATATTCCCGGTGCCGGTAGATGGCGTTATCATCGAAGCTGATTTTAGCATCCATAGCCATGAGCCACCCGGCCTTGGTGACCACCAGCGGATTGATTTCTATGAGGGCGCAATCCTTATCCAGGCAGACCCGGTACAGATTGAGAATCAACTCTACGCAATCTTCGCAGATGGTGCCGGTCAGGCCTAGGGCCAGTGCTATTTTACGGGCCTGAAAGGGGCGCAGACCGCTGAACGGATCAATGGTGAGGGTGAGAATCTTCTCCGGGCTTTTGTCGGCCACCTCCTCGATATCCATTCCCCCCTCGGCCGAGGCGATAAGGACATAGCGGGAGCTTTCCCGGTCGAGAGTGATGGAAAGATAAAACTCACGGGCGATATCAACCGCTTCCTCCACCAGAATGCGGCGTACTTTCAAGCCGTGGGGGCCGGTCTGCTTTGTCACCAGACTGCGCCCGAACAGCTCTTTACCGTACTCCTGGGCCTCTTCCGGGTGATGAATCAGTCTGACTCCCCCCGCTTTACCCCGTCCACCGGCGTAAATCTGGGCTTTGACGACACAGCGGCCCCCCATCATCTTGGCGGCACGCTCCACCTGGTCTGAGGTGAGTGCTACCCGACCGCGGGGAATGGGGATGCCGTAACTGTTGAGAATTTCCTTGGCCTGATACTCATGGATATTCATGGGGTGACCTCTGTGACGCGGGGTGGTTTTGACTTCATCATCTCGGCATCGGATGCCCGCAGATAGGTGGGGAGCAGGAGGGAAGGGGGGAGCAACTGCCCGTTCCTCAGCGATTCCAGAGCCAGGGTTATGCCATGGGCGGCATGGCCGGTGTGGAGCGGGAAGGGGGGGAAGAAGGCTCTCTCTCCCATGGCTTCCGTGATCTGTTCCCGGTAGCGGCAGGCACCGTCCCCCAGAAAGATGACCGGCTCGCCGATCAATGTGGTGATCTGTGCTAGCAGCAGTGACGGTGAAACGACGCAATCTCCGATCAATGGTACGGGGAGCGGGGTGGCACAGTCATAGAGGGCACCATACACCTCGCTTTTACGGGCGTCGAGGAGGGGGCAGACTGGTCGGGTAGAAAGGGAAAAATTCATGGCCAGCATGGCCAATGAGGAGAAGCCGACACAGGGTTTGCCGGTCGCCAGTGCCAACCCCTGAATGGTGGCAATGCCGCCACGGACGCCGGTAAAGGAACCTGGGCCGGTTGCAGCGGCGTAGATGTCTACATCGGCCGGTTCCAGCCCAACCGTTGCCAGTAGTCGCCCGATCTCCGACACGAGGCGAGCCGAAAGGGTGCGGTCCGTACTTAAAACCGATTCGGCAACAATCCGGTCGTCAACAGCGACGGCGATGGTGGCATATGATGTTGAGGAGTCGAGGGAAAGTATCTTCATAGCGAGCTATCTACCCCTGTTTTGAGACAAAATACCGCATGATGTCGTTGTAGAACGCCAGCACCATGAGACCGAGCAGCAGGGCCATGCCGACCTGCTGGGCATATTCCCGCACTCGTTGGGGCACTGGTCTCCGGAAAATTAATTCAATAAAATAAAACAGCAAATGGCCGCCATCAAGCACCGGCACCGGCAGCAGGTTGAGTACGCCCAGGTTAACGGACAGCAGTGCCATGAAGGCAAGAAAGCTGGCCGTTCCCGCCGCAGCCTGTTCACCGGCTATTTTGGCGATCATGATCGGTCCCCCCACACTGTCCATGGGAACTACTCGCTGCACCATCTTGATAAATGACAGAGCGGTCAGCTCAATGACTTTCCACGTCTGACTACTCCCCTTGCTGACCGCCTGGAGGGGGGAGTAATGCTCGGTAATCACCTCAGCGGCCGAAGCGACTCCGATGGCATATCCGGCAACCTTCTCCCCAAAGAGATTCTTTGCGGTACGTGGTTCGGGGGTGATGGTGAAGGTAAACGGTTGGTTGTCCCGCTTAACGCTGATAATCAGCGGTTTCCCCTTACTGGCGGTGACCGTCTCGGAGATCTGTTCCCAGCGGCTGATCGGTGTGCCGTCGATGGCGGTGATCAGGTCACCCTTTTGTACGCCGACCCGTGCCGCCGGTTTATCCTTGAGCACCTCGCCGATTTTGGTGGTGACGGTCGGCACTCCGGTCATGCAGAGCACAATGAAGATGAGCCAGGCAAACAGCAGGTTGAAGAGCGGGCCGGCCATGACGATTGCAATGCGAGCCCCCACCGGCTTGTGGTAGAATGACCGAGATTTTTCCTCATCGGTCAGTTCCCGGAGCAGCGGCGTGCCCTCCTCACCGCTCTCGGTGGCGGCGGTTTCGGGGGGGTGATGGAGTTCTCCCCCTTCGATGAAGCCCGCCTCACCGAACATTTTCACATACCCCCCCAGGGGGAGGGCGGAGAGGAGATATTCGGTGTCGCCAACCTTTTTTCCATACAGTTTCGGTCCGAAACCGAGGGAGAACTTTTCAACGGTGACCCCCAACAGTTTGGCCAGCAAAAAGTGTCCCAATTCATGGACAAAGATCAAAATTCCCAGTACGATGATTGCATAAACTACGGTCATATCAGTATACCATCTCCCTGCATATTTCCCGGGCGGTTTCCCTTCCCCACCGATCGGCGTCCAATACTTCCTCTATTGAGCCAAGGGGGTGGGGAACGTGGGCGTCCATTGTTCGTTCGATTATTTCGGCAATGCGGGTGAAACTGCATGTTCCCGCCAGAAACTCAGCGACGGCTATTTCATTGGCGGCATTCATGACCGCCGGCATGCTTTCACCGTCGGTCATGGCACGGTATGCCAGTTGCAGACAGGGGAACTTTTCACAGTCAGGATTGTGGAATGTCAAACCTGACATGGTGGTTAAATCAAGCGGTTTAACGCCGGTAGTGATACGCTCCGGGTAGGCCAGGGCGTAGGCGATGGGAGCCTTCATATCCGGTGAGCCGAGTTGGGCGATGACCGAACCATCGATATATTCAACCATGGAATGGATGATGCTCTGGGGGTGGATATTGACCTGGATCTTGTCCACCGGGGTATTAAACAGCCAATGGGCTTCAATTACCTCCAGCCCCTTGTTCATCATGGTTGCCGAATCAATGGAAATCTTTTTCCCCATGGCCCAGTTGGGGTGGTTGAGGGCGTCCGCCACCGTCACCGCGCCTAAACTGTCGGCCGGGGTGTTCAAAAAGGGCCCCCCCGAGGCGGTTAGGATGATGCGCTGGATATCTTCACTCCTGTGCCCCTCCATGGACTGGAAAATGGCACTGTGCTCGCTGTCCACCGGAAAAAGACGCACGCCCGCTGCGGCAACCAGTTCCATGAACAGGTGTCCGGCCGTGACCAGTATTTCCTTGTTGGCCAGGGCGATATCCTTGCCGGCCCGGATGGCCGCCGCCGTCGGCACAAGGCCGGCCGCACCGACAATGGCAGCCACCACCATGTCTGATTCATCTGCCGTTGCTGCGGCAACTAACCCTTCAACTCCGCCGGTGATGATGACATCAACGCCGTGACAAAGCTCCCTGAGTCGGGGAATATCGTCTGGCGAGGCGACTGCCGCAATGCGTGGGGTAAACTTTTTTATCTGGGTGGCAAACAGGTCGAGGTTTTTTCCTGCGGTGAGGGCGATAATGCGGAAGCGGTCGGGATGACTGCTGACAATGTCAAGGGTACTGACTCCGATGGAACCGGTAGAACCTAAAATGGCAATGTTTTTCATCGGTCAACCTCTGAAAATGAAGAGGACGTAGTAGTAGGTAACCGGAGCGGCAAAGAGGATGCTGTCCATGCGGTCAAGTACACCGCCATGACCCGGAATGAGGGTGCCGGAATCCTTGACGGAAAAACTGCGCTTGAGCAATGACTCAAAGAGATCGCCTGCCTGACCAACCATGCCGATAACCAGAGCCATGACCACGGCATCGAACAGGGACAGTTGGGGGAAGAAGGTATACTTCGCCAGCAGGGTGCCGCAGAGGCTGCCGACAAGACCACCGATGGAACCTTCGACACTTTTCTTTGGACTTACCAGTGGATAGAGCCGGGTCTTGCCAAAATTACACCCGGTATAATAGGCGGCAGAGTCGTTGGTCATGACGATGAGCATGATGACAAACAACCACTGAATGCCAAACTCCGTTTGCCGCAACAGCACCAGATGCAACATGAGAAAGGGGATATACAGAAAGGCTAATAGTGCCAAGGCAACTTCATGAGCCGCCGTTTCTATGGTTCGAACCCGGAAGAGGAACAGCAGTGAAAAGGTCACAAACAGCATGCCGATCACCAGATGAACCATGCGGTCGCTGCCGGTAAACGGGATAAAAATCAGGGTGGTGCCGAGGGGAATGGCCAGGGTTCGCTCAAAGGTGCGCAGCGGGAGTGCCATGCGGTAGAACTCTGAAATGCCAATGGCTGACATGAGTGCCACCAGGCAGGCAAAGAGGAGCGTACTCCCCTTGAGTACGATGAGGATAACGATGGGTAACAGAATGATCGCCGAGATCAGTCGTTTGATAGGCCGCCCCTTTGCAGTATCTGGTCACTGGTCTTTCCAAAGCGGCGTTCCCGCGACTGGAAATCGGCCAGTGCCTTGTGAAGTTCATTAATGGTAAAATCGGGCCAGTTGGTGTCAGTGAAATAGAGTTCCGTATAGGCTAGTTGCCAAAGCAGAAAGTTACTGATACGCATCTCTCCGCTGGTACGAATGAGAAAATCGGGGTCAGGCAGGCCACCGGTGTCAAGATAGCTGTCAAACAGGTCGGGCGTGATGGCTGCTACGGAAACTTTACCGCTGATGGCATCCTTCGCCAGATGGGCAGCAGCGCGGCAGAGTTCCTGCCGCCCCCCGTATGAGAGGGCCAGGGTCAGCACCATGCCGTCATTAGAGGCGGTCTTGCGGATCGCCTCATCGAGGGTGTCATTCACGTCAGGTGGGAGGTCACTCCGATTGCCGATGACGTTATAGCGGATATTTTTCCGCAGCATCCGCGCCGTTTCCTGACGAATGTACTTTTTCAGCAGCGTCATCAATGCCCGTACTTCAAGGATCGGCCGGGACCAGTTTTCAGAAGAGAAAGCAAATAGTGTCAGGTACTTAATGCCAAGTAGTGACGCCTGTTCCACCACCATTTTGACCGTTTCCGCCCCCCGTTGGTGTCCCACGATCCGCTTGAGCATCCGCTGTTGTGCCCAGCGGCCGTTGCCATCCATGATAACGGCCAGATGCACCGGAAGTCTTTGGGGATCAAGCTGTACCATCAGACTTCCATAACCTCTTTTTCCTTATGGGCTACGGCCTCATCCATTTTAAGTTCAAAGCTCTTGGTGATATCCTGAACCTCTTTCTCAAAACGTTTCAGTTCATCTTCGGTGATTGCCTTATCTTTTTCCAGTTTTTTCAGCTTGTCGATGGCATCGCGACGGATATTTCTGAGGGCAATCTTGTCCTCCTCCGACTTCTTTTTCAGCCCTTTGACGATATCTTTGCGCCGTTCTTCCGTCAAGGGGGGGAGGTTGAGGCGAATGGCCTTGCCGTCGTTGGAGGGGGTCAGTCCCAGGTTGGCATTCATGATGGCCTTTTCAATGGGGCCGATCATTTTTGATTCCCACGGGGTAATGGTAATGGTACGTGCCTCGGGGATGGCAAGGGTGGCCACCTGACTTAAGGAAGAGGTGTTGCCGTAGTAATCAACGGTCACCGCGTCCAGAATGCCGGTGGTTGCCCTGCCGGTGCGAATCTTTTGGAATTCGTTCTTGAGAACCCCCAAGGTCTTTTCCATGTGGGTTTTCATATCATCAAGCACACTTTTAGCCATGACTACTCTCCTTGTACGATGGTGCCGATCTCATCTCCGGCAATAACCTTACGGATATTCCCTTCGGTGGTGAGATCGAAAACGATTATAGGCAGATTATTATCCATACAGAGCGATATAGCAGTGGCGTCCATAACCTGCAACCCTTTTTTGAGAACATCAATATATGACAGCTTGGAAATCTTGGTTGCCGTTGGATCTTTCTTGGGATCGGCGGTATACACGCCATCAACCTTGGTCCCCTTGAGGATGACCTGGGCGTTGATTTCCATGGCTCGCAGACTGGCAGCGGTGTCGGTGGTGAAGTAGGGGTTACCGGTTCCGGCACCGAAAATAACCACTCGGCCTTTTTCTAGGTGACGCATGGCACGGCGGCGGATATATGGTTCGGCCACCTCCTGCATGGCGATGGCTGACTGGACCCTCGTGGAGACACCCAGCTTTTCGAGGGCATCCTGCATGGCCAGGGAATTAATCACCGTGGCCAACATCCCCATGTAGTCGGCACTGGAGCGATCCATCCCCTTTGAAGAGGCGGCCAGTCCGCGAAAGATGTTGCCTCCGCCAATGACCAGAGCCAGTTGGACCCCCTTGTCGACGACCTCTTTTATCTCTCCGGCAATGGCTTTCAGAACCAGCGGATCAATGCCGTACCCCTGTTCTCCGGCCAGTGATTCACCGGATAGTTTCAAAAGTACCCTTGTGTAAGACGTTCTGCCCATGCAAAGCCTCCGGAAAAACCTGTATTGACTGTCTGAGCTGAAGAAATGATCTTTTGGTGGAAAAATAAGCAAAAAAAAGCCGGCCATTTCAGGCCGGCTTCGTAGAAACTTTAGAGGCCGGCTGCTGCGGCTACCTCGGCAGCAAAGTCCGATTCCTTCTTTTCCAATCCCTCACCGAGGGCATATTTGGTGAAGCGGGTAATGGCGATGGTTGCCCCAAGTGTCTTGCCGATTTCGGCGGTCAACTGGGAAATGCTCTTGTCCGTATCCTTGACGAACTGCTGCTCAAGGAGGCAGATATCGGCATAAAACTTATTAACCTGACCATCAATGATTTTTTCGATGATATTTTCCGGCTTGCCGGTTTCGCGAGCCTTGGCACGGTAGATATCTTTTTCCCGCTCAAGCACGTCGGCGTCAACTTCACTCCGCTGTACGTAGAGGGGGGATGCGGCGGCGATGTGCATTGCCACGTCTTTGACGAAGGCAGCAAAAGCCGGATTCTGTGCGGCAGCGGCATCGCTGCTGGTTGCCTCAACCATGACACCGATCTTGCCGCCGGCATGGATGTAGGTGCCGATGGCACCGGCACCTGGAATGGTGAAGTCGTTGAAACGACGGATCTGCATGTTTTCACCGATAACGGCAATCGCTTCGTTAAGCATAATCTGGATGGTTTTGCTGGCATCACCACAGTAGGGCTGGGTGAACAGCTCTTCAACGGAAGCCGGCTTTGATACCAGAATGTGGGTGGCAATGTCCTTGACAAAGGTCTGGAACTTGTCATTTTTAGCCACGAAATCGGTTTCACTGTTGATTTCAAGGAGCACACCACGTGAGCCGTTGTCAGCCACGGCAGCAACTACCATACCTTCAGTAGCGGCACGGCCGGCTTTTTTGGAAGCGGCGGCAAGCCCTTTGGTACGGAGAAAATCGACGGCCTGATCGAAATTGCCTTCAGTCTGTTCGAGTGCCTTTTTACAATCCAGCATACCTGCGCCGGTAGATTTACGTAATTCTGCGATCTGTGCAGCTGTTACCGCCATTGCAATCCTCCTGTCCTGTCAGTTGCAGGAAATAGTTGTATAATATTGTTGATATTACTCTGCTGCCGCCACTTCTTCAACAACCTCTTCCGGTGCATACTCTTCGGCACCTTCGGTGTCGGTCTGCAGGGCGTTTTTCCGTGCCTGGATTCCTTCAAGAACGGCGTCAGCCATTTTTGCGGAGAGGAGACGGATGGCGCGGATGGCGTCGTCGTTGCCCGGAATGACGTAATCAATCGGGTCAGGGTCGCAGTTGGTATCAACGACAGCTACAACAGGAATACCGAGTTTGTTGGCTTCCTGAACAGCAATTTCTTCGTTTTTCGGGTCGATAACAAACATAACGCCCGGGAGTTTGCTCATGGACTTGATGCCGCCGAGGGTTTTCTGGAGCTTTTCACGGTCGCGGGTGAACTGGAGAGCTTCTTTTTTCGTGTATGCGTCGATGGTGCCATCTTCGAACATGGCATCAATTTTTTTGAGACGGTCGATGCTCTGTTTAACGGTGGCGAAGTTGGTGAGCATCCCCCCCAGCCAACGCTGGTTGACGTAGTGCATACCGCAGCGAACGGCTTC
>CAIRBT010000100.1 GCA_903876875.1 uncultured Geobacteraceae bacterium
AACAGCCCTTCCATCCGCTCCAGTGGTTTTGGAAACATTTTGAGAACCCCCAGCGTCCGCACCAGTTTTTGCAGTCCGCTCCGCTGGTACAGCCGGAGCGGTGCCATGGACTGTTCCAGACGGTCCGGGTGGGGTACCAGATTATGGAGTATCTGCTCTTCCAAAAAGCTGAGTCCATGAGAGGTTTTTCGCTCACAGGTGAATTCAGCCACCAACTCACCCGCATTGACACCACAGGGACAGGCCGAAGCGCAGGCCTGGCAGTCGAGACAGAGTGAGAGAAATTCCAACAGTCGTTCCGACTGATCAAGATCACCGTCATGCATTTTTCTGAGCAGTGCGACTCTCCCCCGGGGGGATGCGGTCTCAAGGAAGGTCTCCTTATAGGTCGGGCAGGTGGGGAGACACATGCCGCAGCGCATACAGTTAATCAGTTTGACGTAGTCCATGGTTACCTCTGCCTCCTCAAGATCAGAACACTTTTCCCGGATTAAGAATCCCCTTTGGATCAAAGGCATGTTTGATACCCCGCATGGTTCTGATGCCGCATTCGCCAACCAGTTTGGGGAGATATTTCTTTTTAGCCAACCCTACGCCATGTTCACCGGTGATGGTTCCCCCCATGGCGATGGCCGCATCGAAAATCTCTTCGAACGCCGCATGGGCACGGGCAATTTCATCATGATCCCGTTCATCGGTCAAGCAGGTTGGGTGCAGGTTGCCATCACCGGCATGGCCAAAGGTACCGATGGTAACCCGATACTTTGCTGCGGCTTCCTGAATCACTTGCAGCATGGCGGCGATGCAACTGCGGGGCACGGTGGCATCTTCCAAAATGGTGGTTGGCTTGAGCCGTGCCAGAGCCGAGAGGGCGGTACGGCGAGCCGTTGCCAGTTTGAGGGCTTCTCCCGCATCTTTGGCGGTCTGAAAAAAGGAACAGCGGTGTTTCGAGCAGATGGCGGCAACGGCTGCTGCCTCTTCGGCTATTACCACCGGATGGCCGTCTACCTCAATGAGCAGCACGGCATCAACATCAAGTGGCAGGCCGACGTGGGCATATTCTTCAACGCATTTGATGGTTACTTTATCAAGAAATTCCAGGGTTGCCGGTATTATTTTGGCAGCAATAATGGCCGATACCGCCAGGGCAGCATGCTGAAGCACCGGAAAATGGGCCAGCATGGTGATCTTCCCCTGGGGCTTGGGAATGAGCTTTACGGTTATGCCGGTGAAAAATCCCAGGGTTCCCTCGGAGGAGACCAGCAGCGGGTTAATGTTGTAGCCAGCCACATCCTTGACAACCTTCCCGCCGGTACGCAGGATATTACCATCTGCCAAGATGGTTTCCAGCCCCATAATGTAGTTGGCGGTGACTCCGTATTTAAGCCCCCGGAGCCCCCCGGAGTTTTCCGCCACATTGCCCCCCATGGTGGAAATGTTCATGCTTCCCGGATCGGGTGGGTAGAAAAGACCCCGTGATTCAACCTCCCGGTGCAACGCACTGGTAACAACCCCCGGCTCAACGGTGGCGGTGAGGTTTTCTTCATCCACCTCAATGATACGGTTTAAGCGGCTTGTTTGTACCACAACTCCACCGCTTGAAAGTGAGCCGCCGGATAAATTGGTACCGGAACCCCGGGGGGTCACGCTGATACCGGCACCATGACAGAGCGACAGAATGGCGGATACTTCTGCAGTGCTACCCGGGAGCAGAACAGCTCCCGGGAGACTTTCAAGTTCTGGAGTTGAATCGTAACCGTACACAGAAAGAGACTCACGGTCCGTCAGTATGAACTGCGGGCTTACAATGGCGGTCAATTCCTTGATGAATGTCGAATTCATAACATCTCCTTATTAAAGTCCTGTTACGGAATCATCCATTGCAGGAAATAGGCCTGAAGGTAGACAATCGCTCCGACCACAAAGGTGAGGAAGAGTGAATGTTTCAGGGTGAAACGGAACAGGGTTCCCTCCTCACCAACCATGCCGCAGGCGGCGGTGGCGACAGCGAGGGATTGGGGAGAGATCATTTTTCCCATGACACCACCGCTGGTGTTTGCTGCACCGGTGAGAATCGGGTTGAGACCTAGTTGCTCGGCTGTTGCTTTCTGCAAGCCACCGAACAGCACGTTACTAGAGGTGTCAGAGCCGGTCAGGAAGACGCCGAGCCAACCAAGGAAGGGGGCGATGAAGGGGAACAGATGGCCGGTTTTGGTGAAGACCAGGCCGAGGCAGTTGGTCATGCCGGAGCTGTTCATTACGTAGGCCAGCCCCAGTACCGAAGCAACGGTTATGGCGGGGAACCGCATGTCATAGAGTGTTTTGCCCGCCAGTTTAAGCACGTCACCAAAGCCGACACCGCAGATGAAGGCAGAGAGGATTGCGGCAATCAGGATGGCGGTTCCGGCTGCCGACATGAAATTAAACGTGTATTTAGCAGGGAGTTTTATGGGGAGTTGGTCGCCCAGTGCCTTTACCAGCGGTTTAAACTGGTCTTTGGCCGTTATGGAGTTTTTCTCAAGGTCTTCTTTTACCAGCTTCTGAATGTCGGCACTTTTTTTGGCAATAACCGTAAAGCCGGCATTTCGTTCCGTGGAGAGCAGGGTGTCTTTACCAATAAGTCCCTGTTCAACAATCAGGAACTTTTCCTCCTGGGTTTTCAGTTCAGTCAGCAGGGCGATAACGGCGGTCAACTTTACGTTGGCTGCAGGAAGTGAGGTGAGTAGTTTGTCCGTTTCAGCGGCAACTGCTGCAGCTTTCTTTACCCCATCCTCCGGCTTGGAGACCTTTTTGACGATCATGCTATCGAGTCCGGCTACCGTATAGACTACCTTGCTTTTGTCCAGTTCAGTCTTGATAGAGGGGATACCCCAGAGCAGTACCATAATGGTTAGTGCCAGATAGGGTGCCCAGGCACGGAACACATCACCGGCTGAATAATTATGCTGCTCCCGTCCGGCACTGGCTACTTCATGGTCAAAGACGTAGTTTTCACGGGGAGTCCAGACCTGTAACAGCAGCACAAGTGCGGCCATTGCGGCCAGTGACGAAATGATGTCCGGCAGGTAGGGGCCAAGATAACTTGCCGTTGCCCACTGACCGACCGCAAAGGTAACACCGCAGACGATGATAGCCGGCAGAACCTCAATGGTCTTTTTCCACCCGACCATAATCATGATGACGTAGAACGGGATGAAAACCGATATGAAGGGGAGTTGTCTGCCGACCATGGTGGAGAGTTTCATCATGCCGTCGTCACCATAGCCCATGACACCGGCCAGAGCCACAACCGGAATGCCGATGGCACCAAAGGCAACCGGTGCGGTGTTGGCAATAAGACAGACTCCGGCAGCATAGAGTGGGCGAAAGCCAAGACCCACTAATGTTGCTCCGGCAATGGCTACCGGTGTGCCAAAGCCCGCAGCACCTTCAATGAAAGCACCGAAACAGAAGGCAATCAGCAGTGCCTGAATCCTTCTGTCCGCTGTAACACCCGCCAGGGAAGCCCGGATAATTTCAAACTGCCCCCCCTTTACCGTGATGTTGTAGAGGAATAGGGTGGTAATGACGATGTAGAAGACCGGAAATAGACCGAAGGCGGCCCCCTGCACAAAAGCAAGCCCGGCAAGTTTTGCCGGCATGCCCCATACGGTGATGGCGATGGCAATGGCAGAGGCAACGGCCAGTGGTCCCGCTTTGTGAGCCTTCATTTTCAACAGGGCAAGACAGACAAAGATGACAACGAGAGGTATGACGGCAACCAGTGCCGACATTCCCAGACTACCTGCTACCGGTGAGTACGTTTGAATCCAGGGCATGATGTTTCTCCTTTCCGCGAAGGGGGGTGGTGAGTCCGATTAATGATGGATACCCATCATAACAGCAGTGACCAAAATAAAAACCGGTTGTAAATTTGTAATACCAATTACAGATAATCGTGTTGTCTGTCAACTGTTTTTTATCTGAAGATCAAAAGCTTGTTGACACGGGGGTGGTAATTGAAATAGTGTCGGTTATACAGGGAGTACGCTCTGGTTTAGCCTGTTTGGTACCGACGGTTCTGTCGGGGAAAAAGAGTCGTTAAATTATTGGTAAAACCATTTTTCATTTTGATGCAGACGAGGACGTCAGGGAGAACGTATATGTTATATGAACGGTTCAAAGTAAAAGCCGAAGCGGTCAGTGGCGAAGTCTACCGTTTTACTGACCGGAGTGGTGCATTCCTGTGGTTGGTTGACTTTCTGAAACGAGAGGGGGTGGGGGCTACACCTGAAAACTCTGCTCTCTGGGCTGCCGGTACGTTTCTTACTGATGGTGAACGGGATACCTTTCGTGGTGCCGGTATCTCCTTTGAGGTGACTAAGCAGGCCGCCGCAACGGCGCGTTTTGGCATCAGTCAGATGGCCTGGGGATTGGCTGATACCGGCACCCTCGCTGGCAATTCAACCGATATCGACCAGCGACTGGTTTCCTCACTCTCCACCATTCATATTGCATTGGTTCCTACCGCCGGTATTCTCCCTGATATGCCTTCGTTATTCAGCCATCTGCACCCCCGTGACTGCGCCTATCTGGCCATGATAACCGGGCCGAGCCGCACCGCTGATATCGAGCGGGTACTTACCATCGGTGTCCATGGGCCGGAACGGCTGGTCATTATCTGTATTGATGAATATGCAGGGGGTGAGTGATGGGAAAGGCATTTAAGGATTCAATACAGCGGGCACTCAATAATGGCAATCTGACCGGAGCCCTCGGTGCGTTTTCCGAGGCCTATACGGTTAACCGGGCCAAAGCCTATGAAGGCATAGACTTTGAAGAGTTACGGGGTAAAATTGCCGATCTGAAAGCTTTTGCTGCTGCCAATCTTAAACCGCTCTCCGACGAGTTTACTCGCAATGCCGAGGCGCGGGGTGCGACTGTCTTCAGAAGCGATGATCCGGCCGCTGTACGTGACTATATCCTCCGGATTGCCAAGGAACATAATGTCAAGCGGGTGGTGAAATCCAAGTCAATGGCAACGGAAGAGATTCATCTCAACGCCTATCTGGAAAAGGCCGGTATTGAAGTTGGCGAAACCGATCTCGGTGAGTGGATTATTCAACTGGCCGGCCAAACACCGTCACATATGGTTATGCCGGCTATCCATATGACCAGGGATGAGGTGTCAGATCTGTTCAGTACGGAGATAAACGAACGACTCACCTCCGATATTCCCCGCTTGGTCAAGGTTGCCCGTGAACAGTTGCGTCCCCGTTTTCTTGCCGCTGATATGGGGATTTCCGGCGGGAACATTGCCGTCGCCGAAACCGGCAGCATCGTACTGATGACCAATGAGGGGAATGCCCGGTTGGTGACCTCTCTTCCCCCCATTCACATTGTACTGGTCGGTATCGAAAAACTGATCGCCACGTTTGCCGATGTGGCAACAATTTTGAAAGCTCTTCCCCGCAGTGCCACCGCCCAACAGCTCACCAGTTATGTTTCTGTCATTACCGGCCCGACACCGAATCCGGACGGAACGATGAAAAATATGCACATAATCCTGATGGATAACAGACGCACGGAGATGGCTGCCGATCCACTGTTCAAGCAGGCACTCCAGTGCATTCGCTGTGCCTCCTGCCTCAATGTCTGTCCCATCTTCAGGCTGGTGGGGGGGCATGTGTTCGGAAAGGTCTATACGGGGGGGATTGGTACCATTCTGACCGCCTGGTTTGACGCACTGAAACAGTCGGAAGATATCCAGAGTCTCTGCATTCAGTGCGGTGCCTGTAAGGATGTCTGCCCGGGCATGATTGATATTCCGGGGCTCATAATGGAGTTACGCCGCCGCCTGGTACGGGAACAGGGGGTACCACTGGTAATGAAATCGATCTACGCGGTGGTTAATAATCGTTCGCTCTTCCATGGGATGCTCCGGGCAGCTTCGGTGGCTGGTAAACCGTTTACCTCCGGCAAATTCATTCGCCATCTGCCGCTGTTTCTTGCCGACCTGACCGATGGACGGAGCCTGCCTGCCATTGCTGACGTGCCATTTCGTGACCGGTTTAAAATAATTAACCAGCCACGCTGTGCGGAGAAGGTTGTCTTTTTTGCCGGTTGTCTCATAGATTTTGCCTATCCGGAAATGGGGGAGGCATTGATAACCACCCTTAATAAGGCCGGTATTGAAGTGCTATTCCCGGAGGGGCAGACCTGCTGCGGGGCACCGGCCCGTTATAGTGGAGTGTATGAGGTTGCGGAACAAAATGCCATTGACACGATTAAAGCACTTATGGCGGTGGAATCGACGTATGTGGTCTCCGCTTGTCCCACCTGTACGGTTGCCCTGACCCATGATTTTATCAGTACCTTTGAAAGTGTGGGGCAGACCGGGTGGCGCAAGGAGGCAGAGGAACTGGCGGCTAAAACTCTGGATTTCTCGGTTTTAATTACGAAGCTTGTGGAGGAAAAACGACTCACCTTTCAAGAAGGGAAGTCGCTGGCAACCATAACCTATCACGACTCCTGTCACCTGAAGCGTACCCGGTTGGTATCTCAACAGCCACGGGAATTATTGCGCCGGGCCGGTTACCAGCTATCTGAAATGTTTGAATGCGATACCTGCTGCGGCATGGGGGGCTCCTATTCGCTCAAGATGCCGGAAATATCCGCACCGATGCTGCAACGTAAGATCCGTAATATCAAGGCAACCGGTGCTGCCGTTGTTGCCATGGATTGTCCCGGCTGTGTCATGCAGATTCGTGGTGGGCTGGATCAGGATGGTGCCAATATTACCGTAAGGCATTCGGTGGAACTGCTGGTTGATACCCTGCAGTAAACAGCTCTTATCGACGGGGACAGCATTTTTGTTTTGAAATTATCTCACTGCGGGGTTATGCTCACCCTATGATAACTACTACGACACTTGATAACGGCGTACGGATCGTTTCCCAGAACATTGCGTATATGCATACGGTCACCACCGGCATATGGGTGGCAAACGGTACCCGCCATGAAGAGCGGCAGCATAACGGTGTTGCCCATTTCATCGAACATATGCTCTTTAAAGGGACAGCCCGGCGTACCGCCCATCAGATAACACGGGAAATGGATTCCATGGGGGGGCTTCTTAACGCCTTCACCGGCCATGAGTACGTCTGTTATTATGCCAAGGTTCTGGCAAAATTTCTCCCCCGGGCTCTGGATCTGCTTGCGGATCTTTTTCTTTATGCTACTTTTCCCGCCGATGAAATCGAACGTGAACGGAATGTGATTTTACAGGAAATAAACATGCGGGATGATTCGCCCGATGAGTTTATCCACGATCAATTCCATCAAAACTTTTGGCAGGGTCAGAGTCTGGGGATGCCGATTCTTGGCACGGGAGAGACCATAAGTTCACTGTCCCGTGATGCCATTTGTGGCCACAAACAGAGCCGGTATCGCCCCAGTGACATCGTGATTGCTGCCGCCGGCACTGTTGACCACCAGCAGTTGGTTTCCCTGCTTGCACCACTGTTTTCCGCACTGGAATCCTCCTGGTCTCCCGAACCTGTCATTATTACTTCTCCCGAGCAGAGCAGGGTGAATTCCGTGGCACGTGACATGGAACAGACATTGCTCTGTCTCGGAGTGCCGTCATTTCATTATGGGCATCAGGATCGTTATGTGCTGTTTCTGCTGACGACTATTCTGGGGGGTGGCATGAGTTCACGGCTCTTTCAGGAGATTCGTGAAAAACGTGGTCTGGCCTATTCGGTGTATTCCTCACTCATAGGCCATTCCGATACCGGCGCACTGGTGATCTATGCCGGAACCGAAAAAGCCCATTGCCGCCAGGTATTGGAGATAATCCGCCATGAATGTTACCAACTGTCGTCTGGTGAAGTGTCGTGGGATGAACTTGATTCTGCACGGGAACAACTGAAGGGGAATACCCTCATGTCCCTGGAAAGCAGTGACAGCTTGATGACCAGATTAGCGAAGAATGAGATGTATTTTCACACCCAGATATCCATTGAGGATGTCATAGCGGGGTATGACCGGGTTACCAGTTCCGATATTTTCAGAGTCGCCCGGACACTTTTTGAAAATGACATTACTCATCTGGAAACGTTGGGGCCGGTGACTGATCTTGGTCTGTAATTTTTTTTATTCTTTCATAACTAGTGAAAATATGATACAAATGTTAAAACTTAATTTCAGGAGGCCGTAGGTGAAAAAAACAGCATTGGTAGTTATTAGTATTGCCGCTCTTGCTCTTGCAGGATGCAAAGACAAGCCGAAGGGTGATGCCCCGGCTGGAGCTCCGCAGCAGGGTCAGGTTCCAGGCGCAGCAGCTCCTGGTGCAGATCCGCACGCAGGTATGAAGTCGCAGGAAATTGCTGCAGGTGTTGGTAAAAAAGCCACCGTTGGTCAGACCATGAATTCCGGTGGGTACACCTATGTTGAGGCCGTTGATGACAAAGGTGAAAAAACATGGTTGGCTCTTCCGGAAACAAAAGTTGCCAAGGGTGACAAGATTGAGTACCCTGAAGCACCACCAATGGTTAATTTTACCAGCAAGACTTTGAACAGAACATTTGAAAAAATTCTCTTCATTCCTGGTATCAGAATCGCCAAGTAATTCGTCATTATCTGTGATAAACAGGCGTTGGTCCATGCACTGGTCCTGCGCCTGTTTGTTTTTGAGGGATGGTCATATACATGAATGAAACTATTTTTTTACTGCTCCTGTTTGGTCTCCCTGCGGCGATAGGTTTTAAAATATCCCGTTCCCGGGGAAAAAACCCTCTCCTCTGGGGTGCTATTTCCGGCGTGTTCCCGTTCTTTTTATTGGTACTCTATTTTCACCGCCCCGAACATGAAATCAGCGGTTATTTCAGAAAGTGTGCGCAGTGCAACAAAACTTTTCCCTGGAAAGATTCCGTATGCAAATATTGCGGTACTCCGGTAATGGGGAATCTCAGTAAGGCAGAACAGGGTGACTAACCGTGTCATTGGCTCCGTTTCATCCGGTCACGGAGCCATTTTTAAGTCTTGCTAAAAACGGCTTTTTTCAGTATATCAGACAGGTAGCTAACTTTAGTCTATTCAGCTCGGAGGACACATGTACAGTCAACCAGGAAAGACAAAATTTCAAATTGATTTGCGCCAGCATCTGCGCGACCAGAACATCAGTGGCAATCTTGTACATCTAATCTGTGAAATTGCCGAAGCAAGCAAGTATGTTATTAATGCGGTGCGCACCGGTGATCTGGGGGTTGCCGGTACATCAAACCTGTACGGTGAAGAACAGTTGGCACTGGATGTCCTCTCTGACCGTATCATGCGCAAGCGACTCCAACATTCGGGTGTTGTCTGTAATATCGCTTCCGAGGAGATGGAGGAAATTTTTCAGGTTACCAGTAATCCCCAGGGGATGTTCTCCGTTGCCTATGATCCACTTGATGGCTCGTCACTGGTAGATGTGAATCTGGCGGTCGGCACCATTGTCGGTATTTATCAGGGTAACGACCTGTTGCAGCCGGGTCGGAAGATGGTTGGTTCGATTTACATTCTGTATGGGCCCCGTGTATCACTGGTGTATTCGGTCGGCAAAGGGGTGTTTGAATTTACCATGAATCAGCTCATGGAATACACCCTGACCCGGGAAAATATTCAGATGAAACCGTCCGGTGATATGTATTCACCCGGTGGTTTGCGCAAAAAATACAGTGAAGCCAATGAACGTTTTATCTGTTATCTGGAAAATAAAGGGGCGAAACTACGTTATTCCGGTGGCTTTGTGCCTGACTTTAATCAGATACTCATGAAGGGGAAGGGTGTTTTTATGTATCCGGCCTTAAATGATAGTCCGAACGGCAAACTTCGTCTGCTGTTTGAACTGAACCCCATGGCGTTCCTGATCGAACAGGCCGGTGGAGCTGCCACAAATGGTGAAATCCCCATTCTTGACATAGTTCCCGATGGTCTTGACCAGCGTTGTCCGGTGTATATTGGCTGCAAAGAGGAAGTTGCCAAGGCTGCCGAATTTCTGAGCGGCGATTGTTGAAGAGGTAACGTTATGACAGTTACTACGTTACCGGCTGTGCCACAACGGCTCTGTAGTGAGATTCAGCTGTTCGATTTATGCGAGCTAACCTCCTGCAAACTGAAAGTGGGAAAATTTTGTACCGATCAGGATTTGCTCGCCCGTTTTGAAAAAATCTCCGATGAAGAACAGCGAGTACCGGAACGGTATATTTCTGAAGAATCGGACGATGCGCTTGCTGACGAGGACGATGATTTTAATTATGATGATGACGAATCCGACCCCGAGTATGCGCGTGATGACGAAGAAGATTGGGATGATTGACAAAAGATCGTGAGAATTGTTCTCATGCTACACTCACGGGGTTCGACTAAGTCGAACCCCGTTTTCATGGGCGGGTCTTTATGATTGTTTTTAGTCCATTAATCGTTTGCCGGCACACTCTTCCCACAGCTGGCGGGGTATTGAAGTAAAGAGATCCGTAATTTCCGGATCAAACTGGCTCCCTTTGCAGGTGATGATTTCGGC
Organism: uncultured Geobacteraceae bacterium; assembly: GCA_903876875.1. Classification (GTDB taxonomy): domain Bacteria; phylum Desulfobacterota; class Desulfuromonadia; order Geobacterales; family Pseudopelobacteraceae; genus JACRCG01. Next base: position 10,547 of record CAIRBT010000100.1, read on the forward strand.
AGTCATCCGGGCAAAGGGGAGGGCATTACGGTACGGGCGATCTGAGGTCATGGCATCGAGGGTGTCCACCAGTGTGAAGATACGTGATGACAGAGGGATCTGATCCCCTTTCAATCTCTTTGGATACCCGGAACCGTCAAACCGTTCGTGATGGGACAGAATCATATCTGCCGGTCCTTTCAAAAAATCAATTTCCGAAAGAATTGCATATCCTACTTCAGGATGGCGCCGCATTTCAAGCCACTCCCGTTCGTCAAGGGGGCCGGGCTTGAGAAGAATATTGTCCGATATGCCAATTTTACCGATATCATGGAGCAGAGCCCCTTTGGCAAGTTCCTGAAGTTCCTTGCCTGCCACTCCCATTTTCTCACCCAGGAGAACAGCGTAGTTCATTACCCGCTCGGAATGTGAACCAACCTCCTTTTCACGGGCATCAAGTGCCTTCACCAATGCTGTCAAGGTGCTGTCATAGGCGTGGGAAAGCTCGTTCATGGTGTTTCTGATCTGGGCGGTCTGCTCCTGTACTTTGAATTCAAGGCTTGCTTGATACTGTTTTTTCTCAAGGGTTAGGCTGCGGCGCTCCATCAGGTTTTTAACTGTCAGAATGACCCGGTTTATGCCAAATGGTTTCGTTATGTAATCGTCTGCACCGAGGTGAACACATTCCAGAGCGGTATTCATATCGGAAAGTCCGGTAATCATTAACACCGCTATGTCCTTATCAATTAATTTCAGTTCACGTAGCAGGTCAACCCCGCTTCTCCCCCGCATCATAATATCGGAAATGACCAGATCCACGGGAATCGTGCCCAGAAGTGTCAGTGCTTCATCAACATTTGAAGCGGTGTGACATTCATATGCTTCCATTTCAAGGGCTGATGATAACAGTTCCCGGATCATCTCCTCATCATCAACAATTAGTATGTGTTTACTCATAGGGATGATTCTCCTCTCACGAAATACCGCTATAGAATACTATTTTTTTTAAAAATATGTAACCCCTAATTATAGCAGGTATATTAATTTCTTCTCGCGACTCATCTGTATGCAACCGGTGTTCCTTGTGGTATGCTGATGGACATACTGCACTCGTCACACTCCCTAATTCAGAAGGATATCGCGATGTTCTGTCAGTACCGCACATAACAGTAGCCATGTGTCGCTGGCCGTTATTATTGCCGTTTTTGATGATGGTACTTGGGCTCACCATCACGGTTCTTTGTGGGTACTATGGTGACAATTCGCTTTTGCTACCTCTGCTGCTCTGTCTGTTCCTTGCTGCCTCTTGTGTGGATGCATATCCGTTTACGGTCTGTAGTGCTCTCTTCTTTCTGTTTTGGGGGCTTTCTGCACTGACTCCCTGGCTTTTCCCCCCACACCATCCCGATTCCATTACAGATAAAGTGACCGCAACGCCGGTCACCATTGAGGGGGTTATTGCTGATCGTCCTGTTGTTACCATTGATGGCAGCCGATTTGTTATTCAGGCCGAACAGCTTCGGAGTGCGGGAGGTGTGGAGCCGGTTGTCGGTCAGTTACTGCTCTTTGTCGGTGAGGGGGCCGTGCAGATGTCACGGGGTGATCGGGTACGCTTTGTCTCCACGATCGCCACTCCACGGCTCCTGGGGTTGCCGGGCGAATTTAATTATCCCCGTTTTCTGGCCTTTCAGGGCATCAACGTACTCTGCCGGATCCGTACTTCACAGGACATTGTGCTAATAAAGGGGGGGACGGTTCTGTCGCCCCTGCGCTCAGTTGATCATCTGGCAGATGTCTTGGGTGAAACAATAAGGCGTGCTATTCCGGATGACGCCATTTCTTCGGTGCTGGTGGCACTGTTGCTGGGGGATCAGAGAAGGATTCCCCGCGAACTTGCCAACGCCTATACCAGAGCCGGTGTTAATCATATCCTCTCTATTTCCGGCTTTCACGTCGGTATAATCGCTGCGTTTATTTCATTAGCCACCATGTGGTGTCTTTCCCGCATCGAATACATTTCCCTGCGGTGGAACATCAGAAGGTGTGCCGTTCTCATCTCTGTTCCGGCCATGGCAGCCTATCTGGTGCTGACCGGCACTGCACCAGCCACGGCCCGCTCGGTGATCATGCTGACCGTCTTTGCTCTGGCCCTCTTTGCAGAGCGGGAGCAAAACGCCATCAACACCCTGCTCCTGGCGGCATTTTGCCTGGTGGTCATCAATCCCCCCACACTTTTCGATGTGTCATTTCAGCTTTCCTTTGTCTCGCTCTGGGGACTTATTCTCATGGTTCCGCTGGTTACCCGCTGGTGTGAAAGAGTCTCTTCTCCCCGCCTGCGCGAGGTGCTGCTTTTTCTGGCGGCATCAATCGCAGCAACAGTTATTACGATTATTCCGGTGTTGTATACCTTTAAGGTGGCATCGGTGAATGGTATTCTGACTAATTTTCTGATCGTGCCGCTGCTTGGCTACGGTGCCGTGCTTGCCGGATTCGTCGCTGCGCCACTTACTCTGCTACTGCCTGCAGCCGCTCCCTATCTGCTCTGGCCAGCAGCAGTACTGATCAGCATAGCCAACCGTTTTATTATCTGGAGTACCTGCCTCCCGATCTACAGAAGTTACGGCGTCACGGACTGTGATATGCTGGTTTTCTGGCTACTGCTCTGTTGGGTTACTTTTGTTAGTAATAAAACAGTACGGCGTAACGGTGTCCTGCTGCTGGTAATAGCAGGCTGTGCCGTGCATGTTTCCCTTACGGCGGTCAGTGACGGCACCTTGCATATTTCCGTATTGAGCGTGGGGCAGGCTGAGTCACTCCTGCTGCGTCTCCCTGACAGCAGCACTCTGCTCATTGATGGCGGCGGCTACCTGTTTGAAAATGACAATGATTTTGGTCAAAAGTTCATGGCACCGGCCTTAGGTGCCCTCCATGTGACGCGCATAGACCGGATGATCGCAACCCATAACCACCCGGATCACAGCGGTGGTCTGCCGTTTCTCATCCATAATTTCCCCGTGGGTGAATTTTGGAGTAACCGGAGTATCACCGCAGAAATTGCCGAAGCACTTCGGCACAAACAGCTTCCCCACCAGATTCTGAAACGGGGTGATCTCATTACACTCCCGGGTCCGGTCACCATAACGGTGTTATCTCCTGCGGATTCTCAGGCAGAAGATGGCAATGATGAAGAGAATGTTAACGAACAATCTCTTGTGTTCAGGCTTGTCTATGGTGACTTTTCAATGCTGTTTACCGCCGATGCCGGTCTTACCGCAGAACAGACCATGCTCGCTGGAAATAACCTGCTGGCGTCAACTGTCTTGAAGGTTGGCCACCATGGTAGTCGCTACTCCACGTCACCGGAATTTCTTGCCCGGGTTCATCCAAAGGTTGCCTTCATTTCTGCCGGTGCCGGCAATCGTTTTGGGCTGCCGTCACCCCGCACCGTTGAGTTGTTAACTCAGCAGCGGATCCCCCTCTTTCGCACAGATCGTGACGGCACCATCGAGTTGGTGACCGACGGCAGAAAGTGGGCAATAACCACCCCCTACAAGCCCGATTGACGTTGACTCAACACCGGAAAATAGGGTACAAAGTACGGTACGGCTTTGTGGATACTTATAATTGGTCATCACTCTGATACTAAACGTTTGAGGTGGAATGTGGCACTAACCGCAGTTAAAGGTTTTAATGATATATTACCCGATGAAGCGGCGCGCTGGCGGCATATCGAACAGACAGCCCGCAGGGTTTTTGAACAGTATGGGTTTGGTGAGATCCGGGTGCCGGTCATGGAAAAAACAGAACTGTTCTGTCGCTCCATCGGTGACGCCACGGACATCGTAGAAAAAGAGATGTATACGTTTGTGGACAAGGGTGAAAACAGCGTTACCCTCCGTCCCGAAGGAACTGCCGGGGTTATGCGGGCATTTATCGAGCACAAGCTCTATGCCCAGGATCCGGTGGCCCGTCTCTATTACATGGGGCCTATGTTCCGCTATGAGCGTCCCCAGAAGGGGCGCTACCGGCAGTTCCACCAGATTGGTGCCGAGTTGACCGGTGTTACCGATCCGCTGGCCGATGCCCAGGTTCTCACCATGCTAACCCTGTTTTTCCGTGAGATAGGGCTTCAGGAGCCGACACTTCAGATTAACTCCCTTGGCTGTCCCGACTGTCGGCCCGCCTATCGTGCCGCACTGCGGGTCTATCTGGAAGAACGGCTGGGACTGCTCTGTGAGGACTGCAAGCGTCGTTACGACACCAACCCGCTCCGTGCCCTTGACTGCAAGGTTCCCGGTTGTGCCGAGGCAACGTCCGCTGCACCTTCCGTGCTGGAACACCTCTGTACCGGATGTGATGAGCATTTTGGACTTGTCCGTCACTATCTGGAGCTGTCCGGCACGGACTATCGTATTAATTCCCGCATGGTACGGGGGCTTGATTACTATACCCGTACCACCTTTGAAATGGTTACCGGTCTGCTCGGTTCCCAGTCAGCCGTTGCTGCCGGTGGTCGCTATGATGGGTTGATTTCCCAGTTGGGGGGACCTGCTCTTCCCGGTATCGGTTTTGCCATGGGGGTTGAGCGGGTGGCGCTGCTGCTTGGCAGCCAGGATTTTTCAACCACTCCCGATCTCTTCATTGCCACCATGGGGCAGGGGGAGCGTGAGCTGGCTTTCACTCTCATGGATGGTTTGCTGAAGGGGGGATTTCGTGTTGAGATGGACTATGAGGGCAAAAGCCTGAAAAGTCAGATGCGGCGTGCCGATAAGCTGAAGGCGAACTATTCGGTGGTTATCGGGGGGAATGAAGTAGCCGCCGGTTCCGCCTCCTTTAAACGGATGGCCGATGGCAGCACCACTGGTGTGCCGTTAACGGTATCCGCTATCCAGACGTTTCTTTCCGGTGCGCTGCGGTAATGGAGCCACGTACCGTCACACCGGAAAAGCGGGACGATGATTCCCAATTTGACGCGACGCTGCGTCCCCGCTCCTTTGATGATTACATCGGTCAGGAGAAGATTAAAGGCAATCTCAAGCTCTTTATTGATGCCGCGCGGGGGAGGGGAGAGGCCCTTGACCATGTGCTCCTCTATGGGCCGCCCGGTCTTGGTAAGACAACTCTGGCAAATATTATCGCCTGTGAAATGGGGGTAAACATCAAGTCAACATCGGGTCCGGTTATTGAGCGCCCCGGTGATCTTGCTGCAATTCTGACCAATCTGGAACCCCATGATGTGCTTTTTATTGATGAGATTCACCGCATTTCGCACATTGTTGAAGAGATACTCTATCCTGCCATGGAAGATTATCAGCTTGATATTATCATCGGTCAGGGGCCCAGTGCCCGCTCCATAAAACTCGATCTTCCCCACTTTACCCTGGTGGGTGCCACAACCAGGGCCGGGCTGCTTTCGTCCCCGCTCCGTGATCGTTTTGGCGTTATCTCCCGGTTGGAGTTTTATACCCATGCCGAGTTGGCCACCATCATCTGCCGTTCCTCCGGCATCCTGGGCATGGAGATTGATCCTCTGGGGGCTGCTGAACTGGCCCGCCGTAGTCGGGGAACCCCCCGTATTGCCAACCGTCTTTTGCGCAGGGTTCGCGACTATGCCCAGGTGCGGGCCGACGGGGTCATCACTCTCCCGGTGGTGCAGGAAACTCTACGACTTCTGGAAATAGACGAAATGGGGTTTGATCAGATGGATCGTATGATACTTCTGACCATAATCGACAAATTTGGTGGCGGGCCGGTGGGGCTTGATACCATTGGAGCCGCCATCAGTGAGGAAAGCGACACCATTGAAGATGTCTATGAGCCGTTTCTAATTCAGAATGGTTTCATAAATCGCACACCCCGTGGCAGGGTGGCCACCAGAGCCGCCTACCTGCATTTTAACCGTGTTCCGCCTGCCAACTCGCAGGCGACTCTCTTCTGATATGCAGCAAATTTTCGATTTCCCGGTCATACCGAGTTTTTCCTTCGACACGTTTGTCACCTGTGACGGCAATCTGTCCGCCTTTCGCTTTGCCCGCAAGGTTGCCGACCAGAACGATTCAGAGAAGCTGCTCTATCTCCATGGCCCCTCCGGTTCCGGTAAAACCCACCTCTTGCAGTCCATTGCACGTAATGGTTTTCCCTATATTTCGCTTCGACAGGGCGTTACGCAGTCGCAATTGATGAAAACAGCTGCCTCTGCCTCAGGTTTGATTGTGGATGATCTCCAGTCAGTTCCCGATGATCCTGATTTTAAACGAGCCCTCTGGCAACTGTTTAATGAATTTCACACTTCCGGTCGGGTTATTGCCTTGGCCGGATCACATCCGCCTCGGGAACTTGTCGGACTGGACGAACATTTAACCTCTCGCTTGCTCTGGGGGTTGGTTGCCCGCCTCGATACCTCCGACGATGTGTCCCGTCGGATGATCATCAAGAAGGTCGCTGAGGATTACCAGATCAGGGTCCCGGACGATGTAATTGACTACATTCTGCTTACCACAAGTCGTGAGGTTGGTGATTTGCTGGCCGCATTCCAGCACCTCTACCGCCGCTCTTTGGCCGATAAACGTCGTATTACGCTCCCCTTTGCCCGCGAGGTTCGCGAGTCAACACCACAGGATAACCTGCTGTCATGACCCCCTTCAAGAACAGACTGAAAACTCCTGAGGAGGTTGAGCTTGACCGCAAGTACGGTCAATTATCTGACGTGAAGGGTGAGCTTGCCCGGTCGGAGCGGATCTATGATTCTTTGAAGAATGATATCCGGCTGTTTGAACAGGTCTATGAGGATATTCTGGGGGTGCGCATCCAGACGTTGGAAGATCTGGAGTGGCAGCTAAAGGGGTTGTTGGGGGAGGTGACCGATGAAGTGAAAGCCGAATCTGTCAAGCAGTCAACCTTTACCCCACTGCATCATTCCACCGATCTGCTTGACGATGATGAGCTTACCGCCGATGACGGGAGCTCCGCAACTCTGAAATCGTTGTATCGGGGGGTGGCAAAGGCGGTTCATCCTGACCTTGCGGCCGACGATGCCGACCGACTGCGGCGGCAGGAGTTGATGTCCATTGCCAATGAGGCGTACCGTACCGGTAACCGCCAGGTTTTATCCGATTTACTCAGTGAATGGGAACCGACTCCCGAACCGCCCGGTACGGAGCTGGAAATTGCCCTGGAACTTGTGCGGGTCATTCGTCAAATTGCGGCGGTTCAGCAGAATATCCATGCGGTGTTACGTCAGACGGAGGAGTTGAAGCAGACCGATATTTACCTTTTTAAAGTTCGGGTTAATGAATCCCTTGCCGATGGCGTTGATCTGCTTGCGGAGATGGCCGATGTGGTTGATCTGGATATTTCTCGTATTCAACGTCGTCTTTCAGCATTGCGAGGTGACACTAATAACCCGACAGGAGAAAATGTTCCGCTCCATGAAACCAGGGTTATCCGTTTTCCGGTTGATCAGGATTGTGGTAATCTGTTTATTCGCAATACGTCCTCCGTTGATTTTCGTGACTGGCAGCGTATAGGGGTTGCCCGGGGTATTAAAGAGGTGTTTCTTGATACCGCTGTCCGTCTCGATATCAAGGTTTCGGAAATGGCGAATATGAAGTTTATCGGTGAGCTGCTGCCGGGGGATTTGCAGTCGTTGTTTCTCTATAACTGCGACGATGTAATCCTGTCGCGCATTAGCCATCTGACCGGATTGCAGGAGCTGTACCTGTCCGACTCCACCGTCACCGATCAGGGCTTGAAGTTACTACTTCCCCTCTCATCGTTGCAAAGAATATCCATCTATCATACCGCCATTGGTGATGACGGTCTGTTCAATCTCGCACAGCTCCCGGAGTTGAAGTGGCTCACCTGCAGCGAAACAAACGCCACCGATGCAGGGCTCAATCAGTTCCGGCACGTTGTGCCGGCATGCAAAACCGTTAATTTTAAATGGCGCTATTAAAGGAATAATTATGCTACAGGTCGGCAATTATAATACCCTGGAAATTTCACGTATCACCACCAGTGGAGCACTGTTCAATAGTCCGGAGGGGGAGATACTGCTGCCGTTGCGTCTGCTCCCCACCGGAGCAGAAGTCGGCTCCACGCTGTCGGTCTTTGTCTATGTTGACTCGGAAGGGCGCCTGACCGCCACTACCAAACGGGCCCGTGCCGTGGTCGGTGATATTGTACTTTTGAACGTCATGGAAACCACCACGGTTGGCTCTTTTCTCGACTGGGGGCTGGAAAAGGATCTGCTGCTCCCCTTTGGGGAACAGCTTGAACCGGTGCGGCGGGGCAATCAGGTTCTGGTGAAGGTATATCTCCATACCAGTGGGCGGGTCGCCGCTTCTGCCAAACTGGAGAAATTCCTCAAACCGGTGGATGGATCCCTCGAAGTGGGGGCCGAGGTTGATCTGATTGTGTATGCCTGCACCGAACTGGGAGCCAAGGTGATTATTAACAACAGTTTTGGCGGTCTGCTCTTTAATACGGAATTTGTCGTGAAACCCTCCGGTGGCGATCGCTTGAAGGGGTATGTGAAGAAGATCAGGGATGACGGAAAAGTTGACGTAGTCTTGCGTCGGGGGTGGGGGGCCGAAATCGGCACTGACCGGGAAACCATTCTTGCCGCTCTGAAACGCCAGGGGGGCTTTTTGCCACTGACCGATAAGAGCGATCCGACGGAAATTGCCCGAATCCTCCGGCTCAGTAAGAAAAGTTTCAAGCGTGCCGTTGGCGGCTTATACAAGGATGGCCTGGTTACACTGCTTCCCGATGGCATCAGACTGCGTGTTGCATCGGATGGTGTCGATTCATGAAGATGCGTGGTGCCGCAGTCGCTTTCCTGATTTCGTGCCTCCTGCTTGTCGGGTTGTCTGGCTGTTCGACCAAAAAAGAGCCGGCGGGAACCGGATTACAGGTCGTCACGACACTGTTTCCTCTCTATGACTTTTCCCGGATCATTGGCGGCACCCATGCCCAGGTAACCATGCTGCTCCCCCCGGGTGTGGAACCACATACCTTTGAGCCCCGTCCGGAGGATATGATACGCATCAGCCGCGCCGCTCTGTTTATCTATACCAACCCGTTTATGGAGCCGTGGGCCGAGAAGATACTCAGCGGCATAAACAACAAGGCATTGCGGGTGGTGAATGCGGGGGAAGGGGTGTCCTATCTGTCCGGCTCAATCGATGAGGATCATGACCATGACCAACATCATGACCATGGTCATGGTGGCATGGATCCCCACATCTGGCTCGATTTTGCCAATGCCGCCCAGATGGTTGATGCAATTTGCAATGGTTTTGTTGCTGCCGATCCAGCCAACGGATCCGAGTACCGGCATAATGCCCAACTGCTCAAAGGGAAGCTCGCCGCCCTGGATGAACGGTACCGGCAGGGGCTCTCTTCCTGTGCAACCGGTAAGCTGCTTCATGGGGGGCATTTTACCTTTGGTTATCTGGCACGCCGCTATAAGTTGGAATACCATGCTTTAAGTGGCCTCTCTTCCGACTCTGAACCCTCAGCACAGCGTATGGCCGCCCTGATTCGCTCCGTCAGGGCAACCGGTGTGAAGTTTCTTTTTGCCGAAGAGCTGCTTTCCCCCCGTCTTTCCGAAACCCTTGCCGGGGAAGCGGGCGTTGAGTTGTTGATGCTCCATGGTGCCCACAACCTGTCACGTGATGAAATGGCGCGTAATATCTCGTTCATTGAGCTGATGGAGCGGAATCTTTCCCAATTGCAAAAGGGGCTTCAATGTCAGAAAAAATAGTTTCCACATCGCTGCTGTCGTGCAGTTACCGGGAGGGGAGGGTGCTGGAGGATATTACCTTTGCCGTCGAGCGGGGAGATTATGTCGGCATCGTCGGGCCAAATGGATCGGGTAAAAGTACCCTGGTCAAGGCTCTACTTGGCCTGGTCACCATTGCATCGGGAAAGGCCATGCTTTTTGATACCCCATTGTCGGATTTTCGTGACTGGCATAAGGTTGGCTATCTTCCCCAGAGTCTCCATCTGGTCAATCCGGTCTTTCCCGCCACGGTTCATGAAACCGTTGGCTTGGGCCTGCTCTCCCTGAAGCGGTTTCCCAAGCGGCTCACGGGTGCTGATCATGATAAAATTGAATCTTTACTGGAAGAACTGGGTGTTTATGATCTAAAACATAAACTGATTGGTGAACTATCCGGTGGTCAGTTACAGCGGGTGCTGTTGGCTCGTGCCCTCGTCAATAATCCGGAACTGCTGGTACTTGATGAGCCGACCGCCGCTCTGGACCCGGACACCAGGGGGCGTTTCTACGCTATGATCGCTGCCATCAACCGCAGTCGTAACGTGACGATACTGCTGGTAACCCACGACAGTGGTGCCATTGGCGAGCATGCCTCAAAGATGCTCTACCTTGACAAATCTCTGCTCTTCTATGGCAGCTTTGACGAATTCTGCTGTTCACCTGAAATGTCTTCACTGTTTGGTGAACATTCCCAGCACCTGATGTGCCACCGACACTAACCATGAATATTCTTGAAATCCTTTCCTACGGTTTTATTCAACGAGCCCTTTTGGCCGGTACCCTCATTGCGCTGCTCTGCTCCGTACTCGGTGTCTTTTTGGTGCTGCGCCGCCTGTCACTCATCGGTGACGGTCTGGCACACGTTACCTTCGGCAGTACGGCCATCGCCCTCGCCCTCAAGCTCTATTCGGCCATGTCCCTGCTGATTTCCATGCCGATTGTGCTGTTGGCCTCCCTCGGCATTCTCAGGTTGACCAAAAAGGGGCGGCTGAGCGGGGATACGGCCATCGGCCTGGTGTCAGCCCTTGGTATTTCGGCCGGTATCATTTTGGCAAGCGTCGGGGGAGGGTACAACGTCGATCTGCTCAGTTACCTGTTCGGCAATATCCTCGCCATCAAAGGGGAAGAGGTGGTTATTGCCGCACTGCTCTGCCTCGGCGTTCTGCTGCTGGTAACCCTCTATTACCACGAATTGTTCGCCATCTCCTTCAGCGATGAATTGGCCCAGGTATCCGGCATCCGCACCTCTTTCATTAATTCCATCCTGGTACTGCTTACCGCACTGTCGGTGGTGCTGGCCATGAAGCTGGTGGGGGTTATGCTTATCTCCGCACTGTTGATTGTGCCGGCTGCCGGTGCCTTGCAACTGGCACGGGGCTTCAAGGTCTGCATCCTGCTCGCCGCCCTCCAGGGGTGCTTTTCGGTGGTGGTCGGTATCATCATCTCCATCATCTCGAATCTGCCGGCCAGTGCTTCCATCGTCATGATTAACCTGCTGGTTTTTGCCTCCGCCTGTCTGTTACGTCGGGTCATGTATCCGAAATATAGTAACTGACCGGAGCTGCCATGCTGATTATCGTTGAATCACCCACCAAGGCCAAAAAAATCCAGTCAATTCTCAACGCCAGAACCATGTCCACGGTTGGTCATTTTAAAGACCTTCCCGAAACTTCCCTCGGCGTGGATCTGACCTCCTACGAGCCGACCTTCGTCTACCATGAAAAGAAGGCTAACCTCCCGAAAGAGCTCCGTACTGCCGCCCGTGGTGAGACCGTCATGCTGGCCGGTGACCCGGATCGGGAAGGGTATGCCATCAGTTGCCATATCTATGAAGAGGTGAAGTCCGTTGCCAAAGAGTGTCTCCGGATGGAAATCTATGAAGTAACTGAAAAGGGGCTCAAGGAATCTCTGGCTAAAGCGGTGCCGTTTGAGAAGACCAATGGCGGCCTTTACAACGCCTTTCTCGGCAGGAGAATCGGTGATCGGCTGGTTGGTTATATCCTCTCTCCCATCGCCAGCAAGCAGTTACGCAGTTCCTACAGCGTGGGGAGGGTACAGTCACCGGCGGTTCGTCTGGTGGTTGACCGGGAGCGGGAAATCCGTGCCTTTGTGCCGTCTCCCTACTGGATGCTGGACATCCAGCTTGATAAGGATGGCACCACTTTTCTGGCTCGCCACTGCACGGGTAAATTTACCGACAAAGCGGTGGCGGAGGGGATCATTGCCGCCATTGCGGGAGAATCATTTGCCCGTGCCGAAAAGGTGGAGCGGAAAGAGGTCAGGCAGTTTCCCAAGCCCCCCTTTACCACGGTCGATTTGCAGGCCGCCGCAGCGGCTCGTCTGAAGTTTACCCCGGAACAGACCATGAAGCTGGCCCAGGGGCTCTTTGACCATGGCATTACCACCTATCACCGCACCGACTCGGTGCGCATGGATGATGCCTTCATCACCGAGATACGTGAATTCCTCCAGAACTCACTGGGGAGTGACTACCTCCCCCCCAAACCTCACCAGCACAAGTCAAAGAACAGTCAGGCCGATGCCCATGAAGGTATCCGTCCGACTCACATGCACACGGTAGCCGCCATCCCCGATGTCATCCGGAAAGAGGGGCTGACCCATGACCATGTCCGTCTCTATGAAATGATTTTTAAACGGGCCGTTGCCAGTCAGATGGCCGCCGCACGCTATGATTCCACGGTGATGATCTTTGTGGTTGCCGGAGAACGCTTCCGTGCTGCCGGACGGGTTCTGCTCTTTGACGGTTTTCTCCAGTTGTATGCCGAGATAGATGAGGAGAAGGATAAGAAGGGGGACGAGGATAAATTGCAACTGTTACCACCGGTAACCGTTGGTGAGCTGGTACCGAAAGTTAAAGAGATACTGGAAGAAAAGAAAACCAAACCACCGGGTAGATTCACTTTCGGTTCACTGGTAAAAGAGTTGGAACGGTTGGAAATCGGCCGCCCCTCCACCTATGCCGCCATCACTAAAAATATCACTGACCGGGGTTATGTGAAGGAGGAAAAGGGCAAGGTGGTTCCGCTGGTGCCGGGTGAAAAGCTGATTGATTATCTGCGGGAAAGTCATGGCTGGGTCATCAATTATGAGTTAACCGGAAAGATGGAAAAATTTCTCGATCTGGTGGTGGAAAACCGGGAAACCTGGCAACGGTTCTGTAAGGGGGTTCACAATAAAATGGGCTTTGCACAGCCGCCGGTACGGGGAGCGGTGGGAGAGCCCAGTGAGGGGCAGTTGAAGTATGCCAATGATCTTGCCCGCAAGAACAAGCTGACTATTCCCCCCGAGACAGCAGCCAACGGAAAGGCCCTTTCGCGCTGGATCGAGGGGGTTGTGGGGCGGAAATAGGCTTGTTTTTCAGGTGTATTCTCTTGAAAGAAAAAGCCACCACCCCGTCAGGCTGCGCCTGCCACCCCTCCACAGGAGGGGAATTGTGGTGACTGCTTGATATGTCGAGCATCACAGACGCCTGAAGCCAAAAAACAAAATTCCCCTCCGTGGAGGGGTGCCCCGCAGGGGCGGGGTGGTTGCTTTTGAAAGAGAGCACAATCACCACCCCGTCAGGCTGCGCCTGCCATCTCTGCTCGTACCCTGAAAGTTGCCAACACGTCGTTATCAACCCGCATTGTAATACTCGATTTACCTCCGGTTTTCGCCTGAAGTTTTGCAAGAAGAGGTGTTTCAATTACCGGTTTAGCCCCATTAAAATCAAAGTCTTTGTATTTATCATATCTCCGACTATGGCTCGTGAGATGCTGATTTTCATTAAACTAATACTTCACAAAACTGAAAATATTTTGTATATGTTAAAGCTCTTTGATTACTTGAAATAATTATCGGGTTTACTCATGTCAACCATACAGAACTTTGAAGAAAAATCCCATAAGCTCAGGGAACAGGCCGAAGAAAGACTGGCCTTGCCGGATAATAACGTTGTTTCTCCGTTTGCAAGTTTTACCGAGCGACGCCAATTACATGAACTCCAGGTTCAGCAGATAGAACTGGAAATGCAAAATGGCCAACTTCTCGAAACCCTTCAGGTAAATGAAGAACTATTAGCTCAGTACAAATCACTTTATACGTTTAATAGCCCGGAAATGCTCAATCTCATTATCGATGCCATGCAGGATCTTATCCTCTGGAAGGACTTGTCCGGGGTTTATAAAGGGTGCAATCTGGCTTTTGCTGAAGTGGGTTGCGGTTCAGTTCGTGAAGAGGTCATCGGTAAGACCGATGGTCATTTTATTGCCAATTCCGCGTTGCTTGACTCATATCTAAAGGAAGATGCTGAGGTCATTGCTTCGGGAGTGGGTACCAGGTCGGAAAATTGGTTTACCCTGCCCAGTGGAGCACGTCGCTGCTTTGACACGCTCAAAAAACCGCTCCTCTCTCATACCTCAGAAATCATAGGAATATTGGTGGTGGCTCGCGATATTACCGAACCACGGTTATTGCGTGACAAGGTCATCAATAGTAACTCAAAGTATAAGTCCCTTTTTCATAACATGTCAGAGGGGTTTGCCCTCCATGAAGTTGTTTATGACGAGATGGCGAATGTTTGTGACTTTCGCTTTATGGAGGTAAATTCTGCTTTTGAAAGGATCACCGGCCTCAAAAACTCAGAAATCATCGGGAAAAAACTTTCCGAATTGCCACTCATTGATGATCTACAGATAACAGCCGTGTACAATCGTTTGGTACTTTCGGGTGATCCGGAACGCTTTACCCGTTATTCCAGCATTAACAAACGACACTATTTTATCTATGCGTTTTCACCCGGTCCTGACCGTTTTGCCATGCTCTTTCATGATAAGACAGATCGGATTATCGCCGAGGAAGCGCTGCAGGTCAGCCAATTACGCATGAAAGAGGCGCAACGCATTGCAAAACTCGGTAATTGGGAGTTTAACCACGAAACGGGCAGTACCATCTGTTCCGATGAAATATACCGGATACTGGAATTGAACCCCGTGTATCCCATTACCCTTGACAACCTGCTCCCACTTATTCATCCCGATGATCGTGAGAAATATGAACAGATCCGCCAGGAACCAAAACCTGACGCTCAGCCACATAGCCTGTCATTACGTTTATTGTTGCCAAGTGGTGACGTTAAATATCTGCATATTCATTGGGAAACTGACTTCGACCAGAGTGGCAACCGCCGAAAATCTGCGGGTACCATGCAAGATATCACCGATCGGACGGTGTTGCGGAAAGAGCTGGAATATTATAAAAAGCAGGAGCTCGAAGGGCATTCTTTTCAAAATATTTTGACGGTCAATTCGGAGATGAAAAATGTTCTTAATCTTGCGGCCATCGTTGTTAAGTCCCCCCTAACTACCGTCTTTATTAATGGTGAAAGCGGCTGTGGTAAGGGGCTTCTTGCGAAAGCTATCCATTCGGCAAACAAAAATGTCACCGGTCGCTTCGTTACCGTCAACTGCGCCGCAATCCCTGATAATTTGTTGGAGAGTGAGCTGTTTGGACACAAACGGGGGGCTTTTACCGGTGCGGAGAGTGACCGTGAGGGCAAGTTTCATTGGGCACGGGGCGGGACGATCTTTCTGGACGAAATCGGAGATATGTCTTTTACCTTACAGGCAAAACTCCTGAGGATACTTGAAGATCGTACCTTTGAAAAGGTCGGCTCGGATCGCTCTGAGAAAGTGGATTGTCGAATCATCGTTGCAACCAACCGGAATCTGAATGAAATGGTCTTGGAGGGAAAATTCCGTGAGGATCTTTTTCACCGGATAACTGTTTTCCCGCTCACTATTCCACCGTTACGAAACCGCATGGAGGATCTACCGGCACTGTGTGATTATATGCTTAAAACTATTGGTACACAGCTGGGACGAAAAAAAGTCGGTATCACAGGCAGGGCGATGCAGCTGTTACTCGCATACCATTGGCCTGGCAATGTCCGGGAGCTGCGTAACTGCCTTGAAAGAGCGTTGCTTATCTCTGGCGACGATGAAATTGATACGCAACAAATCGTTTTAAATAATGGAACTGTCTCACCGGAAACAGTGCAATCGGTATCTTCCGGCACAACTCACTATAACCTCTGCGTATCAACCGATGACCTCAGTCTGAAAGCTCTTGATGAGCAGATTATTGCCATCACTCTGGATCGCTGTGAGGGGAATAAAACCATGGCCGCAAAAATCCTCAAAATAGGCCGCTCAGCCTTTTACTACGCCTCCAAGTAAGTCACCGCCAGTCATCCCACTCTAAGCGTGTTGTTTTAGTACTTCTGGGGGGATGCATCGTCCTAAAACAACACACCACCTCCCTATAAAAATCAGTAAATACCATAAATATAAGCTAGATATGGTTTTAATGAGAATTGGCACGTAATGTGCTGTAATAAGTAAATGCGTGAGATAAAGCGGGATGCTCCGTTTTGTTTTAACACAGGCTTGTCTATTCAGATATTCCCTCAGCAGATATATATTACTCAATCGGAGGTTTCACACCGCATGTCAACAAAGGCTTTTAGCACACTACTGTCATCTTTACTGGAACAAAACAGAAAAGTTTTGAATGATGACTGGACAAGTCATATCATGGAAACCATGGGTTCAAAATATCCCGGTATCTTAAGCCGTGATGTCATTCAACAGCATGCAAACTTATATATAACCGAACTGTCAGCGTATTTTAAAGAGTGGAATGAAGATATGTCCTCTCTTCAGGCTGGTAGCAGGCTGGGGGATATGGTCTGTGCGTTGAGTGCTGACCACGCAAAGCGTGGTATTAAACCTATGGATACGGCTCTGTACATAGTTGCGGTGAAACGCACTATCACCAAACAGTTGACGATCTCCCTTGCCGATTCACCGGAGCATAGTATTGGTTGCAGTAATGTACTCGGCCTGCTGCTCGATCAACTGACCCTTTTGTCCTTTGATTCCTACACCTCTGCCCGGGAAAAAGTCATTTCCCAACAGAGTCAATCTCTCCTTGAACTCTCCACTCCGGTCATTCTGCTCTGGAATAACGTTCTGCTCTTACCGTTAGTGGGTGTCATTGACACCATCCGTGCCCGCCAATTTACGGAACGTATGCTGGAAGCCATAACCCGGTACGAGGGGGTTGTCACTATTATTGATGTGACCGGCGTTCCTGTTTTTGATACCGGTGTTGCCCGCCATATCATGAAAGCGGTTGATGCGGCACAATTACTCGGCTCCAAAATCGTCATGACCGGCATCAGTCCAGAGGGAGCCCAGACCCTGACTAAACTCAACATCAGCTTTTCCAATGTTATCAGCCGTGTTTCACTGCGTGCCGGTGTGGCAGAAGCACTTAAAATGGTTGGTCGTCGTATTGAGACCATTAGTTATTGATAGTCAGCCGAATAAACAGACTATTATTATTGCTCGTAAATGGCATGAAACGTCTGAGCTTTCTAAGAAACTCTGGTGAGTAAGATGAACACTACTGAAGAATCTTATGGCAAGCTCTTGCAACAGGTCGTTTTTGCACCTGACGCCGATACCCGTGAGGTGTATTTATCGGAGGCCTTTGAACTGGGCAGAAGTTCGCTGATGGAGGAAACCAGGCCACCCGATGAACTGGTTGCAATCCATCACAATGCCATTCTTCGCTTGGCAAAAGCACACCCTGACATGAAGCTGTCTGACATAGCGGAACTCTTGACACTGCCGCTTATTGAGGTTTCGATGTCCTATGGCATGTCGTTTCGTGAACATCTTGAGGAAAAGTATCAGACACTCCTGGAGAAGCGTTTACAGGAATCTCACAAACTGGAGGCCGTAGGGACACTGGCTGCCGGTATCGCCCATGAGTTCAATAACCTGCTCTGCAGCATGATTGGCTTCTCGGAATTGGCTTTTGAGGAACTTGTCGATGGTGTACCGGCAAAGGACTCGGTACAGCAGGTACTTATCGCCGGTCTTCAGGCTCGTGATTTGGTCGCCAGGATGTTGCAGTTGGCACGCAAAGATAGTGCTTTGCCAATGGAGTCACTCGACATGGTGCCGGAAATTCAAAGTGCCATTGAGCTTGTTGAGATACGGGAAAAGCTCTTTGATATCAGTTTCCGTCCCGGAATAAGCCAGGCGTTTATTACTGCACGACCAGGGCAAATTCAGCAAATTATCATGAATCTCTGTATAAATGCTGCTGATGCGATGGAACATCGCGGTGCAATGGTGATTACTCTGGAAAGTACTACTGCCGAGGAATGTCAGATTGAAATGGGCAATTCGGCATTCTGTCTCACGGTTTCCGATCAGGGAACAGGAATTTCACCGGAAGTACAGGAACAGATTTTTAACCCTTTCTTCACGACGAAGGAGCCGTGAAAAGGCACCGGACTTGGCCTGTCAGTCGTCTACGGGATCGTTTCCGAAATGGGGGGGCATATCACGATTGAAAGCAGGACAAGCGGCGACCGGCATGGTACGGATTTCAGAATAATTCTTCCGACTATTGATGATGAAATAATGGCAAAGAGTTGCCAAGGCCACTGCCCGCTCTTGAAGAAAAGCACGGTTATTGGCACGTGAACGTGGGGGGAATAACGATGAATACCGACATAATAGATAGTAAATATTTGAAAACATTAACTATACTCTACGTGGAGGATGAAGAAGATATATTCAATCTCATGGTTCCCCTATTATCTCGTTACTGTGCAATGCTGTTGACTGCGCGCAACGGTGCGGAAGGCATGGACATCTTTACCTCGCAGCTGCCGGATATTGTCATTACCGACATCCATATGCCGATAATGGATGGTCTTGCCATGGCTGAGCAGATACGGGTTCTGGATCGGTCGGTGCCTATTGTCGCAGTGACCGCCTTTGAACGGGTGGATTACCTGAAACGGGCCATTGACGCCAACATTGATAGATATGTCATGAAGCCGGTTAGTATTAAACTGCTTTTTGAGTCCTTAATAGCCTGTAGCCATCGCTTGAGAGTTGAACGGCACCTGCAAGAAAGTGAAGAGCGTTTCAGACAATTTTTCGAATGCTCTGCCGATGCCAATATCATGATATGCGATTGCGTCATTATCGGTTGTAACAGAGCCGCTGAGCAGTTATTCCGCATCGAGAGAGATAAGCTCGTGGGGCAGCATTCAAAGCAGTTCTCACCGCACCTGCAACCGGGAGGCCGTTTGTCCGCTGAGGCTCTTGCAGAAAAAGTCATGGAGGTGGTGAAAGAAGGTTACAGCTCGTTTGAGTGGATAATTCAGCGTCCCGATGGCAGCCAATTGTGGGTTGATATCTCCTTAAGCACCGTCGTTCAGCATGGCAAGCAGGTAACTATCGGTAGCTTACGTGATATCTCGGCACGCAAAGAGGCCGAGGCCACATTGCACTCCATAACGGAATCTGCTTCAGATGCCATTATCATTATTGATTCACGGGAGCAGATAGCGTTCTGGAATCCTGCAGCCACAGCACTTTTCGGGTATAGCGCACCGGAAGTTGTTGGTAAAAAATTCAGTGAGTTACTAGAGCCGCACTGCGTATCGTCTCTCTACCAACCACTGCTCAACCAATTCCTCACCAATGACTCCGCTACTCCACAAAAGAGAACCTGTGAACTACGAGCGTTACCCAAAAGCGGTCAGGAAATCACCATTGAATTATCGATGGCTGTTCATCGCTATGGCTTTGAATGGCATGTCATCGGCATAATTCGTGACATTAGTGCCTGTAAAAAGCTGGAAGATCAGCTTCATACTAGTCATGCCCTCCTGACGACGTTGAGCCAACAGATTCCCGGCATGATCTATCAATATCGTATTTTACCGGACGGAAGCTCCTATTTTCCCTACGTCAGTGATTCCATCAGAGAAATTTATGAAATGACGCCGGAAGAGGCACAAAAGGATGCTTCAAAGGTTTTCACTCTCTTACACCGGGACGATTACAGCGGCGTTGTTGCCTCTATTGCTGAATCTGCACGCACCCTGCGCCCCTGGTCTTCAGAATATAGAGTTATCCACGCAAAGGGAACGGTACGCTGGCTGTATGGTACGGCACGTCCAGAACAACTAGCGGATGGTAGTATTCAGTGGCATGGCTTTATCAGTGACATTACTGATATCAAAGAAATGGAGATTCAGCTCTATCAAACCACTGAAGCTGCTATTGCCCTTGACGGTATGTCGGCACTTATTTGCGTTATTGATGAATTGGGTACCATAACCAGAACCAACAAATCGTGGGATCGCTTTTCGGTTACCAGTAAGCGGGGAAAAGAGCTGTTCGGAGTCGGCTCCAATTTATTTATCGCCTGTCAAGCTATCACCGATATGCAGTGCCATCCCAATGATGATGTTATATCACGTATCAAGTCTGTGTTTGACGGTACGTTGCCAGAAATATCCATGGATTTTTGTTGTCCCTTCAGTGAGGGTGAATGCTGGTTTACCCGCAAGGTAAATGCCTTTACCGCAGCTGGAAAAAAATATGCCGTCATAGTGGATGTTGACATTTCCTGGCGAAAAACAGCTGAAGGCAATCTGCAAAAACTTACCCGTGCCGTTGATCAAAGTCCGGTTGCCATAATGATTACTAATCAGGATGGCACCATTGAATATGTGAACCGCTATTATTCAAAAATCAGTGGCTACCGTACGGACGAAATTATCGGTCAACTCCCCAGTATTCTCAAGTCGGGACAGAATGCGCCTGAAACATACCGGGAACTCTGGGCAACTATCCGAAATGGGCAGGTGTGGAGTGGTGAACTTGTTAACAGGTGCAAGGATGGCAGCCACTTTATTGAAAAAGCGACTATTTCGGCAATCTATGATAATCGGGGTGTCATTACCCACTTTTTAGCGGTGAAAGAGGATGTTACGGAGCAGAAACGGCTGAAGGTAGCACTGGTTCAAGCGAAAAAGCATGCAGTGACGAGTATGCAGATCGTTAAAAAGCAACTCATACTCCAGAACAATACTGGGCGTAGAATAACGAAGGAGCTGTGATATGGCACATATACTGGTAGTTGATGATGATGAGCAAATCCGTATGATGGTAACTAAGATGTTGGAGCGTGATGGGCATAAGATCACGATTGCTGAAGACGGACACGTCGGGTTACGGCTGTTTCAAGCGGAACCACCCGATCTGGTTATTGCCGACATCATTATGCCGACCCTTGAAGGGATTGAGATGATTAAAACCATGAAACAGCTCCGCAGTGATATTCCAATTGTTGCTGTTTCGGGCGGTGCTCGTCACATCTTCTTTGAGGACACCCTCTGTCTTGCCCAACAGGCCGGGGCTGTCGCAACACTTTCAAAGCCTTTTACCCGGGTAGAGCTGACGGCAGCTCTGCTTACGGCACTCTCTGATTAAGAAGGAAGATCCCATGAGACAACTAACCTCCCAACAAAGAACTACTTTCAGTAAAGTTCTGGTGGTTGATGATAGCTCGAGCAACCTGCATGTCATCAGGGAAGCACTGGATGAACTTGATGCTGAATTATTGATGGCAGAGAGTGGTGAAGCGGCACTGGAAATTCTCATGACTGAGAGTGAAGTCCCCGCTTTGGCTCTTTTGGATGTGCAGATGCCTGGCATAGATGGCTATGAACTGGCTCGGTTGATTCGCTCACAGGAACGAACGAGACATATGCCGATCATCTTCATCTCGGCATATTTTAATGATCTTGCAAGTATCTATAAGGGGTATAACACCGGGGCGGTTGATTGTATTACCAAGCCCTTTCACCTTGATGTGTTGAAAGCAAAGGTAAAGGTTTTTCTTGAGATGAAACGCTACGAGGAAAAATTGGTGCGCAGTGGTCTGAGATTCAGGTCTACCATCAACGCCTCTCCTGTACCCCAGGTACTCATTGATGAGAATGCCCGGATTACCTTTTTAAACCCGGCTTTTATTGCCACGTATGGCTATGCGCTGGGAGATATTTCAACACTGGAAGAGTGGTGGGCACAGGTGTGTCCCCATGACTTAGTGCGGAGCAGGTTTACTGCCGAGTGGGAGCTTCGCCGGGTAAAAGCTGAAATGACCGGTAGCGCATTTGAGGCAATGGAGACCGATGTCCGTTGTAAGGATGGTTCGACAAAAACGGTTATCGCCAGTATCGCTCCGCTTGATGATTATTTTGTCGGAGAACATCTCTTGATTTTCTTCGACATTACCGAACGACTCAAAGCTGAGGCCGAGCTGATTTTCGCTAAAGAACAGGCAGAAGCGGGAAATAAAGCGAAAAGTGAATTCCTTGCCACCATCAGTCATGAAATCCGTACACCAATGAACGGTATTATCGGGGTACTTCAGATACTTGCGGACACAGAGCTGACGGAAGATCAGCAGGAATTTATTGAAATCTGTCGGACAAGCAGTGACCATATGATGAGTATTATTGATGATATTTTTAGTTACTCTGACATCAAAAAATTTAAGCTTAATCAGAAAATCGTCAAATTCAATTTAGAAAAAACCATCTCAGAAATCGTGCAGATGCAAGGCCTTCTCGCCCAGGAAAAAGGCTTGCTGTTGCGGCACACTATCGCCACGGATGTTCCGCTTCGACTGAATGGAGATCCCAAGTTGCTCTGTCAGGTCATATCCCATCTGTTAAATAATGCTATCAAGTTTTCCCCGAGAGGCGGTAGTTGTGAACTTAATGTACGGAGTGAGATTGATCAACTTGGCTTAGTGGTCATCCACTTTGAGGTAAAAGATACCGGCATCGGTATGGATGCCACGGCCTGTAATAATATTTTTGAACCGTTTACCCAAATTGATGGCTCGGCATCTCGCAGGTTCGAAGGAATGGGTATTGGATTGGCTATTTCCAAACAGATTATTCACCTGATGGGGGGGGATATTGGAGTCACGAGTGAGGTTGGTGTCGGTTCCACCTTTTGGTTTACCGCCATGTTTGAAAAGCTCACCCCCTATGAAAGTGACCATGAACTTGTTGTGTCGGCACCTGAAGCTGTCAAACAACCTTCGAAAAATCAGCGTACGACACGTATCCTCTTTGCGGAAGATAATGTCATTAACCAAAGGGTTGCCATAAAACTTCTGGATTCGTTGGGTTATACCGTCGATGTGGTCGAAAATGGCAGGGCTGCTGTTAACGCGCTTGAATCAATATATTATGATCTTGTGTTCATGGACTGCCTGATGCCGGTGATGAATGGAGTGACAGCTACGAGTGCCATTCGAGATCCCGGTTCGCGGGTACTTAACCATGACGTGCCGATCATTGCCATATCAGCGGATGTCCTGGACAATGACCGGGCTAATTGTCTGGCCGCCGGCATGAATGATTACATCGCACTGCCGCTGAGAAAAAATGAACTTTCTCTGTTACTGGAAAAATGGCTGAGGAAGCAGGATAATTGACCGCACCTTGTGGGCGGAACTTTTGTAACAGGAGAGTAGAGTACAATGGAACATGTACTGGTCATAGATGATGACGCCCAGATGCGCTATCTGATCACACAAATTTTGGAGCGTGAAGGGCACAAGGTCACAACGGCCTGTGATAGTGAAGAAGGGGTCTTGCTGTATGAACAGGAAAAGCCTGAGTTGGTCATTACTGATATTGTTATGCCGAAGACGGAAGGTTTGAAAGCAATTCAACAGATGAAACAACTGTCAAAGACAATTCCAATTGTTGCCATATCCGGCGGGGGGCGTCATTCCAACGGACAGGACCTTTTGCCGCTGGCAAAAATGTTTGGTGCCACGGTGACACTCGCCAAGCCGTTTACCCGTACGGAGCTCATGCAAGTCGTACGTGAAGCATTATCGTGAGTTTAGTGCAATAATGGAGAGTGCCGTGGATAGTGACATGTGTGACAAGGAATACTTGAAAACCCTTACCATCTTGTACGTGGAAGATGAAGAGGACATTTTTGTCCAAGTCGTTCAAATGCTCACCCGGTGCTGTGCAGAGGTGGTAACGGCGCGTAATGGCGTTGAGGGACTTAAAGCGTATCGGGCGCATCACCCGGATATCATTATATCGGATATTAATATGCCGCTCATGGACGGTATGGCAATGGCCGAACATATCCGCTCGTCCGATCAAACGACCCCCCTGATCTTCATGACAGCTATTGATTCGGGAAGCTATTTAAAGCGGGCAATAGACCTTGGTGTTGACAAGTATGTTCTGAAGCCGATTCGCCGTGCTCAGCTCTCTGAGAGTTTGCTTTACACTGCCCATCGACTCAGGGTTGAGCGGGAACTCACGGAAAGTGATGAACGCTTTCGGCTGATGTTTGAAGAATCTCCTGATGCCCATATGTTGTATTGCAACGGGGTTTTTATTGATTGCAATCGAAAGGCAGAAGCACTGTTCCGCTGTAGCCGTGAGCAGCTATGCGGACAGTCACCGGTAACACTTGCCCCCCTGTATCAGCCTGACGGACGCCTCTCTTCGGAGGTGATTGCTGAATGTATAGAACGTGCGCTGAGCCACGGAAGCACAACCTTTGAGTTACTCCGCTTACGGCCAGATGGAACTACCTTTTGGGCAGACACCTCGTTAAACGTGATTTCCATGAAGGGGCATCCGGTAATTTACAGTAGCTGGCGTGACATTTCGACACGCAAAGAGCTGGAAATTACCAGTAAAGAGATCGAACTACAACTGCTTCAGGCCACTGAAGCGGCCAACGTTTTAAATGGTCTCATTGCTCAAATATGTGTTGTGACTGAAGATGGCATCATCTCCCAGAGTAATCGGGGATGGGATTCGTTTGTTGAAAATGCGGCTGGTGGTACCCCTTTGTCTTGTATTGGCGGGAACTTTTTTACCATCTGCCAGCAGCTCTGGAGTGGACAACAGCAGAGTGCCGAAGAGTTGATAGCAGGTGTCAGGGATGTACTCACGGGTACCGCTCAAGACTACTGTCATGACTTTCATTATAAATCCCTTGGCACCGAGACCTGGTACGCCTGCAAGATTAACTCCTTTACCGTGAACAGTCGCCGCTATGCGGTAGTGGTGCTGCTGGATATCTCCTGGCGTAAAGCCACTGAAAACAGATTGATTAAATTGTCCCGGGCCATCGAACAAAGCCCGGTCTCGGTGGTGATTACCGACGCAGAGGGTACCATTGAATTTGTGAACCCCCATTTCACCTCTATGACCGGGTACACCGCCGCAGAGGCCATTGGAAAAAACCCTCGAATATTGAAGTCAGGAGACACCAAACCGGAGGTTTTTACTGATTTATGGAACACCATTACCGCAGGAAATAGCTGGGAAGGGGAGTTTATAAATAGGGATAAAGAGGGAAATCAGTTCACTGAACTGGCAAAGATATCAGCCATTATCAATGAACACGGGAGCATCACCCATTATATTGCCGTTACTGAGGATGTTACCAAGAGCCGTGAAGTTGAAGCCCAATTGCTACAGGCAAAAGAATTGGCTGAGGCGGCCAGTCGTGCTAAGAGTTCCTTCCTGGCTACCATGAGTCATGAGATCCGTACCCCCATGAATGGTGTTCTTGGCATGAACGCCATGCTGTTTGAAACCGTTCTGACCCCGGAACAAAAAAGTTATGCTGAAATTGTCCGTAAGAGCGGAGAGAACCTACTGACCATCATTAATGAGATTCTTGACTTCTCTAAAATTGAGGCTGGTAAACTTGATCTGGAAATTCTCGATTTCGACCTGCGCATGACCCTTGAAGATACGGCAGAACTGCTTGCCTTACGGAGCGAAGAAGTGGGACTGGAGCTGATCTGTCACATTGATCCGGCCATCCCCTCCTATTTGAAAGGCGATCCGGGAAGGGTACGTCAAATTGTCACCAATCTGGTTGGCAATGCCATCAAATTTACCCGCAAAGGAGAAGTGGTCATCAGGGCCACGCTCATGTTAGAACAGTCTGAGAGTGTCACCATTCTCTTTGAGGTGCAAGATACCGGTATCGGTATTCCTGCCTCACGGTTGTCGGCTATCTTTGATTCCTTCACCCAAGTGGATAGTAGTACTACCCGTAAGTTTGGCGGAACCGGACTCGGGTTAGCCATTTGTCGGCAGCTGACACAGTTGATGGGAGGGGAAATAGGTGTTACGAGCGAAGAAGGAACGGGATCCACCTTTTGGTTCACCCTGAGTTTACAAAAACAGACCAGTCAAATTCCCGATATTTACAAGTCTATGCAGATCCTCGGTCGCGAACGACTGGTGAACGAGCGTATTCTTATCGTTGAAGATAATGCTACCAATCGCGTCTTAATGAAAAGTCTCTTGAGGCATTGGGGCTGTCGTCATGACGTTGCCTGCCATGCGATGGAGGGCTTTGAGATGCTTTTAGAGGCTGCACAGAGTGGTGATCCATTCCGTATTGCAATTCTGGATCAGGAAATGCCGGACATGGATGGTGTCGAACTTGGTCAGAAGATTAAGGGAGAACCGCTCATTTCCGCTACGCTCATGGTGATGCTCACTTCAATTGCCCGGCGCGGCGATGCCGGTCATTTGGAGCGGATCGGTTTTTCCGGCTATCTACATAAACCGGTGCGTCAAGACCAACTGTATGAATGTCTGGAGCTCGTGCTTGGTCGGGATATTGAAGAGAAAATTAATGCCAATCCGACCATTCCCCACGGCATCATAACCCGACACATTATTGCCGAGTCACTGAGAACAGGCGTGCGCATCCTCTTGGTGGAAGATAACGTTATCAATCAAAAGGTTGCCCAGACGATGCTTAAATCACTCGGCTATCGACTCGATGTTGTTGCAGACGGCCAGGAAGCGGTGCGGGCAGTACAAATGATATCGTATGATCTGGTTTTGATGGATTGCCAAATGCCGGTCATGAACGGTTTTGAGGCAACGGCAGTTATCCGGAGTGGGGGGGCAAAAAAAGAAAACTGCAGAGTGCCAATTATTGCCATGACCGCCAATGCATCAGCGGAAGATCGTGAGATCTGTTTAGCCGCTGGCATGGATGACTATGTCTCCAAGCCGGTCAATAAAGCAAGTCTGGCAATGGTAATTGAAAAATGGCTGAAGAGTGAGAACGCGTCTTCTCTTACTGACCTGGTCAGCAATGGGGAATTACTTAACGAACGTATGCTGTTTGACAAAGAAGAGCTATTGGCCAATCTGGATAATGATACTGATTTTATCAGATCAATTCTTGATGATTCCATCACTGCTCTGCATGAGTTCACTACGGCAGTGCAATCCTTCTGCCTTACTCACGACTGCGCGAGCATCCGTACTTTGTCTCATACCATAAAAGGTGTGGCAGGCAACATATCGGCACCGGCATTGCGAGAAATCTGTGCGAGAATGGAAACTGCTGCACGGCAAAACGATAGTGCTACGGTGCAGGAAATATATCCTGAATTGGTACAAACGATTAACCGAACCATTTTTGAAATCGAGAATACGTATTTTTAATGAGTAACAAAGGAGTTTCTCATGGCTGACGTAACGGTATTACTGGTAGAAGACAACGTGATAAACCAGCGGGTTGCCAAACATATGTTGGCGAGTTTGGGATACCGTGTTGATGTTGCACAGCATGGTGCCGAGGCAATAACAATCCTTGAAAAATGTGTCTATGATCTGGTACTTATGGATTGTCAAATGTTGGAAATGGACGGCTACACCGCGACAAAAATTATTCGAGATCCGGCCTCTCGCGTGCTCAATCATACGGTGCCGATTATCGCGATTACCGCCTTTACCACTCTCTACAATAGAGAAGCCTGTTTCGCCGTTGGTATGAATGCCTATATCGAAAAGCCGGTTCTGAAAAATGTTCTTAAGGAGGTTCTTGAGAAGTTTTTGAATAAAACGGTGCTTGAAGAAAAGCAAGGCATACTTTTTCCCAGGGAACATCTGAATCCCCGCCCGCAAAGTTTAACTATTCAGTTGGCTTCGGGTCGCATTGTCGAAGTTGAAAGTAATCACATAAAGATGGTGTCTCCGGATTCTTTTAATTGTCATGACTGGAACATAAGGCAGGATTTTTTTCTGGATAACGTGAAAAAAGCGATCAGGGTGAACCTTGGTGAGACGGCAGGGCCAACGATTGTCTGTGGTATGGAACGACACGAGACAGGGGTACTCCCGCCATTCCTGATTTCTTGCAAGTTGGTGAGTGATCCATTGGTAAGTACGTTTTGTGAAAGTATGTTGCTTGTCGGCTTTTTTGCCGAGGGCGATGTCTTTACGCAGTCACTGCAACAGATATTTGAGACGAATTTTAAATGGATTTCGTGGGAAAGGGTTGCACAGGATTACGATTTATAACTGATGCACACTCCACATTTCAGCTGAAGTTGCGCCAGAGGGGAGTAGCTTACTCCCGACATCTCTGGCGCGAAGTGAAGATGATTATGTCCTTATTACCGTAAGGGATTCCGGACAAAATATGGATGAGGAGACGCGGCGGCGTCTTTTTGACCCATTGTACACGACCAAAGAGGTTGGCAAGGGAACCGGTCTTGGTCTGGCCATCGTATTTGGCATAATTTCCACGCATGGCGGCACCATTGATGTGCAGAATGAGCTGAGGGACGGAACAGTAATCCGTCTCTATTTGCCACTTGCAGATGATGATGTAGTGCATACTTTTGCCGGTTGATTTTATACGCCTGACTGTGTCATAAGCCTTGTATCAAAATTATACAATTTTAATATTGACAAAAATACCAATTTGTAAGAGCATCTTGTCATAAATCAGGCCGGTATTTTGTCATCCTGATGTGGGTAGGTTCGCTCAACGTAAAAATCGGATTTAATGCTGCTTCCGAAGAAGACAGTCTGCAGGTTATCTGGAAGAGCCGTTCAAAATATCCTCTTGCCACATCTACATTCCTCTTACCCGATTGCTCGTTAGACTGTTCTCACATCACAACCCCGAGCAGATTCCCAAGTGCTCACCTCAACAAGAACGGGATAAAATGACATTTCAGTCCATACATACGGTAATTCTTGACTCGATTGATGACCATATTGCAGTCATTGATTATCTGGGTATCATCGTATATGTCAATAACGCATGGAAAAACTTCAATGTTGGAATCGGGTTTCCATTAGACTATGACTGGATTGGCACGGATTATTTCGAATACTGTGACAGTTCAACTGTTGGCAGTGACAAGCTTACTGCCAGAGGTGAATTTGAAATTCGTGAGGTATTAGCTGGTAGGTGTGATTCATTTGCCTGTGAGTACAAGATAAAACGCAACGATGGAAGTTATACATGGTTTCTTGGTCGGGGCATGGTCATAGAACGGAGCGCTGATGGGGCACCGCACCGTATAATAGGCACGCATACCGACATTTCTGAAAGGAAACAGACTGAAGATTTGTTACGCAGGAGTGAAGAGAAACATCGAATGCTGTTCATGGATTCACCGGATGCGTATCTGATTCTGATTGACGGTATTTTTGTGGATTGTAATAAGGCTGCCGCCGTTATGCTGCATGGCGAACGCTCCATGATAATAGGTTATCCCCCTGAAATACTCTCTCCTGATTTCCAACCAGACGGCAAAAAGTCGGCAGAATCGGCAGAAAAAAGAATTACTGAAGCGTTACAGACAGGTAAAAATACCTTTGAATGGCTGCACCGACGTCTTGATGGTGAGAATTTTTATGTGGAAGTATCCCTGGCAGCAATTGAACTTGACGGCAAACAGGCGCTATTTGTTGCGTGGCGTGAAATCACCGGACGAAAGAAGATAGAAGCGGAACTTGAGGCAACACACTCTAAGCTTGAAACTCTCAGCATGACAGATGGCTTGACATGCATTGCAAACCGGCGACAATTTGATCACGTTCTCACTCAGGAATATGCTCGCCATATCCGCTCAGGGAAAGAGCTGTCGCTTATCTTATTGGACATTGATTACTTCAAGCGGTTCAACGATCATTATGGCCATGTGAGTGGCGACAAGTGTCTGCAACAGATTGCAGGTGTTATTGGTAAAAGTGTTGCTCGCTCTGGTGATCTTGCCGCCCGGTATGGCGGTGAAGAGTTTGCCTGTATCCTTCCTGATACTGACCAGCAGGGGGCCCTGTTTATAGCTGAAAAAATTCGCCAAGGTATCATTAATCTTGCAATTCCCCACGAGTGGTCTGATATAGCAGGTTGTGTGACAGCCAGTTTGGGCGTTGTTACACTCACCTGCCATAAAGAGGAATCAGCTTCAGAAATTGTAGTCCGAGCAGATGAACTGCTGTATAAAGCCAAAGATCTTGGACGTAACCGTATAGAGTATAATGATGTTTATGCTGAACAGTTAGACGTAAATTTTGTACAACTTGTCTGGCAGGAGTCATTTACTCTGGGTAATACATTGATTGATGACCAGCATAAGGCTCTCTTTCTTAATTCAAATCAGCTCTTACATGCAATTATTAATTCCAGCACGAAGGATGAAATTTCAAAAATTATTTCTCATTTACTTGATACTATTACGAAACACTTTATTGATGAGGAAAGTATCCTCGAATCAGTAGGATATCCTCTGCTGATGGAACATTCCATTGAACACGAAAAACTCAAAAATAGGGCTCTTGAACTGGCCGTAGCTTTCAACTCTCAAGAACTTCATGTCGGAGACATTTTTGAGTTTCTTGCTTACAACGTTATTAAAAAACATATGCTGGAGTATGATCGTGAGTATTCAGCCTATACGTCTGATTAATCGAGCTCTTCAGTTCACTCAGAACGAATTGATGGAAAAAACGAAATTGTAGCAATTTAACGACAGACAACTCTGCGTAACTCATGTACGACAATGATACTGAGCGTTCTGACCATAAAAGATTCCGCACATGCACTCAAAGGTGTGTCAGGCAGTGTCGCAGCAGAGCGGGTGTATGAAACAGCAATTATCCTAGAACAGTATGCTCATGAAGGAGATACAGAGAAAGTTATCGCCACCGTCCAGAGGTTATGTGAAGAATACTATTTGTTCAAAACGACGTATCTCAATATTTGTAGCACAAGCTCTCGTTGACTCAGATAATCGAAGCACCTCTCATATCAAAAACCACCACCCCGTCAGGCTGCGCCTGCCACCCCTCC
>CAIRBT010000101.1 GCA_903876875.1 uncultured Geobacteraceae bacterium
CTGATAATTCCCCCCCTCTGGGGAAAATTTTTGCGTCCCAAATAATTCCCCCCGGCCTTTTCCCAGCCAAAAATGGACAATAATGGGGTTTCCTTTGTCGGAAATAATCCCCCCAAATAATTCCCCCCCCCTTGAAAAACCACAAGACCCTGCAGATAACAACGGCCGGGGGAATTTTTTGGGTAGTGTTCACCAAGAATGTTGTGTAGATGCGACACCTGGGCGCATCAACTCTGCGCACCTACACATCCCATTGGCACAGCAGCGGAGAATGGGTGCGAGCCACTGGGCTATAGTGCGGGGGTGGGAGTGGAGCGGACCCCTGCCTGGTCTGCATTCCGAAGAAAGAGGACACTACCGCCGAGTGTATCGACTCCAGCCTGTGACGAGGGGCAGGGGCGGCTGGCAAGTGCGGGACGATGGGCTGGTCCAGGTGGGGATGTCGAGGAGGGCGCAGTCGGTGGCATCTCCCCAAGTTCTGAAGCAAAATCTAACATCGACTGCCGACGTCGAATCCAGTGTCAGGCGCAATGCATGGATGCGGGCCCTATTCTTCAGTACGCACAGATGGCGGTAAAATTGCTTTAGTAATCACATATCAACTCTTTCTCTAGGGTGGCCTCTTATGAGACCACCCTTTTTTTTAAACTATGGGTGGGGGCATGACCGAAATATACCGGTGGACTACGTTATCGACGTTACAATGGACAAAGGAATATCTTCAGGGCAAGGGTGTTAGCAATGCTCGACTAGAGGCTGAATGGCTTCTCTGCAGTGCCACAGGTCTTGATAGGGTTGGGCTTTATCTTCAGTATGATAAACCGCTCAATGAACAGGAGCTCGCTTCTTATCGTTCCATGGTATCCCGCCGTGGCAGGCGTGAACCGCTCCAGCACATACTCGGTAATCAGGAGTTTTATGGCCTAGACTTTACGGTTTCAGCCGATGTTCTGATTCCACGTCATGATAGTGAAGTTCTGGTTGGCGAGGCTGTTATACGGTGTCCCCATGTTGAAACGGTTCTGGATATCGGTACCGGTTCGGGATGTCTTGCAATAGTTTTACAAAAAATGCTTCCGAGAAGTACGGTTACTGCCATAGATATTTCTCAATCAGCATTAGAAATTGCCCGTCGTAACGCAGTCTCCCATTCAGTTACCATTGAATTTCTCCTGGGGAATCTTTTTGAACCGGTAATGGGGCGTACATTTGATCTGATTATCTCGAATCCTCCCTACATACCGACCGCCGATATTTCTTGTCTTGAACCTGAAGTTAAAGATTACGATCCACTCATTGCACTTGATGGCGGTATTGATGGTCTTGATCTGTATCGCCGGTTGATTCGTGATGCTGGCCGTTTTCTTTGCCCGGGAGGATGGCTATTGTGTGAAGTAGGCGTGGGGCAATCTTCAGATGTTGCTGCCCTGTTTGCTGCAACCGGCACCTTTCACCAGCCAATTGTTGTTAATGATACTGCACCAATTCCACGGGTTGTGGGAGCAATGCGAAAGGAGCTAGTATGAATGGTTGTGAGGCTGTCAGCATTTATGAGTCCAGTGATCTTCTCGCCACAGAAGAGGAGGTGCGTTGCGCAATACGTCGTATAGCTGGAGAGATGACCCTCGCACTTCAGGGGTGCGACCCTCTACTTCTTTGCTGTATGACCGGGGGGATGATCTTTGCCGGGCAACTCATTACCCAACTCCACTTCCCTCTTCAGGTTGATTATGTTCATGCAACCCGTTACGGACATGAAATTCACGGCTCTCTGCTTGAATGGAAAATGAAACCATCAGTGGCAATGCGTGGTAAAACAGTGGTACTGTTGGATGATATACTTGATGAAGGTGTTACACTGGCGTCCGTTGCAGAATATTGCAGGTCGATGGGGGCGAAACGGGTTCTCATGGCTGTTTTGATTGAAAAACTTCATCTGCGTAAAGTAACCCCAGGTATGCGAGCTGATTTTTTCGGCCTGGAAATTGGTGATCGCTTCCTTTTCGGTTACGGATTAGATATTAAAGGCTACTGGCGCAATGCCCCCGGAATTTTTGCGGTTAAGGGGCGGTAACATGCGCTGTGAAGAGTTCCGGTGCCGGTATTCCGATGAGTGATTTGGCGTTTGTCCTCATCCTTATTTCTGCGTGTATGCACGCCATCTGGAATCTATTGGTAAAGCGGAGTCGCCATAAAACCGTCTTTATCTGGTGGATGTTTGTGGCATCGGGGAGCCTTTATTCGCTCGTTATTCCGATCATTCCGGGAATCTTTGTTGTACCTGATAGACATACCGTGATGATGGCCATGATTGGCTCATTCTGCTTTGTACTGTATCATCTTTTTAATGGCCGCGCCTATCGAGGGGGCGATCTCTCAGTGGTATATCCCCTGTGTCAAACCTCCATGGTTTACGTGCCATTCTGGGGTTTCCTGCTGCTTAATGAGCGTGTGACACTCCTTGGTGTGGCTGGAATACTGCTTGTGCTCTCAGGCACCTATTCAGTCCAACTACAACAACTCTCCTGGCGCGATCTGTTTCGTCCCTTTTTGAACTTGAAAACTCCTTCCGTACGGGATGCGCTTGCTGCTGGTTTTATCTATTCAATCGGTTCTATTGCTGAAAAAAGTGGTGTTAAAAGTTATTCACCACTCTATTTTACCTATCTTCTCGTCGTAATGATGCTTTTGTTTATGTCTGTCAACATGCTTAGGATGAAGTATCGTGCTCTTATTAGAGCCGAATTATGTGAAAACTGGCGTCTGATTCTTGTTAGTGGTCCGGTTATGATGGCGTCTTTCCTGACTTTTCGATATGGGCTGAATTTGTCACCGGTCAGCTATGCTGTGCCGGTGCGCCAAGTCAGTACGGTCATCGGGGTCATCATCGGTATTGTTTTTCTGAAAGAATCTTGCGGGCGGATTCGTTTGTTCTCTGCCGTACTGATATTGAGCGGAGTTGTGCTTATTCGTTTGGGGTAATGTGGTTAGTTCAGCAGTTCAATAATGTGCAGAATGATCTGACAGCGGACCTGATGCCAACTGCAGACACCTCAGCTGGGAACAATGTTCTGTTCACGGGCAAACCGGCCAAGTGCGGCATCGGTATTAAGGATGTGTACCGTCAGCCAGTTTTGTAAAAACTGAAATAGATCAAGGGTTAATGTGGCATCACCTGCGATATAGTCGTTTTGGAATCGAGAGATTCTCTCATAAAAGCGCACATGTTCTTCAATGTGTTTTGCAGTACCGGGATAGTGGTGTGTTTCCATCCATTTTTCCTCAGCGTCAAAATGGTATTGTGCATAACGTATCAGTTCATTGATAATATGTGCTAAACCGCTTCGGTTGGCGCCAAGAGTAAAGTTGCTGTAGACGTTATTTAACAGTGATACAAGTTGTTTATGGTGTTCATCTAACTCATCAATTCCAATGACCAGGCTTTCATTCCAGAACATTAAAGTCATATCAGAACCCCTCTTCCTCTTATGTTATACTAACGGAAAATACCGTAGGTTCCTGCTGTCATCTGTTTTTTCCAACGGCGCCGCATGTTGGACATTTGAATTTACCCCAGTAGTAGACAAGAAAAAGTAATCCTGGTACATATCCCAAAATAAACCCGAGCAATAAGAGCAGCTTCGGGCGGGTATAATGGGAAATCCATGTTTTCATTTCACCGGTAAAGCCACAGGACGCACAGGAGCGAATTGAGATTGCCACAGGTTCCACAACTGAAGCGTGCTGCGAAGTGGACAGGTTGTTCCCCCGATTTTTAATCCAGGCAGAAGCGGATAGGGAAACTCCAAAGAGTACAAACAGGCCGATTACAATTTCCATACGATTTCCTTTACTTCTAGTGAGAGCAACTTCGTCAGTATAACCGGATGTGCATTTGCAAACAACTGATTTTATGACGTCTGCTGAGATGGTGATTTGCGAGGTTAGCTGTCCGGTCTCCGTGGTCAGGTGGTCAGAGTGACCGTTGCAATAACTGTATTACCAATTTCGCTATAGTGCAGGCTGGTAAATGAATAGATGCGAGCCATGGCAATGCCTCTCCCATTTGGGTCAAGTGATCTCTCCGGATCCGGTTCAAGATATAGTTGCCAGTCGAAACCGGTTCCTTGGTCAGTAATCTGAAATACCAGCTCACTGCTTGTACGGGTAAAGGTTACTGTTCCCATGCGCTCTGCATACTCTGGTTGAAGTGCTCTCGCTTGCAATTCCATCTTCCAGCAATCATCTTCAAGTAACTGTTTTTTCTCATCATAGGTGATGCCAAGATTGCCATGTTCCACCGCATTGATGAGCAGTTCAAGTAGGCCGGAAGATACTTTCTCAGGTACCGGACAGAGTGCTGCAAGGAAACCAGCTACACAGTGTACATCCTCAATGGTTGAAAAACTGAGCACTGCGGAGTTGATATACTTGAGTGGCTCCGAGTAGCGTAACGTCCGATTCCTTAGAGTCGCACGGAGTTCTATATCTGAAATAACCGAGCGGGTTATGCTAAGCAGGGTGCGAGTCCCATACGGTTTGTGCAGGTAGTAGTAGGCACCCGCCTCGATTCCTTCAGCGACTTGTGACGGTGATGTTGCTCCGGTTTGCATGATGACCGGTGTTTGCTTTAAGCGTTGATCTGCCTTGATTCTTTTCAAGACTTCCAACCCATCTATACCGGGCATTATTCGGTCCAGTATAACAAAGTCGTAGCTGCTTTCAGCACAACTGAGCATTTCCCATGCGAGAGTGCCATCGGGTGCGGTCACAATGTCGCATCCCTCTTCGCTCAGGATCTCACTGATAATCAGAAGAAACATCTGGTCATCATCAACCACGAGAACTTTCCACTGAGGCATACAGGTTCCTTTATGTTCCGAGATATGTACTCCGCACATTCGGGTTAGCTGCCAACACCGAAGCCTGTCCCTTGAGTACAACTTGTTTCAGTACAGTAATTCGGTCAGAAATTGTTATGACGAAATTTATGTCATGCTCATCCAGGAAAACGGTAACTCCTGTATCGCGAATATGTTTCATTATGATGACCACTCAGTATTGTTGTCTGAGACTCGAAAGCACCTAACTGAGTTTCAAATCAGTGGCAAAACAGTCGATACAAGCCGCACTTGCAGTGCTGTCGAGCAGGGTGATACAAAAGATAAAGTCTCCATTCTCCACAACCCGATGCTGGTTAAGATGGCTAAAAAGAGATTAGCATGTGCCTCTGTGCGATGAAGATGCTACTTTTAGTAATGCCGGTGGTGGGATCCCCCACAAGAGCGATGACGTGAGGCGGCTGATAAGCACCTGGGTGACAGAGGCCCCCTCTGCTAGTCACCGCGATTATCAGCTTTGCTAATATTCTGGCGTTTCCGGTAACGGAATTCTCCTAACGTCTGCAGCCATTGACAGCTAAAAAAGAGAGTAGCACCAGGCAGCATATGGCATGAAGAGGCAAACGAAAAATTATGAAACCTCACGTAGCTGAAGTAATAGATGCTTTTACCCATGAAACGATTCTGAGTCAAACATAATTCACGTGGTTTCGGTATAATCTGGCAAAAGATGAATATTATTTGATCACTTTTATTTTTTTGTTGACAATAGCTGAATAAAAAGTATATAGAGATGTTCCTCTTGCGAGAGGTGATGCACGTACACTGATTTGAATGGAGATGTCGGTGAAATTCCGGCCCAATCACACTATTCCATTCCCAACCACTTACTTTAATCAGTGTACTCCTTATTAATGTTTTCGCCGTAGGATAAAGTTAACGTCTTGGTAAAATGAGCATTGAGAGCTCAATGCTTCGTTATGATAAAAAAGGTTGACAAAGAATACATTTCTTTGTTACTTTCGGGATTGGCTCCTGCGTGGGAGCAGTTTGATATTTTTGTGTCTGGAGAATTTGAAGACTATGCCAACAATCAACCAGCTGATCAGATCAGGTAGGGAAAGCAAAAAAGATAAATCAACAGCCCCGGCACTGAAGTCATGTCCGCAGAAACGCGGCGTCTGTACGAGGGTTTACACAACCACACCAAAGAAGCCAAACTCCGCTCTCCGCAAAGTAGCAAGGGTACGGCTCACCAACGGACTTGAAGTAACCTCATACATACCCGGTGTGGGACATAACCTGCAGGAACACTCGGTCGTCTTGATTCGTGGCGGTAGGGTAAAAGACCTTCCAGGTGTTCGTTATCACATTGTTCGTGGTACTCTTGACTCCGTTGGGGTTAAAGGCCGGTTGCAGAGTCGTTCCAAGTATGGCGCAAAGCGTCCAAAATAATACTGAACCTGTTTCGCTGAGGGGATATATATGCCGAGAAGAAGAGAAGTACCTAAAAGAATTATTCTGCCCGATCCGAAGTTCAATGACAAGGTAGTTGCAAAACTGATTAACTCACTGATGCTGGCTGGTAAGAAAAGTGTTGCCGAGTCCATCATGTATGGGGCATTGGAGCTTGTGGCGCAGCGGAGCAATGATGAAGCAGTTAAGGTGCTTAAAAAGAGCCTTGACAATATCAAGCCTACACTGGAAGTTAAATCTCGCCGTGTTGGTGGTTCAACCTATCAGGTGCCTATCGAAGTACGACCCGAGCGTCGTATGTCTCTGGCAATGCGCTGGTTGATCAAATATTCGACGGCTCGCAATGAAAAAACCATGAAAGACAAACTGGCCGGTGAAATACTTGATGCTTACAACAATCGCGGTTCAGCGGTTAAGAAGCGTGAAGATGTTCACAAGATGGCAGAAGCAAACCGTGCTTTTGCGCATTATCGCTGGTAAGCAGTTTAATTAGCTTTTGGAGGATTAAGTGGCTCGTCTCGCACCATTAGATAAATACAGAAATATCGGAATTATGGCTCACATTGATGCCGGTAAAACGACAACAACCGAGCGTATCCTTTACTATACCGGTGTCTCCCATAAAATTGGGGAAGTACACGAAGGTACTGCTACAATGGACTGGATGGAGCAGGAGCAGGAGCGTGGAATCACGATCACTTCGGCTGCCACCACCTGTAACTGGAATGATCACCGCATCAACATCATTGATACACCAGGTCATGTTGACTTTACAATTGAAGTTGAACGGTCCTTGCGTGTACTTGACGGAGCGGTAGCAGTATTCTGTTCGGTTGGCGGCGTAGAGCCACAGTCCGAAACAGTGTGGCGTCAGGCTGATAAGTACGGTGTCCCTCGTATAGCATTTATCAATAAGATGGATCGCGTCGGTGCTGACTTTACCCGTGGCGTGCAGATGATTAAAGATCGTTTGAAAGCTAATCCTTTACCAATTCAGTTGCCGGTGGGAAAAGAAGAGAATTTCAAAGGCATCATCGACTTAGTGACTATGAAGGCGATTCTGTGGGATGATGAAACTCTTGGTGCAACATTTCGCACCGAAGAAATCCCTGCAGATCTGCTCGACGAAGCAGTTGAGTACCGTGAAAAAATGATCGAAGAGATCTCCAGTCATGATGATGCACTCATGGAAAAATACCTGAGCGGCGATGAGCTGACAGAAGCTGAAGTCAAAGCTGCTATCCGTGCCTGTACGATTGCTATTCATATTTGCCCGGTTATTTGCGGATCGTCTTTCAAAAATAAAGGCGTTCAGAATCTTCTTGACGCAGTTGTTGATTACATGCCTTCCCCGATGGATATCCCGGCTATTAAAGGTATCGATGCTGATACCGGTGCTGAAATCGAACGGAAAGCTGCTGATTCTGAACCTTTTGCTGCACTCGGCTTCAAGATCATGACAGACCCCTTCGTTGGACAGTTGACCTTCTTCCGTGTCTATTCGGGTGTTGTACAGTCAGGTTCCTACATCTATAACTCAACAAAAGGCAAGCGAGAACGTATCGGTCGTATCCTCAAAATGCATGCAAATAAGCGTGAAGAGGTAAAAGAGGTTTATGCCGGTGATATCGCTGCTGCAGTTGGTCTTAAATACACCACTACTGGCGATACTCTCT
This sequence comes from uncultured Geobacteraceae bacterium, assembly GCA_903876875.1. Lineage (GTDB taxonomy): Bacteria > Desulfobacterota > Desulfuromonadia > Geobacterales > Pseudopelobacteraceae > JACRCG01. The sequence goes on from CAIRBT010000101.1 coordinate 7,994, forward strand.
GTGAAGAAGACAAAGCGGTTATCCTGGAGTCAATTGAGTTCCCGGAACCTGTTATCTCTATCGCAATTGAGCCAAAGACCAAAGCTGAACAGGAAAAACTCGGTTTTGGCCTCCAGAAACTAGCCAGTGAAGACCCTTCATTCCGGGTAAAAACTGACGAGGAGACAGGTCAGACCATTATTTCCGGTATGGGCGAACTCCACCTGGAAATCATTGTTGACCGTCTGATGCGTGAGTTTAAAGTTGAGGCTAACGTCGGTAAACCACAGGTTGCCTATCGTGAAACCGTCACTAAAAAAGTTAAAGTTGAAGGGAAATTTGTCCGTCAGTCCGGTGGTCGTGGTCAATATGGACATGTATGGCTTGAGGTTGAGCCGCAGGAAGCCGGTAAAGGATATGAATTTGTTGACGCTATCAAAGGCGGTGTTGTTCCCCGTGAATACATCCCGGCTGTTGATAAAGGCATCAAAGAAGCACTCGATAATGGCGTATTAGCCGGTTTCCCGGTTGTAGATATAAAGGTCACTCTTATTGATGGTTCTTACCACGAAGTTGACTCGTCTGAAATGGCGTTCAAAATCGCCGGTTCAATGGGTTTTAAAGAAGGGTGTTCAAAAGCAAGTCCAATTATACTTGAGCCGATCATGTCGGTTGAGGTTGTTGTTCCGGAAGAGTACATGGGAGATGTTATTGGTGACCTTAACTCCAAGCGTGGTCGTATCATGGGTATGGATTCCCGCGCCGGAGCACAAGTAATCAGCTCCATGGTTCCTCTGGCTTCTATGTTCGGTTATTCCACCGACCTCCGTTCAGCAACACAAGGTCGTGCCACCTATGCAATGACGTTTGATCATTATGAGCCAGTTCCGAAATCGGTAGCTGAAGAGATAGTTGCAAAAGTTAAGGGTTAATTAAACTCAAATCCGTAATTCAGGAGGGCCTATCCATGGCAAAAGCAAAATTCGAACGTAATAAAACTCATGTAAACATCGGTACCATTGGTCACGTCGATCACGGTAAAACTACCTTGACTGCTGCTATTACCCGCGTTCTTGCCGGTAAAGGTCAGGCTGAATACAAGGCATTCGATCAGATCGACAACGCTCCTGAAGAGCGTGAGCGCGGTATCACGATTGCAACTGCCCACGTTGAGTATGAAACCGACAAACGTCACTATGCACACGTTGACTGTCCGGGCCATGCTGACTACGTTAAAAACATGATCACCGGTGCTGCCCAGATGGACGGCGCGATCCTGGTCGTATCCGCAGCTGACGGCCCCATGCCCCAGACCCGCGAGCACATTCTGCTTGCCCGTCAGGTTGGCGTTCCTTACATGGTCGTTTTCCTCAACAAAGCTGATATGGTTGATGATGAAGAACTGCTCGAACTGGTTGAGCTTGAAGTTCGTGAACTGCTCTCCAGCTATGACTTCCCGGGCGACGATATCCCAATCATCAAAGGTTCCGCACTGAAAGCCCTCGAAGGCGAAAAAAGCGAACTGGGTGAAGACTCCGTTAACCGTCTGATGGACGCTGTTGATGCCTACATCCCCGATCCTGAGCGTGCCATTGACCGTCCGTTCCTGATGCCGGTAGAAGACGTTTTCTCCATCTCTGGTCGTGGTACTGTTGCCACCGGTCGTGTTGAGCGCGGTATCGTTAAGGTTGGTGAAGAAGTTGCCGTTGTTGGTATCAAAGACACCATCAAAACTACCGTTACCGGTGTTGAGATGTTCCGTAAGCTGCTTGACGAAGGACGTGCCGGCGACAACATCGGCGCACTGCTCCGTGGCGTGAAGCGTGAAGATATCGAGCGCGGCCAGGTTCTTGC
>CAIRBT010000102.1 GCA_903876875.1 uncultured Geobacteraceae bacterium
GATAGGCTCGGTCTGATCCTTGACGTACTGAAGGGCATCTCCGTCAGATTCAACGGCTTTCAGGCAGATAGGCTCGGTCTGATCCTTGACGTACCGAAGGGCATCTCCGTCAGATTCAACGGCTTTCAGGGCTGCATTACCGGTAAGGGTGAGTGTTGCGGAGACAGTGATTCCAAACTTTGCTAGAAATTCTGACTTTTTCATGATACTTTCTCCTTGTGGTTTAATTGTTTTCGGATTCGCCGCGCTCGCTACGCGGCGTTTCTATTGTGGGATTACTTCCATCTTGACAATCTTGTGCCCCATGCTTTCATCCAACATGTTCTTGTGATCCTCTGCTTCCCTTTTGGATTGGAAGCTTATCGTTTGTTCGCCCTCTGCCCTCCACAGCACCACTAATTGAAATCTAAGTTTTCTCAACGCTAACACCTCCCCTCATCCTTATAAGCTATCACCTTATACTTCTGTCCAGCATCGCACTTGGCGACGATACCCAGCGCCAGCAAGCCAAAAACAAACCCAACCAAAAACGCAATAGTTGTAGTGAACCAGTCGGTATTGCTATCTGGGGTTGGCGAGAATGCGTTCTTCCTATCTGCTGATGTAATAAAATCCGGAATCATACTGTCGCCCCCTCCTGTTTGCTCTCAATCCAGTCAATCACTTCCTGCTGCCGCCACCTAGTCATGCTCCCCATTTTGATTGGTGGCGGCAGCCTCCCGTCTCTGACGCACCGCCATACCTGGTCCCTGCAGATATCCAGCAGCACGGCAACTGATTTGTCGGAAAGATAAAATTTATCCATGGCTATTTCCTCCCATAAAGATGTAGCATCGATTGGCTGATTGCGCTCGTAAGTGCTTCACAGGCTTGCTTAACTTCTATGTCTGAGCCGTTTGAGTTCGCTCCCATCAATGTCAAAATGCTGTTTAAGAGTTCCCTGTGTTCTTTCTCTGTCACCATGGTTTATTCCCCTGCGCCGATCGCCGAGTCTGTCGCCGCATAAATCGCCTGCCGGCAAAACTCAGTAACATTTAAAACCCCCCTAATTTTTATGGCCTGCCTGATTTGCCTGATGCGGTTGGCAGGAACACGGATGTTGACAAAAATAATTTTTTCTTTCTTTGGTGGTGCCATTTTCTTTTCTCCTTTCGTTTTTTGTTGTTAATGCCGAGCGTGTAAATTCGGGGAACAAGTCATGTTTGCTCATCACGCCACCCGCCAGCAGCGACAAGCAGCCTTAGATATCGTGAACTTTACTCCCTCGTGCCTTGAGCTATATAAGTTGGCACATCCCCGCAGAGTGATTTCTTTCCCCTGGGCAAATGCGAAGCTGTCCCCCACCTTCATTTCTTTAAACGGGTACCTGAATAATGTAGTGGGCAACGGGATTCCGCTTTCTACAACATGGAGATCCACTTCTGTCTTTCTCGTTTTCTTTGCCAGTGCGATAGCCATGATTTTCTCCTTTCGTTTCGTTTTTTTTGTGATAAGCTGTCGTTAAGCGTTATCCTGGAATACACAATAATTCGATATATCGGACAAGTCAAGGAGAAATTCACTATGTCGGACGAATTTTATAGGCGGGTGAGGGATGCTCGCAAAAGTAAGGGGCTAACGATAAGGGAAGTAGCCGAAGCTACTGGCGTTTCTAGGGGGCACATCAGTGAATACGAGACCAATAAGACCAATTTAGAGAGTAAGAAGTTGATGTCGATATGTCGATTTCTTGATATTGACTTTGGCGCAGGCATTCAATCAGATGTAAAATCTGATTACATTCATGTGCCAAGATACGAGGTAAAGGCCAGCGCAGGCGGCGGGGCTGTTATAACGTCTGAGCAAATCGTTGATTATCTTGCATTTAAGCCAGAATGGCTCACAAGTGCAAAAGGCATCACCCCCGAAAACCTTGTGTTAATATCGGTTATCGGCGATTCTATGATGCCAACAATCCGCGATGGAGACCTGATCTTGATAGATACAACGCCGACGAGGTTTAAATCAGATGCAATATATGTAATTCAACACAGTGATAGACTTTGGGTCAAACGGGTGCAATACCGTCTTGACGGAGTTGTGGTCATAAAAAGCGACAATTCCGCCAACTACGAACCAGAGAGCTTCCGAGAAGACCAATTGGACGGGATCAGAATTATAGGGAGGGTTGTATGGAGGGGGGGAGATTTATGAAATCAATTATTGTGGTATGTCTGCTGCTACTCCCATCTACGGGCATGGCATCACAGTGGTGCGGGTTCAAGGGTATTTACGTTGGTATGAGTGCAGAGGCCGCCAAAAAGAAGGGGCTGTCTACTTGCTCCAAAGGGCAATCGGTCGATGAAATATGTAAGCCCGATGGATCAAATAAAGACCTCACCACTTTCGGTGGAGAACCGACAAAAGGCATTGAGATCGGTATCCAAAAAGGTAAGGTGATCATAATAGGATTTAAAACCGAGGGACGGTATGGCGGCGGGCTTGAAAAAACAATGATTACAAAATACGGGAAGCCAGCCAAAAAACGCGGCGACTGGCGCGAAGGGTATTATCGTTGGGACCATCGCGATGAATATATTTCATTGAACCTGAATAACGGAGTCAACGAAATAAGTTTTAATCGTGACTTATCCATAGAGGATCAACGTAAAGATAAGGTACGGAGAAAGAAGGCAGAGAATGATATGTAGCCCGTTTAACAAGGTTACAGAGCGACTCATTCGCATAAACAGAATTGGAGGAGAGTATGGAAAAACAATGCAAGCACTGCGCAATGATGATCCCAGGAAAAGCTAAGATATGCCCATATTGCCAAAAGCCGCAAGGCACTTCATTTGTAGTAAAAGCCCTTATTGTATTTTTTATGTTAGGTGCGTTTGGGTCAGCAATTGGCAACAGGGCAGCCTCTCAAAAGGCAGAACCGGTACCACAAAGCACGGAACAGAAAGACAAAGACATGCAAGATTACCTGGTCAGGCATGCGGCAATTGAGTTTTTAAAAAAGCAATTAAAAGCCCCTGCGACTGCTGACATGCCGAATGAATACGAATTGTCCGTGGTTCCCAAGGCCAATAAAAAAAATACGTGGGTAGTCACTGGGACTGTAGATGCCCAAAATAGTTATGGTGCAAAACTCCGTACCAACTTCAGATATACAATCCACAAGGATAAAGACGGCGGCATGTCACTGATAAAATCAGAGACCAACTGATCGGAATACAGTCGAAGAAACAAGCGGAGGGACTAGATTTCCAATCGATCTAATGCAGAGGGAGCACGGCAAACAAAGGTAACGAAAAGCCCAAAAAGAACACGGGAAGTTGACAAAACTGAATCAATAGTATATGGAATAAATATTCGTATACAGTTTGCAGGGGTGCAGAAATAATGAAACAATCCAAGCTTAAAGCTCTCATTGAGCTTGCGTTCACAGCAGAAGAGGCTGATTGCCTGATTATGGCCAACACCACATGTTCCAGCCCGAGGGACAAGTTCAACTTTATCAATGAAATGTTTGACTTCACTATCATCGGGAGAACTGAGGAAGATATTGAAGCAGATTATTGGTGTGCGCTTACGGCCATTGTAAAGGATAAGTGGCGTAAATAATGACTATTAATATAGATGCTATTGAATCTGAAGCGCGTAAACTGAACGAGTTGTCATCACAGTATTATCTTTCTCATGCAGTTATCGGTTGTGAAAAAATGCTGGAAAAGAAACTTGAGGAAGCCAGTAAGCAGCAAGTGGAGCGGATCAAAAAAGCGATAGAAGAGACTGAAGACGACGAGATGGTTGAGAAATTGTCGGCAGAAATGAGTCAAATAAACCGTAATAGAGCCCATATTTTTGTAGATTACATTAATTTCATGCCAACATGCGCCAGGGCTATAATGACAAATAATAACATAAGTATCAGCCTACCCAAGTGTTTACAGGAAGATTCTGGTACCGGCGGGGCTAAGCAGCTACGCAAACTACTGGCACACGAAATAGGGCACATTGTACTACATACTGACAAAGTTCTAAGCAACAATAGCCCCAGAGGGACACTAACGCTCACAGATGATACGGAAGAGATCGAAGCTGATCAGTTTGCCAAAATAATACTGGATCTGCGGTGTGAACATTACAAAAAGGCGCTTGAAAGCCGTAGTTATGAAAACTATCAATAGCGGGCTGCTCTGTTTTTTAACACCATTTTTGACAGTATCTTCAAAATAAAAAAACAGCAATAACGTTTAATATCAGATATTTATGACTTGCATTTGGAAGCGACACGCGCCTCCATTACCCGAAAGAATACCGTAGATATCAATAGATAAGCCCCTGATTTCAGGGGCTTTTTTTGTTTGTAACCATGGCTTTTTTAGTTGAGTAGAGGACGGTCAAAAAACACTGCTCACGCCCCCCTCATGTGGAAGCGATTACGAAAGTTGTCATAGCGGTTGATACCGGCCATCTGCTGTGGTATAGATTCTGGTAACTTTATTTTTTGGGTGACCACATATGATTATGATCGATCGACTGATTGAACAGGCCCTCCTCGAAGACATCCATACCGGTGATATCACCACCAGCGCGGTGGTTCCGGGCAGCCGTCCCGCTTCGGCTCGCCTGATTGCCAAGGAGGCCATGGTGGTCTGCGGACTTGCCATCGCGGCACGGGTTTTCAGCAAACTGGACCCATCAACCGACTTTACCGAAACGGTGCGGGATGGCGACCGTGTTGACAAGGGGACTATCCTGGCAACCATACGGGGTGAGGCATCCCATCTGCTGATGGGGGAACGGGTTGCCCTCAACCTGCTCCAGCGTATGTGCGGCATTGCAACATTAACGGCCAGCTTTGTCGAGGCGGTTTCCGGCACCGGCACTCGCATTGTTGATACCCGCAAAACGACCCCCGGACTTCGTCAGCTTGAAAAGCATGCTGTACGAGTGGGTGGCGGTATTAACCACCGGACCGGACTGTATGATGGCGTATTGATCAAGGAGAACCATATTGCCGCGGCCGGAGGGATTACCGAAGCGATTCGACGCGCCAGAGCCTATATTCCCCACACCCTGAAAATTGAGATCGAAACCGAGACCCTCGACCAAGTGGATGAAGCACTTGCCGCCGGTGCGGATATTATCATGCTCGACAATATGACCCTTACGGAGATGGAAGCCGCCGTTGCCACCATTGGCGGACGTGCCCAGGTCGAGGCATCGGGAGGGGTTAACCTGGAACGGGTTCGGGCTATTGCGGAAACCGGCGTGGATATTATTTCCGTGGGTGCTTTGACCCACTCCCCCCGCGCCATGGATATCTCCATGTTGCTTGATTAATTTCAATGAATGCCCTCTCTTTTTCGAGGTGACCGGGATGCATCAAAAAGCAGGAAAAATCGTACAGCTCTTCCGTCAGGAGAACGGCTTTATCTCCGGTGAGCATCTGAGCCGAGAGCTGGGCGTTTCCCGAACCGCCATATGGAAACATATCTCGGCGCTGAGAAAGGGGGGCTACACCATTGAAGCGGTTCCCTCACGGGGCTATCGCCTGGTCGGCACACCGGATGTACTGGAGCGCCATGGCATCGCGGCCGCAGTGGCAGGTTGTGTCGTAGGGAGGCGACTGGAGTTACGGGAGCAGACCACATCGACCAACGCCGATGCCTTTCGACTGGCCGAAGAGGGGGCGGTCGAAGGCACTGTCGTCATTGCAGAATCACAAAGTGGTGGCAAGGGACGCCGTGGTCGTATCTGGGCCTCCCCTCCACTCGCAAATCTCTACTGTTCCATCATCCTCAAGCCGGACATCATGCCCCAGGGGGCACCACAACTGACGTTCCTGTCGGCCGTAGCGGTGGCACGGGCGATTGAGTTGACAACTCCGCTGCTGCCGGAGATCAAGTGGCCCAACGACCTGCTGATTTCGGGGAAAAAAGTTGCCGGGTTGCTCAATGAAATGAGTGCGGAAACCGATGCTGTCAACTTTGTCATACTCGGCATCGGCGTCAATCTTAATATGACTGGCGAGCAATTTCCCGCAGACCTCCCCTACCCAGCCACATCACTGAAGCTGGAGTCGGGAGTGGCAGTTGACCGTTCCCGCTTTGCCGGAGTCATGCTCCATGAACTTGACCGGCTGTATGACGAATTCTGCAGACGGGGCTTTGGTCCCATTCGGGAGGAGTGGCAGCGACGCTGCAACGCAAACGGCCGCCAACTGCTGGTGACCGACTCCGGTGCCGAACCGGTACGGGGAGACTTTGCCGGTATTGACGGGGATGGTGCGCTGCTGCTTGATACCGGACATAACAAACTTCACCGGATTACCTGTGGAGACGTGAGGATACTTTAGAATGCTATTGGTAATTGACGTTGGCAACAGCAATATTGTGTTAGGGGTCTATGACGGGCCAGGTCTGGTGCGGAGCTGGCGGTTGTCCACCGATAAATCACGTACTTCCGATGAATACGGTGTCCTGCTCCACAGCCTGTTTGACCAGGCAGGTCTCGATTTTTCTGCCGTCAGAGCCTCCATTATCTCTTCGGTGGTGCCCCCCCTAACCGGCATTATGGAAGCCATTTCCCATGATTTTTTCAAACTGACACCCTACATAATCGGCCCCGGCATTAAAACCGGCATGCCGATCCACTACGACAATCCCCGTGAGGTCGGTGCGGATCGTATTGTCAACGCAGTGGCCGGTTTTGAGAAGCATAAATGCCCCCTGGTCATCGTGGATTTTGGTACGGCAACCACCTTTGACTATGTCAACAGCAAGGGAGAATATTGCGGTGGAGCCATCGCCCCCGGACTGGCAATTTCCATTGAAGCACTATTCCAGCGGGCCAGCAAGCTCCCCCGGATCGACATAGCCAAGCCCCCCCATGTCATTGCCAAGAACACCGTTAATTCCATGCAATCCGGCATATATTTCGGCTACGTGGGGCTCGTTGACGGCATCGTTGAACGAATCGGAGCAGAATCCCACGAGGAGTTCCGGGTCATTGCCACCGGCGGCCTGGCCTCACTCATTGCACCCGATTCAAAAACCATCGATGAGGTGGATGAAAATCTAACACTCGATGGCTTGCGCATTCTCTACGAACGAAATCGCTGACCGGTCTTTTGAGCCGGACTTAGTACCATGAAATTCATTTTGCAGACAAGGAGGCAGTTCTATGGGACAGTTTGAAACCAGCAAGATCCGCAACTTGGGTATCATCGCACATGGTGGTGCCGGCAAGACGTCGCTTTCAGAGGCAATACTGTTTGACACCGGCATGGTTGACCGCCTTGGCCGGGTGGATGATGGCACCGCCACCATGGACTTTGAACCGGAGGAGATCAAACGGAAGATTTCCATAACGTCGGCACTTGACCATTGCGAGTGGCAGGGGCATTCCATCCATATCGTCGACACACCGGGCTACGGCAATTTCATCGCCGACACCCGCGCCTGCATGCGCACGCTAGATTGTGCCGTCATCATTCTCTCGGCCATTTCCGGCGTCAAGGCACAGACCGAAGAGATCTGGAGCTGGGCAAACGAATTTGAAATCCCCCGGATCGCTTTTGTCAACAAGCTGGATCGGGAACGTGCCAGCTTCCTGCGAGCCATTGACGACATGGAAAAAATGCTTGGTGCCCGGGGCATCGCTGTCCAGCTGCCGATCGGCCTTGAATCCGACTTTGAAGGGATAATCGACCTGATTACCATGAAGGCCTTCTTCTACCGTAAGGATGGCTCGGGTAAGTATACAGAAGGGGCTATTCCAACCGATTATCTGGATGAGGCCACCCGCCATCGGGAACGGATGGTTGAAACCGTGGCTGAGGCTTACGACGAACTTACGGAAAAATACCTGGAAAACGGTGAACTTTCCCTGGAAGATATCCTGGACGGCCTGCGGGTCGGCACCATGCGTAACACCTTTACCGCCGTACTCTGCGGTTCCGCAACCGCCAACATCGGCGTACCCCATCTGCTGGATGCCATCTGTGCCTACCTCCCCTCCCCCCTGGATCGGACCAAGGCGGTCGGCATCAATCCCAAAACCGAAGAGGTTATTGAGCGGGCACCCGATGAGAAGGAACCATTTTCGGCTCTGGTCTTCAAAACGACCTCTGACCCTTACACCGGTAAAATTACTATCTTCAGAATTTATTCCGGCGTCCTCAATTCCGATTCGGTCATCTTTAACTCCACCAAAGGGGTTGAGGAGAGAATCGGTCAGATTTATGAACTGGAAGGAAAAAAGCAGCATCCGATCAAGCAGGCGGTGGCCGGTGATATCGTCGCCGTGGCAAAATTGAAGGAAACGGTCACCGGTGATACCCTCTGTGACGCCGCCAAACCGATTGTCTATGAGCCGGCAAAGCAGCTGCTTCCGGTTATCTCCTACGCCATCGAGCCGAAGACCAAGGCCGATGAAGATAAAATCCATAACGCACTGCACCGGATGATCGAAGAAGAGCCGACCCTTGAATCACACCGGGATACCCAGACCAAGGAGTTTATTATTTCTGGCATGGGGCAGGTGCATCTGGAAGTCATTGTGGAAAAAATGAAGCGTAAATTTGGCGTTGAAGTGCTGCTGAAAACCCCCAAGGTACCCTATTTCGAGACAATTCGCGGCACCGCCAAAGTGCAGGGAAAATACAAGAAACAGTCCGGTGGACGTGGCCAGTACGGTGACTGCTGGATTGAAATGTCCCCCACCGGGCGCGGTGAAGGGTATGTTTTCGAAGACAAGGTCGTCGGAGGGGTCATTCCCCGCCAGTATATTCCGGCCGTTGACAAGGGGATTCAGGAAGCCTGCCTTGAAGGGTTCCTCGCCGGTTATCCGGTGGTCGATTTCAAGGTAGCACTCTATGACGGTTCGTTCCATACGGTTGATTCCTCGGAGATGGCTTTCAAGGTTGCCGGCTCCATGGCGTTCAAAAAGGCCATGGAACTCTGCAAACCGGTGCTGCTCGAGCCAATTGTCAACATGAAGATTACCGTCCCGGACGACAACATGGGGGATGTGATCGGCGACCTCAACTCACGGCGTGGCAAGGTTGTCGGCGTTGAGCCAAAGGCAAATTCCCAGATCATCAGAGCTGTGGTGCCGATGTCCGAAGTTCTGGCCTATTCCAACGACCTGAAATCGATGACCAGCGACCGGGGTCTCTTCAGCATTGAGTTTTCCCATTATGAAGAGGTACCGTCACACCTTGCCCAGAAAATAATTACTGAATCCCTGACGGAAAAGAAGGAAGTTCACAACCATCATTAAGAAGAGGAACAGCAATAACGGTTTGTTGCCAACCTCCACACATCGAGGAAACGTATGACTATTAAATTGGGTAAAGATTCGAGTATCAAGGAACCGCAGGGTACCCCGGTCGGCAAGAAGAGTCAGACTGCCAAGCTTATTCTTCTCCTCCTGGTGGCCGGCGGCTTTGCATATCTCTATTTTTTTACCGGTTTGATAAATCCTGAAGAGGTGCCTGTAACCACACCTCCTCCCCACCCGACCCAACAGGCAGTGCGCATGCCGCTCCCTCCCCGCACCGGTACACCCGACAAACCGGAACCGGCTTCGGCGGGGGGAGAAACACCAAAAACGGTTGCCGTATCCCCTCCCCCTGTGGCAGCCCCCCCGGTGACACCGGCAAAACCGGCACCACCAGTAACAGCAGCAAAACCGGTGACTCCGGCACCACCGACACTACCGACACCACCTGTCGGAGCAGCACCACCGGTCAGGACAGTGTCGCAGCCACCATCTGCCACACGTACGGTAAAATCAGACAAAACTGACGCGGCACCCCCAACCGCCAATAGTAATAAAATTCCGGTTAAGAAAATCGTCAAAAAGCATGCCCCGGCAGCCGCACCAGCCCGGGAGAACGGCACACCACCCCGGTGGTCACTGGTTGCCGAAAATTATGTTCTCGAAGAAAAATTGGCCGACGATCTGGGCCGACTGCGTAAGGCCGGCCTCACTCCCTCCATCAAAACGGCAGCCCACAAGGTGGCTCCCATGAACCGGCTCCGGGTGGCCGAATATGGAACCCGTACCGAGGCACAGTCTGCGTTGCAACGACTGAAACGGATTACCTCCGATGCCTTTATTATTGAACAGTCGGAGAAGTTTATTGTCTATGCCGGTTCGTATCTCCAGACCGAGGCGGCCCATGTGGAACGGGATCGCCTGAAGCTTGCCGGGGTGCCCACAACAGTGACCCGTGTAGAAATTGCTATCCCGACCCAGAGCCTGATCATCGGCCCCTTTGCCAGCATGAAGGAAGCTGATACGGCACTGGATACCGTCAAAAAGCTCGGCATCGCCGTACTTAAAGTTCAGAAATAGCCACCATGGCGGAAAAAGTCACCGTATTCATCTCCCCGGTCGTAGCTAACTATGTGCGTCCGGGGACTTCTGTAGAACAAAAACAGGCTGCCTTTTCAGAGAGTCGCCTCATGTCCGCCACGGATCGCCTGACGTTGCTCATCTGCCTGGCAAAGGATGCCGCTCCGGCCATCCGTAACACCGCCCACTCCTACCTGAAGGAAATGCCGAAAGCGGTTATCGAGGAGTATCTGGCAACCACAGAACCCAACCCCCTCGTCATGAGAGCACTGTCACATTTCTGCGCTAACTACCCTTTCCCGGTTTCACAACCTGAGGGGACGGCAGGTACCGATGAAAACCACACCATTGACGACTCCGACGAGGTGGCTTCCCCGAAAGAGGATGGTGTGGTTAAGGAAGAGAGTGCCGCGTTTCAGAGTAAATACAACCTGGCACGCTCCATGGCAATTGCGGACAAGATTAAGATGGCACTGACGGGGGACAAGGAGTGGCGTTCCATCCTCATTATAGATGCCAATAAACTCATTTCGGGAAGTGTGATGAGAAACCCGCGCATCTCCGAACCAGAGGTGCTCTCCATTGTCAAATCCGGAATCCAGAACGATGAGGTCATACGGCTGATCTGTGCAAACAGGGAATGGATCAAAAACTACAGCATACGGAAAGCACTTATCGAAAACAGCAGGACACCGGTTCGAAACGCTCTCACCTATCTGGGAGCAATGGGGGAGAAGGATCTTGCTTCCTACGCAAAAAGTAAAAACATACCCACGGTAATTGCTGCCATGGCAAAGCGGCTTCTGCTCAACAAAAAAAGATAGTTTCCGGAGATTGTATGGCACTGGTTAATCATGCAAAAAAAGAAATTAACGCCAAAATTGTCTATTATGGTCCCCCGTGCAGCGGTAAGGGCACCATACTGAACTATATTTACACACGGATCAAGCCGTCGTTGCGGGGTGAGTTTCGGAGCACAGCCGCCGGTTCCGACAATCTGCTTTTTTTTGACTTTAGCCCCTTCGAGGCACCGCTCCCCACCGGCTACCATATCAGACTCCACATCTATACTCTCACCGGTGTGGTGACAAACCCAGCCACCTGGAAGATGATTCTCAAGGGGAGTGACGGTATCATCATCGTGGCAGATCCTGCCCCGGAACATCTGCAGGAGACCCGTGACGCCGTAGCCCGCCTACGTGAATTTCTTGCCGCCTACGGCAAGGGACTCCACGAAACGCCTGCCGTTCTCCAGCTTAACAGTACGACTCCCCACACCCCATCAGCCAACGGGAGCGACTACTCAGCAGAGATAGACCTCTCGGCACTGCCGGTCAGCTACTCCTCTGCCGCCAGCGGTGAGGGGGTGGTGGCCGCACTGACAACCCTGTCCCGCACCATCATTGAAAACGCCACGACACGAGAAACGGGCTCAGTTACCACGGACGACACCCCAATCCCCCCCAAAAAGCAGGAAGCCGTGGAGCAGAACACTCCCCCCCCCTTCTTTTCTCCGGCCCCCCCTGATACCACCGATGGTGAATCGCCCTCTATCGTCGTACAGTCAAAGGACATTGTCTGTGCGGGGAAAGAACTCCGGATTCCCCTTGATATTGGCTGGGGAAAAACTCAGCGAAGGGTGGTCGTCACCGTGATCGTTGAGCTGGAAGAGTTGGCATAATTACACCCCCACCCCCCTGGGGATTACAGTTTTAGCCCCACAGTACGCCACGTGTAAACCAATATCAGCACAAAAACGCAATCAATGGCGATGCTGATACTGACAATCGGAGCGGTATCAAATTTTATGGAGACCCGTCAGCTGTTCTGTTGTTACTGACCCTCAAAACCTGAAAGTAAAACGGCCCATGGCCAGAACCCCTTCCGTGCTGTTGCGGGAGAGCATATCCTGGTATGCGGCAAGCGAAATTTTCACCTTATTGAAGCCGCCGTAAAAAACCTCTCCCCCAACGGATAAGCGAGTTACGGCACTCCCGGAAAGAGCAGTACCACCCCGCCGGGAATCTTCACCGGTGATAAAATTCACCGCCGGACCTATTCTGACATTATCGGCAACCTTGGCTGTTAACAGACTTTCTACCGTAACTTCATTCCCCGGAGTAATATCAGTTGCCGGATTCCGGAAGCGAACGGCATATTTGAACACGGTATCAAGAGAAAATGGTTGCAGGAGCTTGAAAAAATACAGTTCTGAGACAACATCTGCCTGACCGTCGCCAAAATTAACCGGACGACCTGCATCGTAACATCCGGAAGGAATTTTTACCAGTAAAACCGGCAGAATAGTAACACTATTTATGGGAAGAAACCAGCCAACCCGGGCTTGAATATCTCCGAATCCGGAATCCTCAGTGTTATATTTTCCGATAGCCGCGGTGCCGACAGGGATGGTAGCGCTGAAAAAAAAGTCACCAGTATAATAGTTGTTGCCAATGAAAGAACCATACTTCTTGAGTCCCAGGTCGTTTAGTAAATGGTGCCCATCACCATCGGTACGGATATCAGCACCATAGGAGAATGGATAGACATTGAGTTGGTAGCCAGGGGCAACCCGAGCCCCGGTCGCATAATTTATGGCATGCGCTGTCGTAGACAGTGACAGCACAGACAACAGGCACGAAGTTATAAGAAGTTTAATGATGTATATTTTATTTTTCATAGTGAATTTATACGACAAATTTACCTGCAAACGCAAGCAGATTATATACTACCTGCTTTCCCAAAACATACGGCACGTAGCACCCAATACCAGATAGATGTAGCGGGATATGCCTAAAAAATCGGACAACCGGTAATAAGTTGGGGACAATTCATGATCAACTTGTATACAGCACCATATCATGTTATATGTGGATATCATAGATTCTCTCAAATGGAGGGTGGTTAATGGCAATCATAACCGTGTCACGCGAAATGGGTACGGGAGCGTATCAGATAGCATCTGAAGTCGCCCAGAGACTCAAGTACACTCTTATCGACGGGCCCCGCATCAAGTCCCTCGCGGTAAAGTATGGCCTCACTCCGGAGATGCTTGAACTGGTTGACGAGAAACCCCCCTCCTATGTGACTGCAGAAGACCGGAAACGGGCCGCTGCCCTGAACTCCATCGAGCTTATTATTCTGGAGCTTGCCCGTAAGGGGAATGTGGTTATTTACGGCAGAGGGGGGCAGGATCTGCTGAAGGATTGTAAAAACATCCTGCGACTCCGCTTTATTGCCGATTTTGAGGAGCGGGTTGAGCGTTTTGCCGAACGGGAATGGATTGATCCTGACATGGCTCGTTCGCTCATTCGCCGCAGTGACCACCAGCGTGGTGGTTTTATTCACTTCTACTTTGACCGAGACTGGCAGGATCCCAACAACTACGATCTGGTGTTCAACACCTCGCGCCTCTCGGAGGCGACCATAGTTGAATCGGTGATCGCCACCACCCGGGAGCCCTCTTTCAAAGAATCGGATAAATCGGGGGCAGCCATCATAGACAGTGTCATCCTGTCCAAGAAAATTGAAACCGCCCTCCTGAACTCTCCGGTTCTGGAAGATTATCGTCCCTTTACCATTGAGATCGACAAAGGAATGGTCAGCATCAGCGGCTACATCATTACCGAAGCGCAAAAAAATGCTGCCATCGATATTGTCAAGTCAGTAAAAGGAGTTAATTCAGTTGAAGAGAATATCCAGGTGGTAGACTACAAGGCATACAAGGAGCACTTCTAAGCGGCGGGTACCTTACTCCGGATATATTCTATCCGTTCATACAGGGGGGCGAGCAGGGAACTG
This sequence comes from uncultured Geobacteraceae bacterium, assembly GCA_903876875.1. Lineage (GTDB taxonomy): Bacteria > Desulfobacterota > Desulfuromonadia > Geobacterales > Pseudopelobacteraceae > JACRCG01. The sequence goes on from CAIRBT010000102.1 coordinate 14,158, forward strand.
TCGAAGGACATGCCCTCCCGCCCCCTCCCTATTTCAAGCCCCTCTTCAATACCATGAAAATCTGACCCGGCGGTCACCAGTAGACCATTCGCCACTGCCAATCTCCGTAAAAACTCAATTTCCTGGGGCCACCCCATATTGTTATAGACCTCCACACCATCAAGACCCACTCGTTGAAGTTCCGTGATAATCACCGCGAGAAGATTAAGTTCTTTCGTAATACTGGTGGGGTGAGCCAGCACGGCAACCCCGCCAATACGATGGATTTCGGCAATGGCCTCATGGATCGGCCAGTAACTTTTCGGCACATTGCACGGAATCAGGTAGCGCCGAAAGGCATCCTCAACACAATCAACGTACCCCTGTTCCAGAAGTGCCCGGGCGATGTGGGGACGCCCCATGACCCCCTGGGCAAAGGCAACCACCCGTGACCGCTTGATGGGGATGCGCCCTTCGGCGAGAAGACACTCGTTAACCTTTTCAAGAATCTCGTCGTTGCGCCCTTCCCGCCGACTGCTGAACCCCGCAAGATTACGCTGAAACAGCACGTCGCAATAGTCAATACCATAACCAAGCAGATGGACATCCCGCCACTCGTTAAACTGCACGGAAAGCTCCACTGCCGGAATCACCGTAATGTCGGCAACTCCCCCGGCAACGGTCGCCCCGTCAATCCCTGAAATCGAATCGTGATCGGCCAGCGCGATCACCTCTACCCCGTTATTGCTGGCAAGGGAGATCAGCTCCCCGGGTGAATAGGCACCGTCGGAAAAATTAGAATGTATGTGCAAATCAATTTTCATTGAAGCATAGTACGTGACCTGACCAAAAAGTAAAAGCACTATTGCAGAAGAAGGTATCATACGCTAGAATTCAATTATGAAACCTATGGATATTCACGTCTGCTTTACAGCACTCCGCCAGGAATACACCCACTGGCAGACCCCCGCCGTCACCATCGTTGCCCAGTGCAACGGCAGTCCCTACAAGGTACTGGTGTCCTGTATTATTTCGCTGAGGACCAAGGATGAGGTGACAGCCGCCGCATCAGCACGACTTTTTGCCGTGGCCTCCACACCGGAACTCATGATACAGCTTCCCCCGGGAGAAATTGCGCGTCTGATGTACCCGGCCGGTTTTTATCACACCAAGGCGGAACAGATTTCCCTCTTTTCTCGCCAACTGGTGGATGACTACGGAGGAGTGGTACCGGACGAGCTCGACACCCTGCTCCGTTTTAAAGGAGTGGGACGCAAAACCGCCAATCTGGTACTAACTCTCGGCTTCGGCAAACCGGGCATCTGTGTTGACACCCACGTCCACCGGATCTGTAACCGCCTCGGTTATGTGATGACCAAAAATCCGGATGAAACTGAAAAGATGCTACGGCTTCAGCTCCCTCCGGAATACTGGATTGAAATAAACGACCTGCTGGTGGCCTTCGGACAGAACCACTGCCACCCGGTTTCACCACGTTGCTCCACCTGTAAAGTGGCAGACATCTGCGACCGGGTCGGCGTAACCGTCTCGCGGTAGCCAGAAACCTGATAAAATCATCATTCGCTGAATTTGATTATTGCATGCCGACAAAATCTCATATAAATTGGAACATTATTATTTTATATGCTCACCTGTAGGAGGTATCGCATGTTACAGAAAATAGGTTTTGTCGGACTGGGAACAGTCGGACGTCATATGGCCGCCAATCTGGCCAAGGGAAACTACGAACTGACGGTTTTTGATACGGAGCGGGCAGTGGTGCTTGAGCTTGCCGCCGCCGGAGCCCATGCCGCAGAAACGGCCTATGAGGCTGCCAAGGGTCGCGATCTTGTTATCGCCATCCTTCCGGAAGGAGATGAACTGGGACCACTCTTTTTCGGAGAAGAGGGGATTCTGGCCGGCATTGAAAGTGGTGCCATCCTCGCCGACATGGGTTCCCATTCACTGGAAACGACCATGAAGCTGAATGAAGAGTGCGCCCGGAAAAACGTCCAGTTCCTCGATGCTCCGGTCTGGGGAAGTAAGGATCACGCCGTCAACGGGCTCATGACCATCATTACCGCCGGAGACCCGGCACTGGCGGGCAAATGCCGGGAGCCGTTTTCATTCTTCGGCCTTAACACCATCCATGTGGGACAGATCGGCGACGCCACTAAAATGAAGTTCATCGTCAATCTGGTGCAGGCTGAGCTGGTACAGGTACTCGCCGAGGGACTGGTCTTTGGCGAAAAAATGGGCTTTAATGCCGACAAGATCCTTGAAGTGCTCGATACCCGTGGTGTAGCATCACCGCTCTTTCACCAAAAGGGTCGTGCCATGGCGCGGGGCGATTTTTCCCGCAGCCTGGCTCTCAAATACGTTAACGACCAGTTGCATATGGTCATGAATGCCGCCCGACTGGTCGGCCTGTCCCTGCCAGCCGCCGAATCGGCAAGCAAGGTATACCAGGCCGGCGTTGATGCCGGACTGGGAGAAGAGGATTTTTCTGCCGTTATCAAGGTACTGCGCAAGTAAGGATCTCCATCGAGATCACCACCCGGTCAGGCGTCCACAACATCGGACGCCTGATTTTTTTGGGTTCTGGAGCGGACCATGATTGTTCTCGGCATTGACCCCGGTTCACGCATCACCGGTTACGGCCTTGTTGAAATGTCCGGCAACCGCCTCATTCATGTTGACAATGGTGCCATCTTCACCGACGCTGCGACAGATTTTTCCGGGCGCCTCAAGACGATTTTTGATGGGTTACTGGAAATCATTGCTGAGTATCGCCCCGCTCAGGTCGCCATTGAGAACATCTTCTTTTCAACCAACGCCCAGAGTGCCCTCAAACTCGGACAGGCACGGGGTGCCGCCATCGTGGCGGCGGTTCACAGCGGGCTGCCGGTTTCCGAATATACCGCCCTCCAAGTCAAACAGGCCGTAGTTGGTCAAGGGCGGGCAGAAAAGGGGCAGGTTCAAAAAATGCTCAAGGTTCTGCTCGGCCTACCGGAAGTTCCCCAGGCTGACGCTGCAGATGCCCTGGCGGTGGCGGTCTGCCATATCAATTCCCACGGACTCAGACATGTATCTGCCTACCGGGGCACCGATAACCGCAAAAAGACATCCTGGAGGGATTTAAAACTATGATTGCCTTGCTTACCGGCCTCATTGCCCAGAAGAGCCCCGATCACATCGTCCTCGATGTGGGGGGGGTCGGCTACCGGGTGCATATCCCCTTTTCAACCTACTATGAGCTTCCCGAGGCGGGAGGGGCTGCAACCCTCCATATTCACACCTCTGTGCGTGAAGATGCCATCCTGCTCTACGGTTTTCGAACCCTGCAGGAAAAATCCTTTTTTCAGTTATTAATCTCGGTTTCCGGTGTCGGACCGAAACTTGCCCGGGATATTCTCTCCAATATCCAGCCGGGACAACTGGCCCAGGCTCTGACCCAGGGAGATCTTCATAAGCTGTCAAGCATCCCGGGCATTGGCAAAAAAACCGCCGAACGCCTGGTTCTTGAACTGAAAGACAAAGCGATGAAATTGGATCTGGGAACCGTACCACCCACGGAACGACATACCATTGCCGATGACGATGTGACTGACGATGTCATTTCGGCACTGTTAAACCTGGGCTATAAGGAGCCGGTCGTACGAAAAACCGTGGCAAATCTGGAGGCCGGAAGCGGAACCGGGGTAGAGGAACTACTGAAACGCGCCTTGAAAATGCTTATGAAGTAAGAATGGCGCAAAGAAACTTTTAAAAATACTTTAGAAACCGCCAACGGTGCCGATATGCTATAATGTGGAATTTTAAACTGCAGTGACACTGAACTGTTACGAAATGAGGTGACTATCTATGAAACGTACTCTTGTGCTGAGTGCTGTTATTATGGCAGCCTGTACCATTACCGGTTGCACATCGTCTCTGTTTCCGTTTTCATCAAATAGAGGTGGCGGAGAGACCCGTACGGAGGTTTATCTCGATGGCGGCACCGGACAGCGGATGTTCTCCCCCTGTTCCGACAGCAGACAGTGTTACCGGGAAACCTATGATCTGGCCTGGGACTCGTGGTGCAGTAGCTGTAACTACAGCGACATACGATGTCGGCCCAGCGTACCGGTTACCTACCGGAGTAAACAGGTAGAATACGACGGTAACAGAGTAGAATACATCTTTACCCCGCGTTATTACCGGGCAAACTGAATTACCTCATCTAACGGAAGGGATCACTATGCTACCACATGTAAAAATTCTTATCATCGCAACATCCTTACTGGCTCTTTCCGGCTGTACCACTATTTCCAATTTCATGGGCAGTAAAAAGAGCACTCCCGACCAGGCGGCTCCCCCCGCTCGGGAGCAACAGAGCAGCCGTACCGATTCCCTCGAAAAGATGCAGCGGAATAGTTCCAACGAACCGATAGCGGCGTTGGATAGCAACTCAACCATGGGACGTTTCAACGCCAGAATTATCTTTCTTGCGGACCAACTGGAACGGAACGCGGATCGGAAAAGTCTATCAAATACCGTTATTATTACCAGCTTTACTAATTTAAACAAGATCACCCAGACTACCGGCTTTGGGCGACTTGTTGCCGAAAGCCTCATGCATGAACTGCAAGTGAGAAAATGGCAGGTATATGAAATACGGCTTGCCAACAACATTCTCATTAATGACACGGGGGAGTTTTCATTAAGCCGTGATGTGACAAAACTGAAGGAAATCTACAAAATTGGTGGGGTTGTGGCAGGCACCTATTCGGTTATTGATGGAAATATTGTGGTAAATGCCCGGGTCATGGACATCAATACTGGCATACTCTTTTCGTCTGCCCAGACCTATATACCGGCAAACTGGTTTACTGAAGGCCTGCTCTTCGACGATGAAAACTTGAAGCCCATGAAAATCATGGGCTCCCCGTAAATAAACTCCGTCAAACCGTTTTTTCTGCCGCCAGTGCACTGGCCTTTGCCTTTCGAGCGGCCTGCATCTTTGCCCCGAGATTATTTCTCTGGGCATCTGCTTTTTTACGATCAGAATAGGACTTAGCCACGAGGTGCTGTTTGGGATCTATGCCAAACTGTGCCTTGTACGCCTTGTCGGTAATCTGGTGTACCTTGGTAAGGTGTCTTTTGAGTGTTTTGAACGCCTTGTTACATAACAGGCAGACGACCTCATCCTTTTTAAATATCTTCTTAAAATCAATTACCGCTGATTCTCCCGCTGTGACTGCTGTTTCCCCAACAACCAACTCCGGATCACCGGATAGACCGGCATCGATATTTCTCAGTTTAACTGCGAAATAATCCATCTCTTTCTGAAGTTCCTCAAAGCTCAGATCCCTCTTTGTAAGCCGCGCCGTCATCAATTGTACTGTCAGTTCAGCAATTGTTGCCATGATAATACCCCCGTTTATTGTGATACATGAGTTACCTCCATGTATGTTAAAGCAGCATAAGTGTCGTCGTACCGTGAGCCACCAGCTTTCCTGCCTGGTTGACAATTTTAACCGTGAGCGATGCTGTTTTTTTCCCGAGATGCACAATGGTGGAACGGGCTGTCAGAAGGTCTCCCACGGCAGCCGGCCTGATATAGTTAACATTCAGGTTAACAGTCGTACATCTAACCCCCGAAGGAAGTAGTGGTCGGGGAAAGAAAGAAACAGTGTCCATGAGGGTTGCTATTAAGCCACCGTGGGCACCACCATAATAATTTTGATGAATATCAGTTACCAGCACCTCCATAACGGCAGAAGAGTCGTCAATCTCTACAAGGCGAATATTCAGCGTTTTAAGCAGAGACATATTATTACATGATTCTATGGTTGCCGGAACAATGGCCATAATGGGTACTCATCCTATTGGTACATACTTGTGGACCTACATAAAAATAACCATATAACTAGAGCCCTACTTAATACGACATTGTTCTGCAGGATTCAATTAAATTCTGTCTTCTTCCGGTGCCTTTCCGGACGGAGGTACGAGATATCCCGCGTTTTACCTTTATATAGCTCTGAATGCTCTTTATGTTCTGTAAAATTTTGCAGATATTTTTCGACGAGTTCTCTGTTACCCGTGATGACAAGCAGATTTTCCGCATTTTTTTCTTCAGCAGCCTTGGTAAAGTTAAAACTACCGGTAATTAACACACGCTTATCAATAATTATTATCTTGTTGTGTGCGATAGCATGCCTGTCATCTATATAGGTAGGTATGCCAGCGTGACTCACAAAATCAGCTGCGGTATATTTTTCTCTCCGCTGGGATTTGTCCAGAATGATCTCAATCCTGACCCCCCTTTTCAAGGCAGCGGTCAGGGCATTCGCAATGGGAGCACTGGTGAAAGAATATGCCTGAACCTGAATCTCGTGTTTAGCAGCGTGTATTTCACCGATAATAGCCTCCGTTGCCCCGCCGTTCGGCGAAAAATAGACCGCAGTGGTGCCCACAGACCTGACCTCTTCGGCCGACACTGCGATAACACGTACCAGACAGACGATACTTATGGTGAGTAGCCATAGTTTCATAATGTTTCTTGAGTCACATCGGCCGTTCGTGCCGTTGCCACTTTTCTCTCAGATATTTTAAGATTTACTTATATTGGAGTTTTTAATATATGTAAATTATTTAAATGCATTTCATTGAGATAGTTTTCGCAGAATTTTTAAACCGCCGCCGCTGGCAAGGGGGAGTGGGATGTCTGACATTTCATTTTGAAGTAAATTGGCTTAAGTGCGGGGGAATATATAAAAACGGCATACGATCAGTGTGATATGTGATAGGCTTACCTAGCTTATAAGCTGTTCGTGCCAAGCATGTCAGTAACGGGGGAGGTGACGTATGTTGCATCGTTATTATCAGAATGCGTTTTGTCTTATGGTGGTTCTGCTGTTTATCATTGTCGGGATAGCGTCTGCAATGAGCGTCCCCCTGGTGGGAGGCCCCTGTTCCTACGCCACCTATACCGGCAGAGCAACCGTTACCGACCTTACCGCTACCCAAAATGGTTATCAGCTGCATTTCGCTGCACAGTTCAACGCCCCCCACCCCCGGGCGGGCTTTTACTCACCGGCGAGATATTCCGTTGTTTTTGTGAGCAATCCAGCGGGAGAGACGACAAATGACTGGCTTCACCAGCAGGGGATTTTCATTGGTGCCGTACTGGAGCTAAACCTTTCCCTGATAACTTCGGGCACCTGCACACCGGTAATTCAAACATTTCCAGCATTTTCTACCATCATTCAGTGACGTAGAGATTATGCCGGACATACCGGTGTTCAACTTCCAAAAATCCGTTGAAACTCCAGTAACATCTCAAAGCCATGTGTATAGGCTATCGGTGTAACTTGATAGTAGCGGGATCCCTGTTTGAACTGATAGGAGGCAATACAGTTGTTGCGGTATTCAATACCATACATATGCTCTGGGTTCAGCAGGGTTTGACGCCCGAAGGTGGTGAGAATAATTCCGTTTGAAACGATTTCAACAATCTGATTCCGTACCACCGGTATAAGATGGTAGAGAGAGATACACAGCGAAAGAAGTGCAATACAGAGATAGGCGAGTTTGTGAACTTGGCCGTATCTATACAAGGCAAACAGGAAAAGGGCTGCAAACACGACACCAAACGTGCAGATAACTTTCCGGGGCGGATAGAAAATCATTCCGGTAATTATTGACCGTTCATGGTGGCAAGCATCAACTCTTTGGCTTTTTCGTCCTCTTTTTGTATAACGTCCGGCAGAACCACCGTCCGTTGCTGTTTTTGCCCCCCCTTCACGTCAGTTAACCCAGCGGCAAGATCCGCTTCTGAAATATCCTGGGGCTTGGGTTCCGATTTTGTCTGGAGCTTTTTTTTAGCTGCGTAGGCAATGCTGCTACAAAGTACCGCCGCAACGGTGATGGTAAAGAGAGCCGTAATTCTTTTTTTCATAGCAAGACACCCCATTAAACATATATTCTGTACTGATAGTAGCGTAATCTTGGGTAACTGGCAAGGGCATTAGTAAGGTTTTATTACTGTTGGCACAGGCTTTGTGTGAGACACACAAACACACCGGCAGATTCCTACATAGCGCGAGGATATTTTATGTCAGACAAATTCCTACTGTACATATTGCCCATATATTGGTATACTATTAGACCGTATTATGCAAAATATAACAATCATAAATCGTTCAGAGTTCCGTTCCAATTAGCGAAAAAGGCAGGTTTATCTCATGAGTGAAACTGAAAAAACAGACAAGACATGTGTGCTACTTGTGGATGACGAAGTCAATATTCTGAATTCATTGAAGCGGCTTCTGCTCCATGACAAAAATCTCAAAGTAGTCACGGCAACGTCAGGTGAAGAGGGACTCAAACTTCTTGACGAACTTACCAATGTTGGCTTAATCGTTTCCGACCAGAGAATGCCCGGCATGAACGGAGCAGTTTTTCTCGAAAAGGCCATCGATAAGGCACCGGATGCCACCCGTATCATTATGACCGGCTACGCAGATACCTCTGCGGCGATTGATGCGATAAACAAAGGCAAAGCCTGGAAGTATCTCTCAAAGCCGTGGGATGACACAGAACTACTGAGCAGCGTCCGTGAAGGGGTTGACCGTTATAAAATCATTGAAGAGAATAAGCAACTCAACGCCCTGGTTCAGCAGCAGAAAGAAGAGCTGGAAGAGTGGAACAGCAATCTGAAAAACAGGGTACTCCAACAGACCACCGCCATCAGAAAGAAAAGCGAAGAGGTTCAAGCCGCTTTGGAACGTGTCCGCGAGAGTGATTCCAGCATCCAGGGGATGATTCGGGCACTCTGTGCCCTTGTTGACCTGCGGGGCGCGCGCGCCTCCAAACATGCACACAATGTTGAACTGCTTGCGGAAAGTGCTGCAAAAGATCTGGGACTGGACGAAACGACAACCGAAACGATCAGGGTTGCAGCACTGCTCCATGACATTGGAGAAATCGGCATTCCTGAAAGGTTGCTGATAACCGCCCCGGAAGTAATGAAATCAGACGAATTCAGAGAGTATAGCCAGCATCCGGTGCGTGCCCAATTGCTCCTCGATCACATTGACGAACTCAGATCGGTATCAGAACTTATCCGACATCACCATGAAAATATGGATGGTACCGGTTATCCGGACAGACTTTCAGGCGATGACATTCCCTTAGGCTCCCGGATCATTGCCTTTGCGGATCAAATAGACAAAACTGCCATGATGTGTGTGGGTGACATTGCCGAACAGGCACTCACCCGGATAAATTCCCAGGTTGGCAATTGCCTTGATCCGGCACTCTATAAAGTCTTTAAAAAAGTGGTTCGCTATTACTACCATGCAACCACAACCGTCGATCCCCCCAAAAAAGTCGAGAAACTGATGGGCCCCGATGAGCTTCGCCCCGGCATGGTCATTGCCAGAAATGTCTATAGTGCGAACGGTCGTGTGGTATTCCCGAAAGCGATGGTTCTGGATGCAATAATGATAGCTTCCGTGAGGGGGCATTTCGGAACTGACCCCACTGATACATCCATTTATGTCTGGGAATAATGTAATATGAGGGAGCATTACCCCTGGGTACTCCCGTCGGGATACACAATGTGCGGAAAGATACGTCGATCCGGCCTGAGGGAGAAACCTGCCTTGTCGTACACCAGTAGGGCGTGGTCACGAAAATTGGGCAGATGGGGGGCGTAGGGGCTGAAGGCTCTGAAAACCGGCTGAAGACTGTTAAAGATTTCCCGCGCCTCTGTGGGGGTCATGCCGCTTGCAACCTCAAAATCACAGCGACCACCCAACACATCCTCCCCTGCCACCCCGACACGGGTAATAGCGTATTTTTCCGGGGCATCGTAGATCGGGGTATCTTTTTGCAGAACAAACGGCCCGCGATGCACACCATGGATACTTCCCCGCAGCTCCATGAGGAATTTGACCGTCTCCGCAAGTTCAAGGGGGGTCTCGGTCGGAAATCCGCAGATTATATAGACATGGTTGGCTATCCCCGCTGCAGCCGAATCGTGTAACACCTTCCTGACCTCGGCAACCTGTGTCCCCTTATCCATCAAATCAAGAATCCTCTGGCAGGCACTTTCTACCCCCCAGAGAATAAACCTGCATCCCGAGGCGGCAATCTGGCGGAGTAGCTCGGGGGTGAAGGCTTTTTCCGGCCGTGCCAGGGCGTAGTAGGCGATATCAAGCCCCGCTTCCCGAATGCCTTTGGCCAGTTTTTGAAAGTAAACGGGGGAAATCATTTCGTCGATAAAAGCAAAATGACGGATGCCCCGGTCGGTAAACCCCCGTAACATGGCTATGACGTAGTCAATACCATGCCTGCGGTAGGTCATACCGGCAGAGCGATAATGGGCGCAAAACGTACAGCGTCTCCAGTAGCAGCCACGACTCAGGAGCAGCGGTATAACCGGACGGGGGGAGTAGTAATTGTTCAGGTTGCAATCACTGAAATCCGGAGGGGACAAGCGATCAAGGTCATAGCACAGCTCTGGGGTGTTGCCCCGCACAAGACCGTTGTGCAACCAGTTGCCCCCTGGCACCTCTGCCGGTTCCAGTCCGTCAGAAAGATACTGTTTCAGGGCAGCTTCCCCCTCCCCCGCAACGACCAGATCGGCCACATCGGGATAGGTGGTCAGAAATTGCTGCGGAGAACCGCTGAAAACACTCCCCCCCATAATGACCTTCAGCCCGAATTTTTTCCGGAGTATTCTGCCAATGGTAATGCCGGCCGGAAGCTGATCCCCATAGCTCAGGGAAAGTCCCACGCAGTGCGGATTTTGAGCCACAATCTGCCCGATCATTTCGGTAATGAGAGGATGGGGGACAGCGTCATGTTCAAAGTCACGGCAATAGCCCGCCAGCTCCTGCCCAAAGGCGTGGGTAAAGCGACTGAACAGCTCCCCATACAGCTCATATCGTTCAGGAGCTGTGTAAAATTCCGTAGCCTGACTCCCCCCTCGAAAGACCTCTGCCCCCTTTTCAAGGGCCACTTCCGCCAGCACGGCTTCGGGAAACGTGGTACGATTCAGTTTTCCCCTCAGCGAACCTGGCTGCAACAGCCGGTTAAACAGCCACACATTCAAATCCAGAATAACGACCTGCCACTGCGGCAGCTCCCGTTCAATATATCCCTTTAAAAGAGCCACGCCAAGGGGGGGTGCTGTCGGCACGTTGAGGGGGGGAAACACCAACAACAGCTTCTTGGCACGTTCGGTCATCACCGGCACCCTAAGACTTCTGACCCAAGGCGTGTTCGATCCGCTCGCAGAGGGTCTTCAGCACCTTGATACGGGCAAAATACTTATCATTTGCCTCAACCAGTGTCCAGGGGGCAATGTCGGTGCTGGTTCGGTCGATCATATCGCAGACGGCCCGTTCATAATCGCCCCATCTTTCCCGATTCCGCCAATCCTCATCGGTAATTTTGTAGCGTTTGAAGCCGATTGCTTCACGTTCCTTAAAACGTTTGAGCTGTTCTTCTTCGCTGATCGACAGCCAAAATTTCACCACAACGGATTTGTTCCGAACCATCTGTTCTTCAAAATCGTTAATTTCCCCATAGGCCCGCAACCAGTCCTTCCGGTCACAGTACCCCTCGACCCGTTCCACGAGGACCCTGCCGTACCACGTGCGGTCAAAGATGGCAAAGTGATTTTTACGGGGAATGTTACGCCAGAATCGCCACAGATAGGGCTGGGCTCCTTCCTCCTGCGTAGGGGCGGCAACTGGAATTACCCGGTATTGGCGGGCATCAAGTGCCTGAATGATACGCCGGATACTCCCCCCCTTGCCAGCAGCATCGTTCCCCTCAAAGGCCACCACAACTGAGAGCTTTTTAAAACCGGGATCCCGTGTCAGCAGATTCAACCGTCCCTGATATTTTTCGAGATCCCGTTCATAGGTCGCTTTCTTCAGTGTTTGAGACAAGTCGAGGGATTTTAGAAGCGACAGATTATCAAGTGATGGTAACAGTGGCGGCACCGGTTCGTCCTGTTTCGCTACGGGAGAAGCATCAAGACGCGCCCGTAGTGCAGCGAGGATAGCCCGTCCAATGGTCAGGTAACGGTAGAAGGGATCTGTACCCTCGACTATGGTCCAGGGAGAGTCTGCAGTACTGGTAAAGTGGAGCATTCGTTCGGACACACGGCGGAATTTATCATACTGATGGTAATGCTCCCAGTCCGTATCGGTTACCCGCCAGCGGGTGCCCGGATCCTTTTCCAGAAGTTTCAGGCGTTTTTTCTGCCCATCCTTGGAGAGGTGCAGCCAAAACTTCAGCACCACGGCACCTTCATCACACAACATGTTTTCAAAGCGGAGGATACTCTCAAGCCGTTGGTCAAGTTCGGCGTTTCTGATGGCACCGGACACATTTTCCAGTAACGGTGCCGAATACCAGGTTCCAATAAAGACGCCGATTTTCCCTCGTGGTGGAAGTACCCGCCAGTAGCGCCACATGGGGGGACGCTCCAGTTCTTCGTCGGTCAGGTCACGAACCGCATGGGTTTCAATGTGGCGAGGATCCATCCATTCATTCAGCAGGTTTACCGTTTCACCCTTTCCGGCACAGTCCACACCGGCAATAAGTATGATTACGGAAAATTTTTTAGACTGACACAGGTCCAACTGGGCTTCCAGCAACCCCTCCCGCAAGAGAGGGATCTCCTTTTTCCAGACGTCCTTACTGATGGTGTGACCCAGTTCGGCGGATTCAAACATCATACCCTCCAACTGATTCCCCCCCCCGTGCTGCGGGGGAGGTACCGAACATTATTTTCCAGCAAGCTCCTTTGACCTGTTGCAGGCGGCATCCACCGCATTCATGGTCACACCACGGAAACAACCATTTTCAAGTGCATGAAGGCCGGCAATGGTGGTTCCCCCCGGTGACGTTACCTTTTCCTTCAACAACGTCGGATGCTCACCGGTTTCCACAACCATCCGCGCCGCACCAAATACGGTCTGGGAGGCCAGTTGTGCCGCAACATCTCGGGGCAGTCCGTTTTTAACACCAGCATCAGCAAGTGCTTCAATGAAGGAAAACACATAGGCAGGACCACTCCCTGACAATCCGGTAACCGCATCCATCAACTTTTCTTCCACCACAACGGCGGTACCAACCAGGGCAAAAATCTGTCGGGAAATATCGAGATCGTTGGCTGTAGCCTTGCGACCGGCACTCACTGCCGTTGCGCCACTGCCGATCAGTGCCGGCGTGTTGGGCATGGCCCGAATGACCCGGCAGCCAGAAGAGAGATTCGCCTCAATTTTAGCACTCGGAATACCGGCCATAATTGAAATGACCAGTTTTTGTGCCGTAACCATCGGCTCTATTACATCCAGCACCCCTTCCGCCTGTTGGGGTTTTACCGCCAGTATGACAACCTCACCCCACTGTGCCGCTTCGGCGGCATCGGCAATAACCCGCACGTTGGCAAACTTTGCCGCCAGCTCGTCTCTCCGTTTCGGGTTGATCTCAGCAACCGTAATCCCGACCCCCACATCCTCACGTAATAGCCCACGCATGATCGCTTCAGCCATGTTACCGCCGCCGATAAAGCTGATTTTCCGAATGTTCATCCGTCCATTCCCCCTTGAGTACACTATACTAACAATGATGGTTCTTCAAAATAAAAACGGTTTCATTACAGCTCGTTGCCACAGCTCCTTTGAACACGAATAGCAGGTATACCGTTAAAAAGTCAATATGTAACCGCCCTTCACGGCAGGAAACGCAAAAACCCTTTTCCTTAGTATGCCTCTTATGGTAGGAAGGTACTCTTATAGTTATAGCAACACTACTCAACACAGCAAAGGAGAACAGAGGTATGAGCAGTCAGAAACCGGGAATCAAATTTAAGTATGTTTTTAATTACGCCTATAACCCCACCTACGTAAACGGTGCCCAGGGGGGGTTCTCACCTCGCGGAGAAATGGTAATCAACTTCTACCTTGAGCGCCAGCCACTGCCGAACGGCATTGCCTATGATATCACACCAGAAGGTGCCATTGGCCGTGAAACCGCCGTTGAACCGGCCGATCTGGCCAGCAGCATGGTACGCTACATTGATACCGGTATTGTCATGAGTTATGAAAATGCACGGGAATTCCACACGTGGATGGGGGATAAGCTGCGCGAGGTTGAAGAGATGCAGAAAGCCCGCACCGAATTTGAAGAAGCACGTGGAGCTGGCCGGGCATAGGTTTCAGAGAAATCATACGGGTGGTGGCAGCGTTCAAACGGAGCCACCGCCCGTTCAGCAGCACGCTCCCCCCTGCAGCCGCTCAGTGGGGGTGGGAAATATCGGAGACCATCTTATCCATCAGCACCCAATTCCGTTTGTACCCCTGGGGCGTCCCCCCCTCTTTCCGGAGCACCTCGGTAACCAGTTTATCAATCCGCTCCTGATCAACCTTACGGATCTGGATAAAACGAAAACCGCACCTGACTCCCTCAGTTTCCTGCTTCTCCCACACCATTTCAGCCAGAGCACACACCACCCCTCCCCCATCTTCCAGACCGATAATAAACAGGGACAGGGGGGTCGGCTTTTTCTCCGCCCCGCACAACAGGCCGACACCGCCGGCACTAAGATCTATTTCGGTTTTCACCAGGGTAAGACCGGGCAATACGCTGCTCTGTTTTTGATAATCTATGACCCGCTGCCACTCTGCACGGAAACGATCAAGGGACAGATTTCGGTACAGATGAAACAGCGGTACCGTCAACAGAGCACGACAATCCAAACGCCGTTGAAACAGCTCCAGGGTACCATGCATGCGAAACCGGAGCGTGTTGTCAGTCACGACCCCAACCAGGTCTGCCAACACCTGTATACCACTGCCAAGTGCCTCACTGGTCAGTTTATAGGTGGCAGTTCCTCCGTGGCTCTCCTTTATGCCATGCCCACCATGAACCATCAGCAGTTCAAGCTCATCCTGACCACTGGCCGTAACAACGCCGCTCAGTGACTCATACACGTCCCTGTTCCGCTCCTCTGACATATTGACCAGATAGACTTTCTGGCGCAACGTAAAATAGCGGCAATAATCGCTTATGTGGGGATGCTCTGACATATGCTGCACGTTACCTGCCTCTTTTTATGTAATGAACCCAATCCCGCCGTTCAGCTCTCTATCTCTGTCGGCATACAGACGTCCCCGGCACAGTTTGCCAGGCTACCGCAATTTTCGCAGCGTACCGTCGGGTGGAGAGTAACCTGTCGGATGAGATCCCACTCCTGTCGACTTTCCAATTCACAGATATGCCCGGCATGCTCTTTATCGGCACAGAACTCCGTAGACTCCGCTTCCATGTTTCCCCTCCAGCCATAAATTACCGCATGATCGCCTCCTGCTGACGGCTCACGAACAACTATATCGGATGGCATCAGAAAAAAACATCAAAAAGTCACCGGCACCACAACAGCTACAGTCGGTCGACCACTGAGATAATTTTCATTGACTTGTATATTTAAACAGATATATTAAACTTTTTTCTATATATTCCTATCTGACAAGGAGGTCCAGGTGTCCCAGGACAATTACATTTCACGTTTTAGCATAACCCAGCAGGTATCCTTTCTGGCCGGACTGTTTCTCGCCGGTTTTGCTATTTTCATTGCGTTGTCAACGTTCGTCATCACAAAAGCATCGGTCAATGGCCCTATCTACGCAAAAATTGTGCAGGGGAAGGATCTGGTCGCTGACATCCTCCCACCACCGGAATATGTCATTGAGGCATATTTGGGCACCTTCCAGGCCATGGAAGAGACCGATGGTGCCAAGATTGATGAACATATTAAGAACTTTGCCCGGCTCCGCAAGGAGTTTGAGGAACGGCAGGATTACTGGAAAAAAGAGCTGTCAAGTGGCGAAACAAAGACTCTCTTAAACGGCGAAGCGGCTCAGTCAGCCCGCGATTTTTTTGCCTCCGCTGAGAAGGATTTCTTTCCCGCGTTGAAAAAAGCCGATATTACCACAGCCCGTACCATTCAGCGTGACGTGCTGACCCCCCAGTACGCACGGCACCGTGGTGCCATTGACAAAATCGTCACCCTCAGTAACGCCAGTAATGACAAAATTGAAAAGGAGACCGCCAGCCTGCTCAGTTTCTACAACTGGTTGATGTTTGCCGTAGTACTGGCAGGGTTGGCTCTGATCGCCTTTGTATCAGTGCTGATTATCCGCAGCATCCACAGAACCATTACCACCTGTGCCAGCATTACTGATGCCATCTCCCACGGTAATTTGACGGTTGTCGTCCCCGAGGGGGGCAGCGGTTCCATCAAAATTCTACTCGAAAGTCTGGCCACCATGTCTCAGTTTTTGCGGGAAATAATCGCCAGCACCATGGATGTCTCCAATAATATTGCCTCCGCCTCCAACCAGCTCCATGCCACTTCAAGTCAGATAGCGGCGGGTGCTGAAGAGGTCGCTAACCAGACCTCCACCCTGGCCACCGCCAGTGAAGAAATGTCCGCCACCAGTGGCGAGATCGCCCGTAACTGCTCCATGGCAGCCGACGCATCCCACCATACCACCGACTCCGCCGATGCCGGAGCACGGGTGGTCAGCGAGACCATCGGCGGCATGAGCGTCATCGCAGACCGGGTGCGCCAAACCTCAGTAACCATCGAGGCACTGGGAACCCGTTCCGAGCAGATCGGAGCCATCATCGGCACCATCGAGGATATTGCCGACCAGACCAATCTGCTTGCCCTGAATGCCGCAATTGAGGCGGCACGTGCGGGAGAACAGGGGAGAGGCTTTGCCGTGGTTGCCGATGAAGTACGCGCCCTTGCGGAGAGAACCACCAAGGCAACTAAAGAGATTGGTGAAATGATTAAGGCCATTCAGAATGAGACAAGGTCGGCAGTCAATGCCATGGAAGAAGGGGTAAACGAGGTTGAAAAAGGAGCCAAGTCCTCCCAACAATCGGGCAACGCCCTTGAGGAAATCCGGGTTCGTATCAATGAAGTTACCATGCAGATTAACCAGATAGCAACCGCAGCCGAAGAACAGACCGCGACTACCAGTGAAGTCACCAACAATATTCAACATGTTATTGACATCGTCCACCAGACCGCCCGCGGTGCAGAAGAAACGGCCGGAGCAGCATCCCTTCTGGCACAGCAGGCTCATCAGTTACAGGTTATCATCGGCAAATTCCGCGTAGCCTGACATCATGATTGCAGGAATCGTCCGTAGAGATTATACATTAGTAACGAGGAAACCACCATGGCGCGCATACTGGTTATTGATGACAACAGTGATATCCACCTGATTCTTGACGAAGTACTTACCGAAGATGGTCATACCGTTGATTGTGCGGATGACGGAAAACTCGGTCTGGCTCTGGCTGAAAAACACCGCTATGATCTCATCATTACGGACATAATTATGCCCAATATGGATGGCATTGAAGTCATTACCGAGATCAAGAAACGCAGCCCCGAGGTACAAATAATCGCCATGACCGGAGGGTCGAAGAAGCTTGACAAGAACCTGATTACCTGTATTGCCAATGCCATGAATGTGCAAAAAGTTATTGGAAAGCCACTTGATCTGGATGAAATGCTGGCCACCGTCCACGCACTTTTGGCTCCGTGACGCTGCGGAACATGTACCAATGAGATCGCCGGTTCCGGCATCCCCCTTTTTATTTTTCCTTTCTCTGGTTCTGCTGTTTGCCAGCCCGGCCACTGGTGCCGAGGCACCTGAGAAAGTAACTCTCCAACTCAAATGGACTCATCAGTTCCAGTTTGCCGGCTATTACGCGGCGGTGTCCCAGGGGTACTATCGGGATGCCGGCCTTGATGTCACCATCAACCCGGCAATTTCGGGTCGGGATCCTGCCGACGCTGTCTTGAATGGCACAGCCGAGTACGGCGTGGGAACCAGCAGCCTACTGCTGCTTCGTAACGCCGGGAAACCGGTGGTGACCTTGGCGGTTATCCTGCAACACTCCCCCTACATACTCCTGACCGGAGAACAGTCAACCAGCCAGACCATTCACTCCCTGGCCGGCAAGCGACTGATGCTGGAACCCCAAGCGGACGAACTGGTGGCGTACCTGAAAAAGGAGGGGCTGCCCCTTGAAAAGATGCAGCTGCTGCCCCACAGCTTTAACACCCATGATTTGATTGACGGCAAAGTAGATGTGGTCGCCGCTTATGTTACTGATGAGCCTGACAGCCTCAACCGGGCAGGTTTTCACTACCGCGCCTATTCCCCCCGTTCTGCTGGCATCGATTTCTATGGCGACAACCTGTATACCACCGAAAAGGAGCTGAAAGGACATCCTGCCAGGGCTAGAGCCTTCCGGGAGGCGAGCCTGAAGGGCTGGCACTACGCACTGGATCACAGCGACGAGATCATTGACCTGATCATCGCACGCTATGCACCCGGAGCCAATCGCGCTCACCTGAAGTATGAAGCCCAGCAAACACGGCAGCTAATCCAACCCGAATTGATAGAAATCGGCTACAGTAACCCGGGACGTTGGCGGCATATTGCCGAAACTTACGCAGAACTGGGTATGCTGCCGAAAGACATCGATCTCCTCCCATTCATCTACGACCCAAATCCGGACCATGGCAGGGCTTTCCTCTACCGGACCGCTTCCGCTCTGCTCGCCGTTGTCCTGCTCGTAATGGTTGCCCGCTTGATCCGCACCTCCCGCCACCTCAAACGAAGTGAAGCACAAATCCGTGAGCAGCTATCAGAAATCAGTTTGATCAACAGCTCCCTTGAAGAACAGGTGGAAAAACGTACCGCAGAGATAGAAAATGCCACTATCCTGCTTTCACTCTTCATGAAATATTCTCCCGTCCTCACATTCATACAAGAATCCACTGCCACAGACAGCCAGGTTCTGCTCTCCAGCGAAAACTACCAAGAACTGCTCGGCATACCAAGTTCCGAGATGCTTGGAAAATCGATTACGGAACTATTCCCCACCGCTCTGGCACAGAAAATTATCGCCGATAATTGGGAGGTCATCCGTAGTGGCAGGGTTGCCAAGGTGGTGGAGCATTTTAACGATAAGGTTTACTACAGCATCAAGTTTCCCATAGAGCAGGGGGGGAAGACCCTACTGGCCGGTTACACTATCGACATCACTGAGCAGAAACATCTGGAAGTGGAGTTGCAACGCAAAAACAATCAGCTGGCAATGGCCACCCATCTGGCGAAAGTAGTCCCCTGGGAACTGGATGTCACCCGGCTTGAGTTTATTTTTAATGACCAATTCTACTCACTCTTCGGCACCACAGCTGATCGTGAAAAGGGCTATGCCATGGCAGCGGACACCTTTATCCGCGAATTCAGCCATCCAGAAGACGCCCACCTGATTCAGCAGCATATCAGTAACGTCTTGGCACCCGATAATTCTATTACCCACCTTGAAATTGACCACCGGTTGCTGTCCCGTTCCGGCATCATACATAATGTTGAGACACGGGTAAACGTAGAACGGGACGGAGATGGCACGCTGTTGAGCATTTACGGTTATCTTCAGGATATCACTGAGAGAAAACAGTTGGAACTGGATCTGCAGAAAGCCCTGACAGCTGCTGAATTCGCAAACAGTGCCAAAAGCCTGTTTCTCTCAAACATGAGCCACGAGATCCGTACCCCGCTGAACGCCGTCATTGGTTATTCGGCTCTCATGCTGGGACAGCCAATACCCCCTGTTCAAAAGGACTATCTGGGCAGAATCCATACCTCCGGCAAGCTGTTGCTCAATATTGTCAACGATATTCTTGACTTTTCGAAAATTGAATCGGGCAGTCTCACCCTTGAGCAGATTACCTTTAGAAGCAACGTCATTATCAACAATGTCCTTGGCATGGTACAGCAAAATGCCTCCGAGAAAGGGCTCCCCCTCCGGGCACACAGTGAATCGACAATCCCCCCCTTTCTGGTCGGCGATCCCCACCGACTGACCCAGGTTCTTGCCAATCTGCTCAGTAACGCCATCAAATTCACGGTGCAGGGCGAAGTCCTTCTCACGGTACGCCTGATACACCAACAGGGCGAGCGGCGACAGTTACAGTTTTCAGTACGGGATTCCGGCATCGGACTTGCGCCGGAGCAGCAAAAAAAACTATTCCTTCCCTTTACCCAAGCCGACGACAGCACCACCCGCAATTTTGGCGGTACCGGACTGGGACTGTCAATTTCCCGGCAGTTGGTTGAGTTGATGGGGGGAACTATCTGGTGTGAAAGCGAAGAGGGGATTGGAAGTATCTTCAGCTTTACGGCCTGGTTCGGCATTGGCACTGCGGACGATGTGGATCGCTTTGCCCTTGATGGCACCCTGTCCACGGCGGATATCCGCTCTTCATACAACTTCAGTGGGCGAACTGTTCTCCTGGTAGAGGATAATCAAACCAACCAGATGCTTGCCATAGAGCTTCTGAAAGAGACCGGAATTGAGATCGTCGTCGCCGGAAACGGACAAGAGGCGGTGACCAGAATCTGTGACGGCGACATGAGTTTTGACCTGGTATTAATGGATATTCAGATGCCGGTGATGGATGGTTTTGAGGCAACCAGCCGCATCAGGGGGGATGGCCGTTTTACCGACCTGCCGATCATCGCCATGACCGCCCATGCCATGGAAGAGGAACAGTATAAAATCCTCCAGGCCGGCATGGATGTTCACATTTCCAAACCGATTGATTTCCAGACCCTTCTGCGTGTCATGGCTCTCCTTCTCAACAGAAATAGCCCCACCACAGCAGCAGCCGAACAAACCGGTTCTTATCGGGAAGACCCCGCAGTACCGGCAGCACAGACCATTCCGGCACCGACTACCGAGACAAAGCAGGGGGAATTACCCTATTCACAGATCCCGGGGCTCCAGGTGAGCGAAGCTTTGCTCAGATTAGCCGGAAAAGTAAAACTCTATGACAAGCTCATCCGTTCCTTTGTGCCACAGTGGAGCACCATAGCACCGGTTATCGGGGAGGCGGTAGCAAAGGGTGAGAGGGAACTGGCCTCCCGGCACGCCCATTCCGTCAAGGGAAGTGCCGGCACCATCGGTGCCGTGGAGCTGCAATCACGGGCACAGGTTCTTGAAACTGCAATCAATGAGGGGGTATCCGCCGAGGTCATTACAGCTGTACAGCTCCGCTCGTTTTCGGAAGAGCTGGACAGATTAATGAGAGAAATTCAGGAGAAACTTCCGGGTTGTAACATTTAAAACCACCCCCCCTCAATCCCCCCTTGACAAGGGGAGGTTTGGAGGGGTTTGATGCGACAATTTAGAGGTTACAGGGTACTATTGTAGGGGCGTATGGCCATACGTCCCTACAGCTTAAATTGTCCCACCAGCTTCTTTAACACTTCGGCATTACCATGAAGCTGGGTTGCGGCGGTTGCCGATTCCTGGGCACCGTGGGATGTCTGCAGCACCACATCGGTAATCTGATGCATGTTGGCGGAAATTTCGCTGGTGGTAGCCGTTTGCTCCTCGGCGGCGGTGGCAATCTGATTAACCTGAGTTGCCACATCGTTGATCTGCTGTAAAATATCCTTCAAGGCATGACCCGACTTCTCTGCTTCCACCGTACCGGCTTCCACCTGACTGACCCCCTGTTCCATGGCGGCAACAGCCCCTCTGGTCTCACTCTGGATAGCCTTGATCATTTCACCTATTTCCCGGGTTGCCCGGGTAGTTCGCTCGGCAAGTGCCCGAACTTCATCGGCAACAACGGCAAAGCCCCTCCCCTGCTCACCGGCCCGCGCTGCTTCGATGGCGGCATTGAGAGCCAGGAGGTTAGTCTGATCGGCAATATCTTCAATGGTGCCAATAATGGCACCAATCTGGTCAGAACGTTCTCCCAAACTCGCAACAGTCTGGGCAGATTCCTGAACCTTTTCGGCAATCTGGCTCATGACCGTAACGGTTTTTGCCACAACAGCAACACCGCTCTGGGCCGAGTACGACGCTCGTTGGGCACCTTCGGCTGCCATCTGGCAGTTCTGGGCAATGTCGCCCGAAGTGGCGGACATCTCTTCACCGGCCGTGGCAACCGTAGCGGACTGAGCTGCCACCTCTTCGGCACCGGTGGCTATCTGTACTGCCGTAGACTGAAGCTGGCTGGATGCGGAGGCCACCTGGTGTGATGTTTCCGTAACATCCAGCAGAATGGTTCTTAAGTTCCGGATCACCTTACGGGAAGCTTCGGCAAGATGACCAATTTCGTCCTCACCCGACAACGTTACTTCCACCGTCAGATCACCATCGGCCAGCCGTTCGTTGATTCTGACCAGTTCCGCAACCGGCCCGGTAATGCTGCGAATAATGAAAGTCGCCAAGAGTACGGAAACAATGAGTGCCGTCAGCAGCATGATAATGACAAAAATCCGCGCCTGGGTCACCACGTGATCCGTTTCCAAACCAAGTGCCTCCATCTCTTTCCCCTGATGCGCAATCATCTTGTCAAGGGATTCCAGGTAGGCACTCTGGGTCTTCCTCACGCTGGTCATCAACTCAACGCCCGCCTTTTCCTTCTGCCCCTGTGCAATA
Organism: uncultured Geobacteraceae bacterium; assembly: GCA_903876875.1. Lineage (GTDB taxonomy): Bacteria > Desulfobacterota > Desulfuromonadia > Geobacterales > Pseudopelobacteraceae > JACRCG01. Next base: position 36,700 of record CAIRBT010000102.1, read on the forward strand.
AGGTCAACAATGAGCTTTTGCGACTCCATATAGGCAAGACGCCCCTCACTGACCGTTTTGAGCAGTGCAACACCCGTATCATCCTTCACCACCTTGGTCAGTTCGTCAAGACGCTGTGCAATGATCTCCCTCGCCTCAACAACCCGTTTCCCCTCTTTCGCCGAGACTTCCGGATCGGTTGTAATCACCATATTCCGAAGAGCGCGGGCAATGACGTTAACCTGACCCTTCGTATCATTCAGCTTCACAGACTTGGGCCATTTGTCATGAATCAGGACACCGACCTTTTCATCCAGAAGGCCAAGACGCTGAATTGAATAGCCACCAACAACGACCAGCAAAACGACAATGACCGCAAATGCAATCCCGAGACGCAGACCAACTGTTACGTTTGAGCTTTTCAAAACCGACCCCCCGTGTTCTAAAATAGAAGTTAATAATACATAGAATGCGTTAAATAACAAAATATCATGGGGTGCCTCACAATTCTACATATTTTTACGGGTCTTTCGCCGATAGCCATCAAATTAGTCGTTATGACCATTAATCCTTGACAGAAACAGTGATGAATCGGTATAGTTAATTTCAAAACAGTGTTCCTCTCTGTAAATGGCAAACCCAGGGTAACTTGGGGACGCAAAGCCACGAGTCCTGATAATCAGGATAGTCGGGTTATCAAAAGAGGGTTATCGAGACCCTTTTGTCATCTGAGAAAAGGGTCTTTTTGCGTCCAACAATTTATAATTGTTAATTAAACATCATTTAATCACATAATCACTGTTTGTGACTTCCCTACTACTGGAGTTTTCATGAGATTCAAGTTGGCAACGAAGGTTTTCTGTATTATCGGTATAACCCTGTTTATCGGCTTCAGTATCCTCGGCTGTACCGCACTCTGGTTAAGCATCAGTTCAACCATGGATCTCAAAGTATCTGCCTCACGTGAACTGGCCACCTCGGTGCGCCAGTCAGTGAATGAATTTATGATGCTCGGCAATCAGGATGCGGTGAATCAGTATGTCAAGCAGATGAAAGAGACCAAAGCCGTTGTTGACCTGGGAATCTATAAAAAAAATGGCACTCTTTCTTCGGGTGGTGTCCCCGAACCACTGGTAGTTGAAAGCTTAAGAGAGGGGAAATCACGTACTATCAAACGTGAATTCAAGGGGATTCATACCGTAACTTCCATCATTCCGATGCAGAATGAGGCTCGCTGCAAAGGGTGTCACCCCGAAGAGGGTCTTATCGGTGCCATCATGCTGACAACCTCCCTGGAGGATGCCTATGCAAGCTCAAAAAAGTTGGTCATTACGCTGGTGGCACTGGGAGGCACCTGTTTTGTGCTGATAGTGGTCAGTATGTTCTTTTTCTTCCGCTATACGATTGTTGAAAACATCGTGAGCATTTCCAAGAGCATCAAATCATTTTCCGAGGGTGCAGGAGATCTGACCGTCTTGCTGCCCATAAAAACCAGCGATGAAATTGGCATGCTGGCCCAGGGTGTCAACGATCTTATCAAGCGACTGAACATCATTATGACCGAAATATACAGCCAGGCCGGTCATGTGGCTATCACCTCGTGCAGCACCATGGTCAACATTGAACGTCTTGCGGCATCGGTATTTGAATCAAAAGAGCTTTCGGCCTCGGTTGCCGTGGCCTCTGAGGAAATGGCTGCGACACTTAACGATGTTGCTTCTAACACGTCACGGGCCTCCATCCTTTCCCAGCAGGTTGATGATGCGGCCAAAGAAGGACAAGGTGTTGTTATTGAAACATCGGAAAGTATCGGTCTTATCCAGGGGGGAGTTGAAAAGACGCTGAAAGTCATGGGGCGTCTGGAACACTCCTCGAGCCAAATTGGTGAAATAATTGGTATGATCGAGGATGTTGCCGATCAGACGAACCTGCTGGCTCTCAATGCCGCCATTGAGGCGGCTCGTGCCGGTGAGGCCGGGCGCGGCTTCGCCGTTGTGGCAGACGAAGTAAAGAACCTTTCCGGTAAAACGTCAGCTTCGACCCAGCAGATCTCAGCCATTATTAAGGCAATTCAGAAAGATATCAAGGAAGCCATGTGCTCCATTGAGGAAGAGAAGGGGCGTGTTGCCCATGGGGTAGAAAACTCATCACGCGCCAACGATCAGATAACCAGCATTCTAGGACTTGCATCGGAGTCGGCAGACATGATAAACTCTATCGCCATTGCGACCGAGGAGCAGAGTGCCACTACTCAGGATATTACTAATAAAATCCTCCAGATTTCTGAGTCCACTGGTGATATCCAGTCTCAGATGGATAAATCCCTGACGACTTTTGAGGAGTTGGCAAATACGGCGGAACAAATTTACAACACCGTGGGTAAATTTAAAGTCGGTAACTTCCATGACATGGTGAAAGAACTGGCTACTGAGCTGAACAGGAACGTGGTTTTCGTACTGGAAAAAGCGTTGAAAGAGGGGAACATTACCTTGAATGCTCTTTTCAGCGAGGATTACAAGGCGATTCCTAACACAATGCCACAGAAATATACGTCCAGCTTTGACCGTCTGTTTGACAACGTCATTGCCCCGCTTCAGGAAGCGGTTCTGCTGAAGGACACCAAACTGGCGTTCGTTATCTGCGTGGATCGTAACGGCTACTGCCCATCTCATAATGCCCGTGGTAACCGGTCAAAACGTATTTTCAACGACAAAACCGGCATTCGTTCGGCAAAAAATGCAGAGGGCTTCCTCCTCCAGACCTATATGCGGGATACCGGTGAAGTGATGAATGACATGTCACTACCGCTTGTCATCAACGGCAGGCATTGGGGAGCAGTCCGTTTCGGCTATACTTCACAATCCTAAGATCCTTTTTTCAGGAGTACTATCATGAATGCACACATTTTCGAACTGCTGGAGACGACGGAAGAGACCCTCATTCAGAAGTTCCATACAGAAATTCAGGATATTTTCACGACAATGGTCGGAATTGATGATTTGATGCACCTCCCTCTGCAGGTGGATCCCCGCTCTCACTTTTCAGACTGCCTCACCGCAATGGTCGGTTTTGCCGGAATTTTTAACGGGATTCTCAGCGTACATGTGCCGGAAAGCCTGGCACTCCTCTTCACCTCAACCATGCTTGGCATGGAGGTTACCGAAATCGACGATGATGTCCATGACGCGCTGGGAGAAATCGGCAACATGATCGCCGGCTCGTTCAAGCACCACCTCTCGATTAATGGGCAGGAAGTACGTCTGTCAACCCCGACCATCATCGCCGGTAAAGAGTATATGTTTACCTCCGGTGCCATTGAAGATACCCTGACCCTCCTCTATGATTCCCACGGAGAGTGGTTGCTGATTAGTGTTGTTGTTGAGCATAACGACTAAAACGCCCCTTCACCCGCACCTTCTCTTAGGGAAGTTGAAAATCAATTTTTCTTTTCCCCCGGAAAGATATCCATTCCGGGGGTATGCCCTTTGACTCGTGCCCAATTGGTAATCCGGTAAAAGTTTATTGACGGTTGCCGAAAGGTATACGGTTTCGGAGGGGCGTATGGCCATATGCCCTATTCCGTTACGTGTAAAATCGGGCGTATAGCCTACGCCCCTCTGGTTATTTGCAGATGAATTGTGATTCGACGACAGCAGGCGAATTTTAAACGAAGCGAAAAGAAGGGATAAACGCCGGGCGGACACAACCTGAACGTCAAGTGACGGCAGCACATGTACCACTGCCAAAGTTCAGGTTGATCCGCCGGTATGGGCTAACTAGATATTCTTGAGGTTTTTGCCAGCCGAAAATTTACCGCTCTTTGATGCTGCAATGTCAAGCTCGGCACCTGTTTGCGGATTGCGTCCCTTACGGGCAGCACGCTCAGACACCTCAAATGTACCAAAACCGGGGAACGTAACTTTGTCACCAGCTTTCAGAAGGTCGGTGGTGACTTTCAAAAAAGCTTCCACTGTCTCTGCTGCAACCGTCTTGGGAACTTCCAGCACTTCAGCCACTTTTGCAACGAATTCTGTTTTTGTCATAAACTTCTCCCTTTGTTGTAATGTTACCGATTGTGTAGAAAAACCTCTTAGCTTGGCTTCATAGCACAACAGCAAGAAAAAGTCAGGCAGTAATTCATCATTTCCCGTTTTTTTTTGCAATAAATGACCGGGAAGCCTAAAAAAACTATTGAGCACCACAGGGCCCCTTCTTACACCCCCCCGTACCCATGCCACACCCACCCGTTGCCGGGCGAGATTCTCCATCGGATTTATCATCTAACAGGCCGCTTTTAGTGCGGGCGGCGGTAATTTTGGCCTGCAATGAACTTATTTCCGCCTGGAGTACGGCTATTTTTGCCCCATTGGGAACTGCCGTCAGATTTTCACGTTGCAACTCAAAGCGCCTGAGCATCATCTCCTGACGTAAATCCAGAGTGTCCTGCTGAAACTTCCGGAGCTGGGCGGAAGCTTCTCCCCCCTGCTGCAGACAATTTTCACAGCCACCACCCATTCCGTTACCATGTCCCCCATAGGAAAAGGTTTGCAGTGCAACAACCAGACACACCCCGATCGTCAATATGAACTTTTTTTTCATGGAACATTCCTCCGGTATGACTCGTGACTAAACGCTCAGTTTCACCTGAAAATAGCATATGACACCCTGGTTTGCCAGAGCGTTTATCTGCCAACTCAGACCACCGAAGCCGCAGCATCATTTTTTGAAATTGTGTATACCTTGTAACCAAGATAGCCAACTGCCGCCACCAGTGCAAGGGGAAGGAACCCCACACCAAACAGGGAACCACAGGCTGCCTTGCAGCCACCGGCAATGGCATGCATTCCCATGCCACCTCCCGCACCGCACCCGGCACCGTAACCACCACCGGCTCCGTACCCCATGCCTGCCCCCGCTCCGTTACCAAATGCCACCGTTTTAATGCCTGCCACCATAGCCGGACATTGTGCTATCATAATTAGCTCCTTCACCATATTAGCTTATTTATTACATCACTCCCAAAACATCTCAACTGCACTACTATAACCATTCAGACCACTCCAAGAGACGGTAATCTATTCCCAATAATGCACCACTTGGAATAATTGTACAATAGTGATTAAACAGCTGATTTATAGTTATAAAATATAGCTATAGCGCTGAACAGCTCCCCGCACGCGGCACTGCTTCTTAAGCCAGGTGAATGAGTATTGTTAACGCCCCTCACATTCCTGACAGACATAAATGATATCAAAGTTATTTTTCAGGCAATATTATCGTTGACACGCCAGAATAGATGTGTAAAATACACATCTATATACACGAATAAACAATGGCTGTTAAAAACAGTACAAAGGAGTACCATCAATGAAAAACAGGCATACGTCACCATTCAGATGGCACCTGCTGGTTATCTCAGCCTTCATTGCAACCATGGCCATCGTGGCTGGATGCGGCAATCTTCAGGGCACCGATGTCGGTTCGGGGGGAACCGGCGATGTTGGCTCGAACCAGACTCATACCGATACCGGGTCGGGCGGCACAAGTGACAATGGCACTGCTCTGACCCTCCAGTCAACTATGAGTCGTGAAACAAATGTTTCAGCCAGTGGAAATGAAGTGGCAGCAGTAGTCCTGGGTAATACAACCTTTGCATTGAATGCCCTCCTCCGGAACCCGGCAGACACCAACACTTTATTTTCCCCTTACAGTATCACCACTGCGTTTGCCCTACTGGCACCCGGAACGGCGGGAACCACCCTTTACGGCATTGAACAGGCGCTATCCTTTCCGCTGGCACAGAACCGGTTCAATCCGACGTTGAATAAGCTTGAAGCTCTCCTTGCCGCGGAGACAAACGGTGCCATTATGTCAAACGGAGCATCGCTACCCAAGTTAAGTACGGCCAATGCCGTGTGGGCCCAGAAAGATTTAACCATTCTCACATCTTACCTTGACACCCTTGCGGTAAACTATGGCGCAGGTGTGCATATCGTTGACTTCGCACACGCTTCTGAAAACTCACGACTGGCCATAAACAGCTGGACATCTGAAGCCACACACGAGAAGATCGCTGATCTGATTCCGACAGGTGGAATTGATGCATTCACTCGCTTCGTATTGACAAATGCCATCTGGTTCAAATCCAACTGGTCCCTGCCCTTCCCGGTAGCTACAACCAGGGACCGTTCATTTACCAATCGGGATGCATCACAATCCACAGTCCCGTTCATGTCCCAGAAACTGGAGATATCTTATGTGCAGGCGTACGGTTGTCAAGCCGTTGACATTCCCTACGCCGGCAACAATATATCCATGTTGGTCATTATGCCCGAAGCCGGGACGCTCGATACGTTTATGGCCGCCCTGAAACCGGCAACCATCAGCACTATAACAGCGGGACTCTCTACCAACTATGTCGATTTCGCACTGCCAAAATTCAGCTTAAGACAGAAGTCCGATTTACAAACCATGCTGCAATCACTTGGCATGACGGACGTATTTGATTTTGCCCGTGCCGACCTGTCGGGAATAGATGGCATGCACGATCTGGTTGTGAAGAGAGTGTTTCATGAGGCGGCGATAAGCGTTGATGAGCAAGGGACAGAAGCTACTGCCGCAACGGCGGTGATTGGCGGCGTGCATTCATCACTGATTACGCCCCCGGAACCGGTAGCAGTAACAATTGACCACCCGTTTCTCTTTCTGATCCGTGAGCGACAAACCGGTGTGGTACTCTTCATCGGAAAGGTGGTACAGCTGTAACACCGCACCACAGTAAAATTGAATTTCTGTAAGGCAGTAGCGGTAAATGGGGGGCAACCGAGCCAGTGATAACGGCGCCCCCTCCGATCCATCCCCCACAGACAATCACAAAGTTGCCCTTGACAGTTTTTTTAAGTTGTGTAAAATACACATACAATAAAAATAATAAATGAAGGGTCTTATATGAAACGTTCAACGATCACTCCTGCAGCTCAAAGCATCAACACGACTTTTGACCGCGCAGATACATTACGTAACGTAACATTAGAGCGTCTACTCCGCCCACTGGTACGCATTTGTCTGGCCGTCGGCGTTACTATCCCGTCAGTTGAAGAGGCCGTGAAACGGGCGTTCGTACACGAAGCTGACGCGCTTGAACCCGATGCACCGGTATATGGCACAATCAGCCGAATTAGCACCGCAACCGGCCTTCAGCGTCGGGAGGTAACCCGCCTCACCACAACTGAAAAGTCTGCGCAGTCGGCAAAACCTGCCCTTACATCAAAACTGTTTACCCGTTGGGTATCAAACCCCGCATTACGCGACGACTCCGGAATGCCGCTCCCCCTAAAGCGGCAGGGACTGGCACCCAGCTTTGAGGCACTGGCCCAGTCAGTAACCCGGGACATCCATCCCCGAAGAATGCTCGATGAACTTCTTCGACTGGGGGTTGTCGAGCTTGATGAAGATACCGATCGGGTACGTCTCATAACAAACAACTATATTCCTTCCAGCGACTCTTCACAGATATATGCCCTGATGGGAGACAACGTGGGGGATCATCTGAGCGCGGCGGTTGACAACGTGCTGAACGATAACCACCGGCACCTGGAATTGGCCGTATTTGCCGATGAACTATCCGTTGAGTCGGTCAATGCATTGCGACCACTGGTCACGGCTCACTGGAAGGCGTTGCGGGATGATATGGTGCGGCAAATTGAGGCACTTATCGAAGCGGATCGACTGGCCGGCCGCCCGCAGGATCAACGGGTACGTATCGGGATGTACACCTACGCAGACAAATCATAAATCATTGTAGTGACGGAGTAAGTAAGAGTACTTATTAAGACAGGAGATTCCCCATGAAAAAGACAGCATCTTTAATGAACAACGTGTACTGGCTGGTGATCATGGCGGTAATTGCAGCCATGACGTCCCTGACCGGCTGCAGCAATCTCCAGAGTCCCGATGTCGGATCGGGTGGCACCGGTGAAATTGGCAACGCCACGATTCTGCGGTCGAGCGTCGCCCGTGAAACAAATGTGCTGGCCAGCAGTGACGAAGTGTCAGCGGTCGTCCAGGGCAATACGGCCCTTGCCGTGAATATCCTCCAGAAGCAGCCTGACACCAACAGCGTTTTCTCCCCCTACAGTGTCACTATAGCGTTTGCCCTGTTGGCACCCGGAACGGTTGGAAGCACCTATAGCGGCATTGAGCAGGCACTCTCCTTTCCCCTGCCACAGAACCGGCTCAATCCGACCCTGAATAAAATTGATGCCATGCTTGCCGGCAAGACAACCGGTGCTCTGCTCCTTAACACGGTTCCATCGCCACAATTAAGCACGGCCAACGCAATCTGGGCTCAGAAGGGGCTTTCCATTCTCCCCGCCTACCTTGACACCCTGGCCATAAATTATGGTGCAGGAGTCCATCTGGTAGACTTTGCACTCGCCCTGGAAACGTCACGACAGGCCATAAACAGCTGGGCGGCGGAAGCCACGCACAATAAGATTACTGACCTGATTCCGACGGGGGGTATTGACGCGTCTACACGGTTGGTATTGTCCAATGCCGTCTGGTTTAAATCCAACTGGTTCTCGCCATTCGCCACAACTGCAACCAGTAACCGGTCATTTACCAATGGGGACACATCGGTTTCCACCATCCCGTTTATGTCCCAGAAGTTAGATGTACCGTACCTGCATGCTTACGGTTGCCAAGCGGTTGACATTCCCTATGCCGGCGACAATGTATCTCTGCTGGTCATTATGCCCGAACCAGGCACCTTCAACGCGTTTCTTACCGCCCTGAAACCGGCAACAATAAATACCATAACAGCAGGGCTCACCACCAGCTACGTCGATTTTGCCCTGCCAAAGTTCAACTTCAAGCAGACGTCGGACTTACGGGCCATGCTGCAATCTCTCGGCATGGTTGACGCTTTCGATGTAAGCCGTGCCGACCTATCGGGGATAGATGGCATGCATGATCTGGTCGTGGGGAATGTGTTTCACCAGGCAGTGATAAGTGTTGATGAGCAGGGGACTGAAGCAGCAGCAGCAACAGCAATCGGCATTTCGGCCACATCACTGCCGACGCACCCGGAGCCGACAATAGTAACAATCAATAATCCCTTTATTTTCATGATCCGTGACCGTCAAACAGGCTTGATACTCTTTCTTGGGAAGGTAGTGAATCTATAATTATTCACCACCAGCGCATCTAGATTCAGGCGAGAATTTTTTTATAAGGGGGAAGCACCGGGCAACAACCGTTGTCACGCAGCACATCTATTCCCGAAACGTGACGATGGATGCCCCGTCTCTCCCCTCGTGGGCTTCCCCTGGCCGCACCGACGCCACCAGGGGGTGACGCCCCAACTCCTCCCGTACCGCATCCCGCAAACGACCACTGCCGACACCGTGAATAATCCGCACCTCACGCTGACCGGCAGCGGCGGCATGGTTAATGAACGGTTCAAGCTCCATCAGTGCCGCTTCCACCCGCATGCCGATCAGCTTCAGCTCCGACTGTTCACTCTCCACAATATCGGTTTTCCAGCCGCTCCCGCCACGCTTCTGTTGCTGTTTTTCTTTGTCCTTAGGTGCCGAGGTCAGCGGCATGAACAGCTCGGAGAGCGGCACATCCAGCTCCATCCGCCCCGCCCGCACCCGGATTTTTCCATTGCGCTCATCCACGGAAAGCACTACCCCGTCACACCCCAGCGAGCGGATATGCACGGTGCCCCCCACCCGTGCCTCTTTCAGCGGTACTTCGGCTGACCGGCCAGCTTGGGGCTTGAGTTTTTCCGTCAACTCCACTTCGCTGCGACGCAACTTTTCAATGATCTCCCCCCGGTTTTCCCGTTTCAGTTCATCCAGCAGGCCATTGGTGCGACGCCGCACCGCCGAGATCAGCTCCCGCGCCTCATGCCACCCCTTTTCAGCCGCCTCCTTACGGATCCGGTGAACCTCATCAGCCCGGGCATCCAGCTCACCGCTCCGCCGCTCCAGCTGCCGTTCCCGCAGCTCCACTCCCCCCCGCAGCTGTTCATACTCGACACGCCGCTGACGCAATTCGGCCAACAGCGAAGCAAACTCACTGCCGGCATTGCCCAACATCTGCCGGGCAAAGGTGATTACCCGCTCCGGCATGCCAAAACGGCGGGCGATTTCAACAGCGTGTGACTGTCCCGGTTCGCCAACAATCAGCCGGTAGAGTGGGGTAAAATTGGCATCATCAAAGGCCATACCGGCGTTAATCATGCCGGGGGTACCATGGACAAAGCCGATAATATCACTCAGGTGGGTTGTGGCCAGCACCATACTCCCCTGCAGTTGCAGTTCACGAAGCACCCCGCAGGCGATGGCCGCCCCCTGCAACGGCTCCGTACCGGCACCTAGTTCATCAAGGAGCACCAGGGTGCGGGGACCGCTCTCACCGATAATGGCGGCGACCCGCGCCGCATGGGCCGAAAAAGTCGAGTGACTCTGTTCGATGGACTGTTCATCACCGATATCCACCAGCAGGGAGCCGATCAGCGGAAAGGTGGAGCGAGGGCCGGCCGGCACCGGCAAACCAGACAGGGCCATCAACGTCAGCATTCCGGCAGTTTTGAGGGCAATGGTCTTCCCCCCCGCATTGGGGCCGGTGATAACCATGACCGAGGGAGCGTCGGAACCGGGGGCACCCAGCGTAAGAGAGAGCGGTTCCACACTCTTTACCACTCCCCTCCGTTGCAACAGTAACAGCAGCGGATGGCGGGCATCCACCAGAGCCAGCTCTCCCCGCTGGTTGATTCGAGCCGGTTCCAGATCGAATTCGATGGCAAAACGAGCCATACTATTCAGCATATCCAGTTCCAGCAAGGTTTCAAAACAGGCTGCTATCGGCTCCCCATCCTCCCGCAGCCAGCTAGATAGCTGCCGCAAAATACGAATTTCTTCGGCCTTCTCCTCGGCGGTCAGATTTTCCAGTTCGTTGACAAAGGGTATAATTTCCAGCGGTTCCATAAATGCCGTCTCGCCGGAAGAAGAAACATCGTGAACCACCCCCTTAACCATCCCCTTGGAATCCATCCGCACCGGAATGACCCACCGCCCGGAACGCTGGGTAATGAAATCATCCTGGAGAAATTTTTCAATGCCGCTCCCCCGGACAATCTCCTCGATTTTCTTCCGGATCCGCCCCGACAACCCCCGTTTGGCCCGCCGGATATCCTTGAGCAGCACCGAAGCCGAATCCATGATGCTCCCATCCACGTCAATAGAGGCCGCCAGCGGTTCCAGAATATCGGGGAAGCCACGCAGTTGGGGGAGTATCGAATTAAGCAGCGGAATATCTTCACGGTAGCCGCACTGTCGCCCCAGGGCGGCATAGAGCCGAAGTACCGGAATAAACAATAGTAGATCCAAGGGGGGAAGAATGGCTCCCTGGGGACGCAGCTGTTCAAGGGAGGGGCGGATATCTTCAAAGCTTCCCAGCGCAAGGGCGATGCCGGAACGCTCCAGAGTGCGGACTTCACCAACACGACCGGAGATTGTGCAGATCTGCTCACGGTCATCCAGGGGAGTGATGGCATCAATGCGGGCAACGGTGCAGGGGCTATGGGCATGGCGAGCTATTTCAGCGAGGATTTTGTCAAATTCAAGCCGGGCAACTGTTTCAGAAGAGATCATGTCGGTAACCTGTAGGGTGGTGATTGGTGAACTGTGGGGGAGTGTAGCACGGGAGCGGGGGATATTTCCATAATAACCCCCATAGGGACGTCACAGTTGGGGAAAATCTGCTTCGAGTGAGCTGAGCAAGATGATTGACTACCCAGTACCACAGAGGACCGTGACAAACTGGCTCAATTACGTTTGGGAGAGGAAGAAGGGGAAATCAGCATATTTGACGCGTGATCAGATAACGCAGAGATAACCCCTCAACCAATGTCAAGATACTGTTTGAGTCATCTTACCTCATCGTCACCGTATCTCAACGGAACCATTCCCCCTCCCATAACGGGAAGCCACCCGACTGCGAACGGAGCGAACCAGCACCGGCAGCAGAAACATAGCCGCCAGCACGATCAGCATGGTGGTATTCGGATCTTTGAAATAGTGGTTTAAGTGGACGGTTGACAGGGCAATGACGGTGAAATAGAGCATATCTCCCGCAATGGCAATGGCCCATCCGGAGATAAAACCGTGGCCTGCGGCATGGGCGGTGGCTCGCCCGGTCATGGGATCCACACCAAAGGAGACCATAATAAGTGCCAGTGGACCGGAACTGGTTCCCCCCAAATGGGCGGTACTGCGAGCGGTTGCCGCCTTTAGCAGAGCAGTGAAACGGGTGAGAAAGGGAATCCTTCTGGCCACGGCGGTGAGAATTCGTAACACCGGCTCAAAGGCCACAGCCAGTGCCATATCAGAGACCAGGTAGAGCAGCGCAGTGAGCGGCCAGGCGACCCCCTTGGCCTGGGCAAGCAAAACCCCGGCGGGGATACCGCCCCCCACCGGGATAATGAACAGCTTCAAGACGGAGAGCAGTGTTGACAGGGGGGGGAACGCCCCCTCAGTGAGTTCGGAAAGTGAAAAAGCGGGCATGTAACTCCTGAGAGAGCGTTGTAAGACCGGTCAAACGGGAGTATTACTCTCTCCGGTCACCAAACAACTGAAGGGTCATCAGGAATATGTTGATGAAATCAAGATAGAGAGCCAGAGCACCGGCAACGGCGGCACCTCCCCGTACCCCCTTGAGTTTTTGGGTGTCATAGGCGGTCAAACCGATGAAGACAATCAGTCCGATGCCACTCACCATAAACTGCAGCATGTTCGAATGGAGAAACATATTTACCACCGATGCAATAACAACACCGATTAATCCCATGAAACAGAAGGAGCCGAGGGAGGTCAAATCCCGTTTGGTAACCATGCCATAGATACTCATGGCACCGAAGGTACCAGCGGTGGTGAAAAAGGCGGAAGCGATGGACTGGCCGGTGTACATCAGGAATATACCGGACAGAGTTACCCCATTCAGTGCTGAATAGAGCAGAAAAAGGGGGGCTGCGGTCGCCGTCCCCATGCGGACGGCAAGGCCGCCAATGGCGAAAACCAGCCCGAATTCGGCAATTATCAGCCCGAAAAAAAGCATCCGGTTGGCCAGCAGCAGATTAAACAGTGCCGGTGAGCTTGCCACGGCCAATGAGACGAAGGCGGTCAGGCAAAGCCCGGCTGCCATCCAGCCGTAAACCGCCCCCAGTGAATTACTCACCGTTGTTTCCATGGTGCGGTCATAGGGAGTGCTGCGTGGAGATGAGGGAAATGGCATATAAGTTACTCCTTTTTTTGATCGTCTCTCTGTATGATACTCACGACGAAGCGAAAAATCAACTCCGCGCCAGCGATTAATCCAATACGTTTTTTTCTGCCTGTCCACCCGTTTTAAAATGACTGCCCAGAGTAAAAAAAATGGTGGCGAGCATCAGGTCAGAAATGGCACTCACCACAACACCAACCAGCACCAGCACAACGGTTGCTTGACAAATCCCTGTGGCCATATTCAGGTAGCAGAACGGTTTAAGCATTCCCCCCAGTGAATCGGGAAGTTTCAGCAGTTGATACCCGAAGCGGATCTGCACCCCCCCTCCGAATACCATCAGTGCCAGTGCGGCAATTCCGGCGATTTCCTTGAACGGGGGAATGAACAGCCCGCCAATGACACAGACGCTTGCCACCACATTGGACAGAATCATCACGTCAATACTCCGGTTCGTCTGCTGAAAACCGAAAAAGTGCTTAAGGTATTTCTTGAGCAGGAGGAGAATGACCACAAAGAGCAGTACACCAACCACCTGAATGGTCAAAAGCCCCATGGCAGCGACCTGCCCGGCATCCCCCTCAAGCCTGAAAGCCAGATAGGCCAGAGGAATCGAGGCAAAGGCACTCACCATGGACAACCACCCCGCCAAAGTCACTGTTTTTTGGTTCATTAGTTCCTCTATTGGTGACGTTTTTTTCTATTTCGTGTCAGCATTGTCCGTATAGTTTTTGCGGGTGGCACCTTACCCCCTGTGCAATTTCCTAACCGAACAACACTGATTTCGTGTAGAATATCTGACATATAGTCCAACGCCTCAATGAGAAAGGAAACAAGCATGAAGATACTACCCTCGGTGCTGTTCCTGCTGCTGATCTCAAGCGCCATAGCAGGGGGCAACTCCATCCCTGCCGTACCGGTTCCCGATGGCTTAAGGGGGGAGGCCAGTCCGCGCCGATCAGACGTGCTGCGCGTCTATACGTCTATCGGTTCGCTTCAGTGCCAAGGAGGCGGTGTGTCACTCACCACCCTTCAGTTCCGACTGGAGAAGGCTGGCATCAGGGTAACAGCGGCCACCTATGGTAACGATGGTTTAATGCGTATTGCTGTCTGTGGTGCCTCCGATGGGAAAATCGGCATCTTTGACATATCTCCGACCCAGGCAGAGACGGCTCGCAGCCTCGGCTTCCTGCCACTCAGTGAGCTGTCCGACGGGCAGACCTCCAACTGACGACTCCACGGGGGGAGACTACTCTTGCTCTCCCCCGTCATCGTCTTCTTCCGTCCCGTCTTCAGTACCACACTCCAGACCAGGTTCGGTGCCCATGAGATAATACTCATTGCGCACATCCCGACTACTGGAAACCGCCCGGCAACCGGTCGCCGGATCAATCGGTACCGCCACAACCGTATCAGGCGACGGGAAATCCCCGGCGGGACGTACCGTTACCGCTTTGCGCATAAAACGTTCCCAGAGCGGTGCGGCAATGGCACCACCGGTGAAGCCCCGGCCACCCGGCTTCGGTTTGTCATAGCCGACCCAGACACCGGTTATCAGACGGGGGGTATAGCCAACAAACCAGGCATCCCGGTAATCGTCGGTGGTACCGGTTTTTCCCGCCGAGGGGTAGGTTGCGGCAAACTTTTTCAGGTTTTTAGCCGTACCGACGGTGAGTACATCTTTCAAGATCTGAGTCGTAATAAATGCCGTGGCAGGCGACAACACCGGTGACGACAGCGGCGGATTCTCCAGCCAGCTCTTCCTGGTTCGATCATAGACACGGATAATCACCCTCCCCTCCGTGCGAGAGCCGCCGTTTGCCAGTGGTGAATAGGCTCGGACCAGCTCGTTCAGGGTTACTTCTGACGTTCCGAGAGCCAGAGAGAGACCGTTTTCACTCCGCAGTGTCAACCCGAACCGGCTGGCAAAATCGACAAAGTTCGGCACTCCCACCTTATCAAGCAGTTTTACAGCGATAATGTTGTTGGAACTGGCAAGAGCCTTTCTCAGACTCTGCTCACCGTATTGTTCATGACCGTAGTTTTGGGGTGTCCACTGTTCACCATTGCCCCGGCCATAGGCCACCGGCGTATCATCAAAACGGGAACCGGCCGTGAAGCCACTGTCGAGGGCGGCGGCATATATCAGCGGCTTGATGGTCGAACCAGGTTGACGCTGGGCGGTAAAGGCACGATTAAAAGCGGCCTGTTTGACATCAACGCCCCCCACCGCCGCTAGAATATCACCGGTTACCGGGTCGAGACAGAGCAGTGCCCCCTGTAGTTTTGGTGAAATCCGTTTTACCCCTTCACTGACCACCAGTTCCGCCTGCTTTTGCAGATAAAGATCAAGAGCCGCCGTGACTTCAAGCCCCCCCAGTTCGATAACCTCTGAACCGTACCGTTCAAAGAGCTTATTCTTCACATGGGCCAGATAATGGGGAGCCTGTCCCGCCGGAATCACCGAAGCGGGTCGGGCTCGTAACTGTTCCTGCTGAGCCGGAGTGATCATGTTCAGATCCACCATCCGTTTCAGCACCACATCCCGCCGTTTGGTGACGTCATCCCCCTTACCGAGCGGATTATACCGCCCCGGATTTTTCTGCACCCCGGCCAACTGGGCACACTCGGCATCATTTAACTCTTCGGGAGCCTTATCAAAATAGAGCCGAGCCGCCTGACCAATGCCCCAGGCACCGTTGCCATAATAGATTTCATTAAAATACATCTCAAGGATCTGCTTCTTACTGTATTTCTGTTCAAAATCCATGGCCATACGAGCCTCATCAATTTTCCGTCCCAGGGTCTTTTCACTAGAGAGGTAGCGGTTCTTGATCAGCTGCTGGGTGATGGTGGAGCCCCCTTCAGCCATCCGCCGTTTGACCACATCTTTCACGATAGCCCGGGCGATACCCCGATAGTCAATGCCGCTATGTTCGTAAAAGCGGGAGTCTTCCACAGCCACCACCGCTTTTTGCAGAAATTGCGGAATACGGTCGATGGATACCCAGTAACGTTTTTCCGACAGAATGCGACCGACAAAGCGTCCCTGATTGTCAAACACCTTGACCGACGTATAGCCATAGACCAATGGTGGATAGGGAGGGATAATATCCTGGGCAAAAGCGGAGGTGACGGTCAAAAACATCAGTAGCAGTGCCACCGGAAGCGGCATCATGGTTTTCAGATAGGGGGCGAAAAAACGACTCACCGTAGGTACTCCTTAAAATATGTGCAGGGGGTAAGAGTGCAGGTTTGATCAGAATCCCGCTTTTATACCAAGAACAGCGGCGTGGCTGGTGTATTCCATTGCCAATACCCGACCGCCGACCTCGGTAAAACGCACCGGAGTGGTAGCAAAAAACCGATAACCAAGATCAAGGGTCAGATGTTTCGTCAGGCTAATATCGATACCGATCCCGGCCTGATAGGCAAAGACAATGCTGGAGTCGTTACTGAAGGGTTGCCGGGACACGGTCAGGTTTGCAGCCACAACACGGGCGGCACCGGCACCCACACCGAGATAGGGATGATAGCTGCCCGGCTCACGAGAAACGGCAAAACAGTTAAAGAGCAGGCTGTCCGACGTCAGCTCCCCACCACCGGCAACGGTTCCTTCCACAAAGGTCACTTTGTCGAGACGGTTACTGCGGTGACTGTATTCCAGCTCAATCCGCCCCTCCCCCACCGAACTCCCCGGTTCCAGGTTCCAGCCAAGTACTGCGCTCCCCTGAACTGCCGGGGTAAAGGAGAGGCCAAAATCCCCCGCCGTATCATGGGCAGTGGAGCTGCCCGGCACATTCCCCCCTGCGTAAAGCCCCACGTAGGGGCCGGAGGCGTGGGCTGACACCGTGCCGACGAAAAGGAGTAGAATCATTGCAATAACTAGTGAGAGTATGGAGTTACGCTTCATAGGTTTATCCTCTATCCGTTACTGTCTAATTGCCACTCACGGTAATTGTTTTCGTGTCGGACTTTTCGTTAAAGGTGGCCGTAATAATTGTCGAGCCACTGTCAACTGCCACAAACCGCCCCGGTTGGGAGGCGATGCCGGCAATAACCGCCACATTTACTTTGTCCATACTCCAGGAAGTCAGATCTGTGACGTTGACTTGACTACCATCACCATACAGAGCCGTTGCCGTAAAGGAAAACTGGTTTCCGGCCGTGAAGGAATTGGACCCTGAGATAGTCAGAGATTGGAGGAGCGGTGCCGTAACCGTAACGGTGCTTGTTGCCGATTTTCCCCCGTAACTGGCAGTCACTATGGCACTACCGGCAGCAACTCCCGTGACACGTCCCCCATTCACCACCCCATTCTCAACGGTAATTTTTGAGGTCTGATCTGAACTCCAAGTGGCTACGGCCGTCACATCCTGACTGCTGCCATTAAAATTGGCGGTCAGTGAGAGGCGACCGCCGGTTCCGGCAATTATCCCCAGGGTGCCTGAAGAGAGGGTAACACTGCTCAAGGTCGGATCGGTAACCGTCACCGTAGTAGTGGCGGTCTTTGCGGTTCCCGACGCAGTTGGTGCCGTGGCCGTGATGATGGTTCCTGATGTGCTGTTCACCTTGAGCGGCCTGAGCCAGGCACTATTGACGTTAGATGTACTCACGTTAACAAAGGAAGCATCTGCCGGACTCCAGCTGAGCACCCGACTGATATCCCGTGATGTACCATTATTGAAGCTGCCCGTCGCGGTCACCAGAGTCCCGGCATTAATCACCCTCGTTACCGTGGCAGGAGTTAGGGAGAAGCCAGTCAACGTACCACCAGTGGCCTTCAATGCCATACGTCCCGTAATATTCCCTGAAGTTGCAATGATAGTAGCGGTTCCGGGAGAAAGGGTAGTCACCATACCGGTGGTATCAACTGTTGCATAGGCGGTATTGTCAGAACTCCATGTCACCTTGGAAGAGACATCGACAAGCGCACCGTCCGAATAGGTACCTTTTGCAGTAAATCCAAGTTTTGACATGGTTGGGAGAGACGTGGCACCGGTTGCGGACGTAACAGTGATGCTTTGCAAAACCGGTGCTGTAACAGTCAGTATCGTACTGTCACTTACGCCACTAAAGGTTGCGGTTATCTGAGTTGTCCCGAGTGTCTTGGAGCTAACGGGCACCGTTGTAGCCGGTGTGGCACCAATCGTCGCAACGGCTGGCGTACCGGAGGTCCAGCTAGCATCAAATGTCATATCTTGCTGCGTGGCATCGGAAAAATTACCCACTGCCGTGAAGGAGGTGGCAAGCCCTTGGGCAACGGAAGGGCTCGTGGGCGATATTTTCAATGAGCTGATGGTGGCAGTGGTGACCGTTACGGTCGTACTACTGCTCATGGTACCGCTGGCTGTGGAGACCGTTGCCGTCACCCGAGCTGTTCCCGCCGCAACCCCGCTTATCCGGCTCGGGTACGCCCCGACTTTGAAGGCGGCCACCCCCAACGCATCACTACTCCACGTTACCCTGTCGCTAATATCGCGAGTAAACTCACCGGAATAATGACCAATCGCCTTGAACGGCATGGAGGTACCGGCGGCAATGCGGGAGTAATCCGCCGTTATGGTAATTGAGGTCAACGGCGTGATATCATTACTCCGGGTTGGTGTCCCGTCCCATGAGCAGCCACACAACGACACCACGCACAACAGGACTACCCACAACAGCTTACCCATACATTCCCCCACAAAAGGTAAGGGTGCCACCATGGACACCCCCCCGTACCAACGTTACTTTAAATTTTTCTTGATCCTTTCAACCGCTTCGACAACATTCTCCCGGTTGCCAAAGGCCGACAGGCGGAAATACCCTTCGCCGCTGGGGCCGAACCCGCTTCCCGGTGTGCCGACCACATGGCACTCGGTCAACAGCTTGTCGAAGAAGTCCCAACTGGTCATGCCGGCCGGCGTTTTCAGCCAGATATAGGGGGCATTGACGCCGCCGAAGATAGTCACTCCCGCTTCCGTAAGCCCTTCACGGATAATGCGGGCATTTTCCATGTAATAATCGATGATTTCACGGGTCTGCTGCCACCCTTCCTCAGAATAGACCGCCGCAGCGGCACGTTGAACCGGATAAGAGGCACCGTTGAACTTGGTGGTGGTTCGACGGAGCCACAGCTTGTTGAAGCTGTACTTCTCGCCGGAGGGGGTCGTTCCCATAACCTCTTCCGGTACGACTACCAGACCGCAGCGCACCCCGGTGAAACCAGCTGTTTTCGAGAAGGAACGGAATTCGATGGCACACTTTTTGGCCCCTTCGATTTCATAAATGGAATGGGGAATGGACGAATCGGTGATGAAAGCCTCATAGGCCGCGTCAAAGAAGATCACCGCGTCATTGGCGTTGGCGTAATCAACCCACCGCTGCAACTCGGCCTTATCGGCCACCACACCGGTCGGGTTATTGGGGAAACAGAGATAGATAATGTCCACTTTACCGGTCGGCAGTGCCGGGATGAAATCGTTGGCCTCGTTGCATGGCAGATAGACAACCCCCTGGTAATACCCCTTCTCGTCAGCCTCACCGGTACGGCCAATCATGACGTTGGTGTCATTGTACACCGGATAGACCGGATCACCAATGGCAACCACGTTGTCCATGGCAAAGATATCGAGGATGTTGGCACAGTCGCATTTTGAACCGTCGGAAATGAACATTTCGCTGGTTTTCAGCTCCACTCCCAGCGGTTTGTATGATTTTTCAATGATGGTATCAATCAGCCAGTCATACCCCTGTTCCGGGCCGTAACCGGCAAAACGGTCGGTGGTAGCCAGATCGTCAACGGCGTCATGGAACGCCTTCAGTACCGCCGGAGCCAAGGGGCGGGTCACGTCGCCAATGCCGAGCCGGATAACCTTGGCGGTCGGGTTGGCTTCTGCAAAGGCCCGTACCCGGCGACCGATTTCAGGGAAGAGATAGCCTGCTTTTAATTTCAGATAGTTATCATTAATCTTTGCCATATATGGAACATCCTCCAGGTAATTTATATTCTATAGTAGTCAGGAGCTACTGCCCCCGTTTCAGATCATTTCAAGCCAAGAACATCCTGCATGTCATAGAGGCCGGGGGTTTTGCCCACCACCCATTTGGCAGCCCGCACGGAACCACGGGCAAACATATCTCGGGTCATGGCCCGGTGGGAAATCTCAATGCGTTCCCCCATGCCGATGAAGTACACCGTATGTTCGCCGACGATATCCCCCCCTCTGACGGTCTGCATGCCGATTTCTTCTTTCGTCCGTTCTCCGCAGATCCCCTCCCGGTGATAGGTAGCAACCTTGTTGTAATCCCGCCCTAAAGCCTCGGCAACCACCTCTCCCATACGAACCGCCGTACCGGAGGGGGAATCTTTTTTCTTGTTATGGTGCAGTTCGACGATCTCCACATCAAAATCATCCCCCAGGGTTTTAGCAACATCCTTGAGCACCTTGAAGCAGACGTTGACCCCCACTGACATGTTGGGTGCCAGTACGGCCGGGATCTCCTTCACCAGTTCCTGGGCAAAGAGACGTTCCTCCGGGGTAAACCCGGTGGAGCCGATGACTATAGACTTCTTGTGCAGAGCGCACATCTCAAGGTTTTTCAGTGACACCTTTGGCGAGGTAAAGTCGATCAGCACGTCACATGAGGCAAGCACGGCCGCAAGATTGTCGGTGATCAGCACACCGGTGGCACCACAACCGGCCAAAAGCCCGGCATCTTCACCGATACGGGGATGTTCAGGGCGTTCCAGTGCGCCACAAAACTGCACCCCTTCCGCCTCAATAATCGAAGTGATAATACGCTGCCCCATCCGTCCGGCAGCACCGCACACGGCTATTTTAGTCATTGGCATCCTCTGGTTAGATCAGATTATATTCTTTCATGATGGCAGCAAGTTTTGCCTTGTTGGCATCCCCCAAGGGGCAGAGCGGCAGACGCACATCGGCGGACGCCTTACCCATTAATTCAAGGGCGGTTTTCACCGGTACCGGATTGCTTTCAATAAACATGGCACTGCCGATTTTCAAGGTTTTGAGATGGAGCTGACGAGCCGTTTCATACTCACCGGCAAAAAAGGCATCAACCAGGTCGGCAACGGTTCGTGGCATGATATTAGCCAGTACGGAGATTACCCCTTTGGCACCACAGGCCATCATCGGGAAGGTGATGAAATCATCGCCGGAAAAGACATCAATCTGGTCACCACAGAGCGCGATAACTTCGGAGCCCTGCTGAAGGGAGCCGGTGGCCTCCTTAATAGCCACAATATTGCGGTGGGGTGCCAGGCGGGCAACGGTTTCGGGAAGCAGATTCACCCCGGTACGCCCCGGTACGTTATAGAGAATCTGGGGGAGTGCCACGGCGTCGGCCACCGCCATATAGTGGCGGAAGAGCCCTTCCTGAGTCGGTTTGTTGTAATAGGGGGTCACCAGCAGGGCACCGTCAGCACCCACGTCTTTGGCTTTCTGGGTAATCTCGATCGCCTCGGCCGTGCTGTTGGAACCGGTACCGGCAATGACCGGCACACGTTTATTAACCTGCTCCACCACCGTCTTGACAACGGCCAGATGCTCATCGTAGTCAAGTGTGGAGGCTTCCCCGGTGGTGCCGCACGGAACAATAGCATCGGTTCCGTTTTCGATCTGAAATTCTACCAGCTCGCGGAGTTTATCAAAATTGACCGTTCCATCCTCTTTGAACGGCGTCACTATGGCTACAATACTTCCTTTGAACATGACTGAATACCTCCGGTAACTAAAGTTTATAAGTGGATCATTTTAGCATATGAGATAGTGGGAAGTCAAAAAGTATGGCGTTTGACAACCGGAAGAATCATTTATTTTTTCGCCGGGATATTTTTTTATTTAAGGCCTGCCGACTGATACCGAGAAATGTCGAAGCGAGATTCTGGTTGCCACCGGAGAATTCAAGGGCTTGATCAATAAGGCAGTATTCAGCCTCTTCCAGGGTCATGGGGCGTTCACCGTTTTCCCTATTAAGAAACCGGTATTGTGACGATTTTGTTTCAACGAAAGGGGTAATATGCCCGGTGGGATTAACCACCTTAAGTATGCTCTGAATAGACAAAATGCCTTTGGAGTGGCACGCCACCGCATCAAAAATCATTGACTGAAGCTGCCGGATGTTACCGGGAAAATCGTATTTTTCCAGATAGGTAAACAGTTCTGGCGGCAGCGTCGGTTTGGTTTTTTCAAGGGTGGCCGCCCCCTCCGTAAGAAAATGATCCACCAGCATCGGTATGTCATCAAGCCGTTCCCGCAAGGGGGGAATCTGCACATGGTGGGCACTGAACCGATAGTAAAGATCCTGACGAAACTGCCCTTCCTGTATGAGTTTTTCCAGATTTTTATTGGTGGCCACAATTACCCGGGCATCGGTGCGCCGGGGCACATCGGATCCCAGAGGGAAATACTCATGATCCTGCAGCAGACGCAGCAACTTCACCTGTGACTGCATGCAGAGATCGCCGATTTCATCGAGAAAGATGGTTCCCCCCGCCGCCTGGGCCATTAGACCTTCCCGCTTTTGGTGGGCTCCGGTATAGGCACCCCGCAGGTGACCGAACAGGGTGTCGGAAAACATCTGGTCATCGAGACCGGCCACATTGACCGCCACAAATTTGCCAACCCTGCCACTGATACGGTGAATCGACCGGGAGATCAGCTCCTTCCCCACACCGGTTTCACCGGTAATGAGCACCGGTTGTCTGGTGCGGGAGATAGCCTCCACATACTGAAATATCCGCTTCATTTTCCCGTTACCGGTAGCAATACCGGCAAAGTCCTCTTCATTATGCACCTTATCTGACAAGAGATTATTCTTAAGCCGTATCGTTTCATACTTCAGCTCATGAACCTCCATCGCCCGTGCCACGCTTGCCAGCAACCTGCTCTCCTCAACCGGTTTGACAAAAAAATCCAGGGCACCAAGCTTCATGCACTCCACCGCTGTTTCAATCTGGTTTATGGCCGTCATAACGATCACCGGAATTCCGGGATGGATTCGTTGCATTTTTTTGAGAATTTCCAGTCCGGTCACATGGGGCATGGAGAGATCAAGCACCACCAGGGAGATCTGCTGTTCATCCAGCAGTGCCATCACTTCCCTACTGTCATTAACGGTTATGACGTTGGAAAACCCCGCACAGTTAAACATGACTTTCACGCTGTAAAGGATTTCTTTCTCATCATCAACCAGCATGATGGTAAAAAGAGCATTAGTGCTAATTTTCATAATAACCCCATGACATGAAATTACCCTAAAACATCCCGAAGATCGACAGTGATATCATGCTGACACCCTGCTGCTCCCCGCTCATTTTTTACAACGCATTTTAAGTAATCAGCAATGTTCTTGATCCGGCGTGAGCCCTTTTTCAGCCCCTCAAAAAGGTTTGGTACTGTCTCTTTTAATTGATTTATATTCATTCCTGATATCTCAAAATGTTCGTCATCTTCCGCATACTGGGCGATAAGGGGAAAGGAACGATCCCAAAGCGTGGAGAGAAGTGTCGAATTTATCATAATAAAATTATTGGGGTTATTTATTTCATGAACAATTGCCGAGATAAATGTTTCAAATGAGGCAAGCTTGTTGGCCGAAATGAGTTTTGACTGGAACTCCGACATTTCCTGTTGCATGGTGGTCTGCTCGGTAATATCCCTGATGACGCAGTACACCACATCGACACCGGAGAGAGTCATGACCTGCCCCTGGAGGGTGACACAGATCGGCTTGCTGTTTTTTCGCTGGCAAGTTGCAAAGGAAAGACGAAAACCACCGGTTTCCCCTATTGTAGCAATGACTTCAGCAAGTCCACCGGCCGCCGTACCATCAATTAACTCCTCAACAGACACCCCCACAAGTTCATGGCGACAATAGCCGTAAAAGCGTTCCGCCGCGGGATTTGCTTCGAGAATGACACAGCCGGGCAGATCAAAGAGTATGACCGCATCCCCAAGCTGCTCAAAAACGCCCCTGAAGAGCCCATCACTTACCTGTAACGGTAAAACAGCTTCCTTCTGGTCACCGATACCACCGGAGGCATGCGTGCCAAAGGGTTCGGAATCCCCCTCTGTCACTGAGGAACGGGTTATTCTCTTATTCATGCACTCCACCACCTGCTTTCCCGGCGCACACTGACGGAGAAAGCTGACTCCACCAACGACTGCCACACCACGCAATATTAAAATATACGTTTCATGAGCATAGTATATAACAACTCTGCCAAAACAGCAAGAAAACGTAAAATTAACGGTAACTTACGTTAAAAAAAATTAGCAAAAATTTCTTCATAGTTAAAATAACCAAGGGGTTACCGAACGGCAACGGCATCACAAGCCGCTGAGAGTTATACTTCTATCGCCCACCGACTATCCGACCTTTGATCACCTTCTCCTGCCGGGAGAAGGGATGTGCGAAAGATTGGCACTAATCAGAAGGCACAATGCGAAAAATCGTTCCCGTCGGCTCGCAAGTTATGGTACAGTAACAAAGTATTGTAACAATTTCCCCCCAAGGATCGTTTCATGCTCATTCCAAACAACTCACCCACCTTTCTCCCCTGGGAGGAGAGTGAACCTGCCCCCCGTTGGGAGGAGATATTTGGCAATAACAATCCGCTTGCCCTGGAAATCGGCTGCGGTGTGGGGGACTTCATTACCCAGATGGCGGCACTTCACCCCGCAATCAACTTTATTGCCCTTGATTTTTATAACAAAGGATGCATAAAAACCTGCAAACGGATAGACAAAACCACCCTGACCAACGTGCGGGTGTTACGTGCCGAAGCCCGCAGTTTTATCGAAGCCTGCATTCCGACCGGTTCCCTGCGTACCGTGGTCATTAACTGCCCCGACCCCTGGCCCAAACTGCGCCACCGGAAGAGACGTCTGGTCAACAGTGGATTTGTCAGTTACCTGTCGCAGTTTATGCAGCCTGACGCCGATTTCTACTTTGCGACTGACTTTGTCGATTACGGTCTTGACGTCGCCGAATTCATGACGGCTCAACCCGGATTCATGAATCAACTGGGCACCGATCCCTTCCGCCATGCCCTTGAAGGGTATCCCATATCAAAATATATGCGGCGTTTTCTGGATCTGGGGCAGCCCATCTATTACGTGCATTACCGACGGGCTTGAATAAAAGTGGCACGGGAGTCTGTATGATCAAACCGAAACCATATGCAGCACCAGGATTTTTTCGGCCACGAGGGGCGGCCATGAAAGGCGAGGTACGGGTCATCAAACTGGTCCTCTCCGGGTGGCTCATCGCCATCGTCGGTTTTCAGTTTTTTTCATACCTCCTTGAAGTGAACTATTCGGAACTGCTCCTTTCCGATCTGACTTTTTTCAATCTGCCGATTCAATTCTGGCTCAGCGGTCAACTTCTGCCGCTCTGGTTTATTGTACTCTGCGCACTTTTTAATTTCTGGATGGACCGGCACGGGGTACAATCCCAGGAGGGCTCCCTGCGCTTTCGCCTCAAACCTGATTCCGAGGAGGATGACTAAGATGGCGGAAGGCACGATACAGCTGTTGCCGCTGGCAATTGTGGTGGCCTTGTTTGCGGTACTGATTCTTTCCGGTCTCCGCAACAGAAAGCGACACGCAACGGAATACGGCTTCCGGGGAAATTATGCCGGACGCATCGGCATCGGTGCCGGTATCGCCAGTAACTGGATGAGTTCCGCCAGTTTTCTTGGTCTAGCGGGGATCTTCTATCTGAAGGGCTATTTCGCCATGGCCTACGTAGTGGGGTGGACCGGCGGCTATGTGCTGCTGCTGGTGCTGATAGCCACCCAGATCAGGCGCTTTGGCAAATTCACCGCCCCCGACTTTGTCGGATTTCGCTATGAATCCGAGGGGGCACGTACCATTGTGGCAGTTATTTCCATCGTCATTACGGTTATCTACTGCGTTGCCCAGTTCCGGGGTATCGCCCTGCTGGTCTCCTGGCTGTTCAACATCGGCTATATTCCGGCAGTGGCCCTGGGGACGTCCCTTTTTGTCTCCTTCGTGGTGGTCTCGGGGCTTATGGGGACGGCACGCAACCAGAAAATGCAATATTTCGTGCTGATTACCACCTTTATCCTCCCCCTGATGGTGCTTACCCGCAAACTTGGTTATTTTTGGATACTTCCCCAGTTCGGCTACGGGGAAGCCATCGGTGAACTACAGCAGCAATTCGGCGTCAACTGGTCAGAGCCCTTTGCCGACACTTCGCTTTTCCAATGGTTTGCCCTCTGTTTTTCCATGATGTTCGGCACCGCCGGTATGCCACACGTCCTCTCGCGGTTCTACATGACTCCCGGCATACGGGATGCCCGTTGGGGAGTGGTCTGGGGGCTGTTTTTCATCGCCCTGATCTACTGGTCCGCACCGGCTTATGGCGTACTGGCACGGCTCATTGAAGCCCGCCACGCCCTCCCCTTCAACGCCGGTGGCATCGATGCCGCCGACCTGATTGTCCTCTCGGTGGCCAGCTTGGGCGGTTTGCCGACCTGGCTCGTCGGTTTGCTGGCCGCGGGGGGCATGAGCGCAGCATTTTCGGCTACGGCCGGCCTGCTAATGACCGGTTCCGCATCCTTTTCCTACGACATTTATCCCCGATTGATCCGACCGAATGCCACCGAATCGGACAAAATCTTTGCCGCCAAAGGTTTTTTCCTGCTGCTGGCTGCCATTGTCATGGTACTGACGTTCCGCCCCTGGGGCATGATCGTCGAAATAGCCGCTTTCGCCTTTGCACTGGCAGGTAACACCATCTTTCCAGCCTTCCTGCTCGGCATCTGGTGGCCCCGAACTAACGCAACCGGCGTTATCTGCGGCATGCTTACCGGTCTTGCCATCAGCTTTTCTTCCCTCCTTTGTGGAAGTTCATTGCCCTTTATCTCCACCCTGTTCCCCAGCACCTCGTCGGCTCTCGTCGGAGCCCCCCTGGTGATGTTGGTCATGGTGGCGGCCTCCTCCCTCAGCTCACCACCGTCTGAAGCTGTTCGGCTCTTCCTGACCCGGCAGGTTCATGACTGTCCCGAAGAATAATGGATACCCCCTTAACGGCAAAAAGAGGTGACATCACCTCATGGCGTGCGGCAACCGAATTTGCCGACAGGTACCGGCAGACGGCTCTGGAACTTGCTGCATACCGGGGCAA
Source organism: uncultured Geobacteraceae bacterium (assembly GCA_903876875.1). GTDB lineage: Bacteria > Desulfobacterota > Desulfuromonadia > Geobacterales > Pseudopelobacteraceae > JACRCG01. The sequence continues at coordinate 64,132 of CAIRBT010000102.1, forward strand.
CAATGCCGAGGGTCTCTTTGCGAAGGCCTGTGCCTCCATTGTAACTGCCCAGGAGGTTCACCGGCAACTCATCGGAGAAATGAACGACCTGATAGAGGGTGCTTCGACCGCCCCGGTACTTACTGAGGTTACCACAGCCTTTACCACACGGCTGTTCCGTCACTTTAATTACTTTAAATCGGCATCGGCTTTCTACCAACTGAGCAGCCGCTTTCTGGAACGCATGGGCACAGTTGTCACAGCCAGGGTTCTCAAACTGGTGGACACCGAACTGCCGCCGCTGCCGAAAATGGCCGTCATAGCCCTCGATGGGGCGGGACGGGGAGAATATTCCCCGGTCGCCCCGCTCCAGTTGCTGCTGGTTCATGGGGAAATCGGGCTGGAGCAACACGCCTCCATCGACCGTTTCTGCAGCGTACTCCACGACCATTTCGAGCAGGCCGGTCTGCCGATCGACCCAGAGACAACCCCTCGCAATCTGCACTGGCGAGGCACCCTGCCCGAGTGGCAGCGGAGATGTGCCGCGAACGGCCCGTTAAACGGATCAGACGGCGGGTACTCCCGCCTGACGGATCAGACCCTCATCTCCCCCCCCAATGAGATATCCGATGGTTTCACGCAGCTGACCATCACGGCATTACGACATAATCGCCCGGCCTTGGCCGGTCTGCTGACGCATATAGGCTCCCTTTCCCACGGGTTAAACTTCATGGGACGGCTCAAAGTCGAGCGACAGGGGGAGGAACGGGGGAAATTCAACCTTCGCGACCAGGGGATGACCCCCCTGGGGGCAACCCTTGCGACCCTGTCCCTACTCAAGGGAAGTCAAGCAGTCAGCAGTTGTGACCGGATACGCGACCTGCTCCTGCTCCGTGAACTGGATGTGGAAATGTCCGAACGCCTGCTGACCGCCTGGCATTCCCTCCACCTACTCCAGTTACAGCAGGAAGGTACGGGCGTAACTGAAGGAACGATAACCCCTTCATTGCTACTGGATCCCGATGAACTGGGGGGGGATGCGCTACACACGTTAAAAAAATCCCTGGAAGCGGTCGGCAGTATTCAACAGCTTGTCGTTAACAGCTTCTCCGAATTGGGGAATAATGCGGTATGATCCTGTCACTTTCAACCGGCAGCCTGTTTACCCTGCCACTCAAGCGAGTTTGTGAACTGGCGGCGGAATCCGGCTTTGATGGCGTGGAGTTGATAATCAATCAGGACTTTCAACGGGTCAACGCTGCCCGCCTGATAGCGTCACTGCAAGAAATTATCACCATCCACTCCATCCACTCTCCGTTCATGGAACTGGACGGCTGGGGCGGTCCCGTTGACTCCCTCAAACGTTCCGTTGAAGTGGCCGCCCTGTGCAATATCCCACTGGTCAATTTCCACCCCCCCTCCTGGATGGGGGGGGAAATTGGTTTCTGGCGGTGGCTCTACAGCATCGACGACTTCCAGAAGTCCATCGGCCTGGAGGGGAAGATTGAGATAACCCTGGAGAACATGCCGTGGGTCGGCAAATGGAAGATCAATCCGAATATACTCTCAAACACCCAGGACATGGTCGATTTCATCAAAAAGCACAATCTCTTCATGACCTTTGACTGTACCCACATGGGTTCAGGAAAGACCAACTTCATTAATGATTTTTTTCTCTGCTACGATTCGGGAAAAATTCGCAACATTCATTTTTCCGATTACGGCCATAATCGGGAGCACCTGATGCCGGGGCATGGCGCGCTGCCGTTAACCCGTTTCCTTAACCACCTCCGAAACACCGAATATCAGAGTACCGTTACCCTTGAACTGGATCCCTCGGAATTTCCCAAGGGGGAACATAATATTTTGGAGAGTCTCAGGGAAATCCTTGACTATCTCCGGTCGGAAACAGCACCGCAGTCCGACACACATCGTGCCTATACCCAGGAAACCATTCAGGTATCTTCCCTACCATGACACACGCGGCCCCAACGTTTACCCATCATTCACCCCTGGTATGCCGCAATGAGTAATCCCGTGGCTGAAAAATTTTTACCGGTTTTTCTGGTTGCCTCCCTGCTCCTCCATGTGGTGCTGTTTATCGGATTGTCCCATATTCCCCGCCCGGAACCGCCCGAAGCCAAGGAACCGATTTTCATCGACATCCAGAACCTTCCAGCCCCCAAACCAACTACTGAAAAACAGCACCCGGAAATCGCACGACACTCGGAAACCCGGACACGGGTTCCCCACGAAATGGCTCCCCGGGGACGTGCCCCGGAAGACAACCTGAGACCACACCAATCCAGCACAGCCGAACGGCCATTAATCCCTCGCACGACCCAAGGGACGACGGGTCAGACATCCGTGGCTCCCGGTTCTTCCCTGTCTAGTCTGCTGAAACCGAAGGAACAAAAAATGCCGGGTGCCGTGTTACCCCAGCAACTGTTCCCCCCGGCACGCCGGTTGGCCAAACTGGAAGAAAACTACCGGAGGAAATTTGAAGAGAATATAACGGAGGGGGATACCCGCTTTCTGAACAGCGATGACATCGTCTTCGGTTCGTTTCTGCGCCGCTTCGAGGGGGCGATCTACGGTGTCTGGCGTTACCCACAGGAAGCGGCCATGAAAGGGATCGAAGGGATAACCCCGGTACGGATCTCCTTCAATCGGCGAGGAGAGATTATCAACATCCAGCAGCTTGAAAGCTCCGGTTCCCGTATACTTGATGAAGAGGTGCTCCGCACATTGCGAGCCATCGGCCCGGTTGGCGGCTTCCCCCGGGGATACGATAAGGATGAATTCCACCTCATAGCGTTCTTCCAGTACGGTGGAGCGCAAAGGTTACTGAGATGATGACGAAACATGGCTTCCTGATAGCCGCCCCCCAGAGCGGCAGCGGCAAAACAACCATCAGCCTCGCCATTATGGCGGCACTAACCAGGCGGGGACTGATGGTGGCACCGTTCAAATGCGGCCCCGACTTTATCGATCCGGGCTACCATCGGGCCGTAACCGGCTCCCCGTCTATCAACCTTGACAGCTGGATGTGTGGCGATGATTTTGTACGTGAAACCTTTTCCATTCACTGCGAAAAAGCTTCTCTCGCCATTATCGAAGGGGTGATGGGACTGTTTGACGGCATCGGCTCTTCAAGTCGCACCGGCAGCAGTGCCCAGATTGCCGCACTGACCGGAACACCGGTGGTGCTGGTGGTCAATGCCCGTGGCATGGCCGCCAGTGCGGCTCCACTGGTTGCCGGGTTTGCCGGTTTCGATCCTGAAGTACGGGTTGCCGGTGTCATTTTCAACAACATCGGCTCACCACACCATGGAGCCCTTCTCTCGGAAGCCCTTGCCATCCATTGCCCTGGCATCGACTGCTTCGGCTCCATCCCCCGTGACGAATCTCTGGCCATTCCCTCGCGGCATCTGGGGCTGGTCACCGCCGATGACAACCCTCTTCCTGAATCGTTCATTACCGGACTGGCCGATATGGCAGAACGATATCTGGATCTGGATAGTCTTTCTCGATTGGCCATTGAGTTCCCCCACACACTACTCTCCAAGGGAGAGGGCAAGCCGGATCACCCTCCGGTCGGAATAGCGGTGGCTCGGGACCAGGCCTTCTGTTTTATCTACGAGGACAATCTCCGTTTGCTAGAAGAAACGGGGGGAGAGATGGTATTCTTCTCGCCACTTACGGACAGCCAGCTCCCCGCCGGTATCCAGGGTATTTACCTGCCGGGGGGATATCCGGAACTGCACGGGAAACGGCTCAGTGAGAACAAAACCATGCTGGAGTCAATTCGTCAGGCGGTGGATAACGGAATACCGGTTTATGCCGAATGTGGAGGGTTCATTTATCTGACGCAGGGAATCGATGGTAGTGAGCAGGAAGGTGGCACTGATTTTACCGGGATTTTTCCCGTGCGCTGCACCATGCTCCCCCGCCGTAAGGCCCTTGGCTACCGGCAGATTGAACTGACAGAGGACGGCATCACCGGCAGCAGGGGGGATACAGCGCGGGGGCATGAATTTCACTATTCGGAGATATCACCAATGCCGGCTGATATTAGACGAGACTATACCGTTACCCGCCAGGGTGTGACTCTGGGGAGCGAGGGATACCGGGTTCGCAACTGCCTCGCCTCGTATATCCATCTTCACTTCGGCAGTAATCGCCGGTTCCCCCGGAACTTCATTAACGCCTGTCGGGAAGTAAAGGGCGAATGGCCATACGCCCCTACAAAACAAACCAAACAAAAAAACTCGCCACAACAGACCAAGCCGTCAACGTAGGGGCGGGTCATACGCCCGCCTTTCACCGGCAAGATTAGGACATCGTCACCTATTCCGTTCCGGTCAGCACCCGCTGTTTCTGGAGCCGCTTGTAATAAAAATTCTGCCCGTAGAGCACCGCAATTGGGTTGTGCCCCGTGACCCGATCCTTGACGATCAGGGTGGTGACCGGGGCTTTGCTATGCTTGTTGAAGAGCATGTCATGGCCTACACAGAGGCCGACGATGATATTCATGTCGGTGCCGAGCCGGTTGCAGATTTCGGCCTGGGCGATGGGGTTACAGGCCGGTTCAAAGGTGCCGGGACGCACCTTGTCCGTTTCCGCCAGACCCAATTCCAGTTTATCAATACTGCCCGCCTTGCAGCAGACACTGATCGGCTCAAACCCCTGTGCGGTGAGAATTTTTGCCAACCGTTCGGACTCATCAAGCAGTCCAATGCAGGTTGCCATACCGATTTTTTTATACCCCATCAAGGTGGCAAAGGCGATGGTATCCTCCACCCTGGTCCAACGGGCGTTGACCGCATCGCTGCCCGGCACCGGCTGGTAGCAGAGTCCCTCCACCCGCGCCGCAACAAAAGCTATCTTTGCATCTTCACTGTCACCCCGATACTCATTAAAGGACTCGGTGACAATATCCCCGCACGTTTCAGAGGGGCAGTTGCCCGGTTTGGGGGGTGCCGTGGCAGGGTCGCCACTCCAGCAGTTGGTGGTGCCCAGATTTTGCCATACAGAACTGCATTTTGAGCAGGTAACCGATTGTTCGTCAGACATAGTGATATCTCCTTTATTCGGATAATGGTGGTAACTATGGGGTTATTCGACATCAGGAAATCCCCCATCGTCAGATTCAAAATATTAGCCAGTAGAGACGCAACATTTTGCGTCTCTTATCCAAGAGCGGCCATTTGTAGAGACGCAACATTTTGCGTCTCTACGTTTAATCACCGGTCAATGGTACTACTGTTTTACAGATACTCCGGATACCCGCCACTGCAAAGGAAACGCAGCAAAATCTCCCCTTGACAAAACGGGGGTTAGGGGGGATTTTCTATCAACGCCCGAAATTCTTCTTCACCCAAAATGGTGATGCCCAGATTCCGTGCTTTGTCCAGCTTACTGCCTGCCTCTTCACCCGCCACCACATAATCAGTTTTACGGGAGACCGAACCGACCACATTGCCCCCCTGCCCCTCTACCAACTGCCGGGCATGGTCACGGTTAAAACCGGTCAGAGTTCCGGTAAAGACAAAGTTTTTACCGGCCAGACGCCCTCCCACCGTCTTGGCAACCGCCATCGGGCAGACCCCCAACTCCCGCAGCTGGTCAATAACCAGCCGATTCGGGGGGGAGGCAAAAAACGTGTGAATACTCACCGCCACAGTACCGCCGATATCCCGTACCGAGGTCAGTTCCTCCACCGTGGCGACCTCCAGATGTTCCAGACTGCCAAAGGCCTGGGCCAACGCCTTGGCGGTGCGTTCCCCCACATGGCGAATACCAAGAGCATACACGAAACGATCCATGCTGCAGTTTTTGCTGGCAGCTATGGCAGCCAGCAGATTACCGGCCAGTTTATCACCCATTCGTTCAAATTGCATGAAATCATCCCGGGTCAACCGGAACAGATCGGCCACCGTCCGCACTAACCCCAGGGACAGCAACTGTTCCACCACCTTTTCTCCCAGCCCTTCCATATCCATGGCACCACGGGAGGCAAAATGGCGGATTGCCTCCCGCATCTGGGGGGGGCAGGAGATGCCGACGCAGCGAAGTGCCACTTCATCGGCCATACGAACCACCGCCGAACCGCATACCGGACAGCATGGTGGAGACGATGGCACCCGCTCCGCACCGCTGCGACGTTCGGTAACCACCCGCACCACCGCCGGAATCACATCGCCCGCCCGTTCAATCACCACCGTGTCGCCGATCCGGATATCCTTGGCCGCCAGTTCATCCCAGTTATGAAGCGTTGCCCGTGACACCGTGACACCAGAAACATCCACCGGTCGCAGTTGGGCAACCGGCGTGATGACCCCGGTACGCCCCACCGAGAGAATGATGTCTTCAAGCAGCGTTTCCGCCTGGCGAGGGGGGAATTTACAGGCCACCGCCCAGAGTGGCGAACGGCTCTTCTGCCCCAGTTCCCGTTGCAGGGCGAATGCATCCACCTTGACCACCGTGCCGTCGATCTCATAGGGGAGTGATTCCCGTATCCGCTGCATCTCCTGATAGTAGTCGACGGCTCCTTCAATGCCGATGACCAGACGTGCCAGCGGGTTAATCGGCACTCCCCATCGCTGGGCCACATCGAGGAATTCCCGTTGTGAGGTGAAGCTCCCCCCCTCCACCACACCGGGAGCATAGCAGAAAAATGACAACGGCCGGCGGGCAGTAATACGTGAATCAAGCTGCCGCAGGGAACCGGCGGCGGCATTACGCGGATTGGCAAACGGCGGCTCCCCGTTTTCCTCCCGATCCCGGTTGATTTTCTGGAACGCTTCCAGGGAGAGAAACACCTCGCCTCGCAGTTCTACAAGTGCCGGGATATCATCCCCCGCTAACCGGAGCGGCAGGGAACGCACTGTTCTGATATTGTGGATTACATCCTCACCGGTAACACCATCGCCACGGGTGGATGCCACCGTCAGGAGCCCCTGTTCATAGACCAGTTCAACCGCCAGCCCATCCATTTTCGGTTCACACATGTAAGGCAGAGCCTCAGCGTCCGCCATGCCTAGCTCTTTTTTGATACGCACATCCAGCTTGGAGCGAATCTCCCCGGCATCGGTGGCGTTTTCCAGGGAAAGCATGGGCAACCGGTGGCGGACTTCACGAAAACGCCCGACCGGTGCGGCTCCGACCCGCTGGGTGGGGGATTCGGTGGTCACCAACTGGGGAAACCGTTCCTCAAGAACCACCAGTTCGGCCATAAGCCGGTCATAATCGGCATCACTAATTTCGGGTGAATCAAGCTGATAATAGCGTTTATTGTGGTAATCCAGCTGGATACGCAGCTCTGTTACCCGCTGTTCGGCGTCAAAGCGCGGTTCCGTTTGCTCAAGAAGTGACAGTTGCATGGGACTCCTCACAGGATTGATTGACTTCCCCGCAGGGTACAGTATTATAGCAACAATATCAATCCTGACAAGGTGCCAACTCCCTCTATGAACCCTGCACAACGTGATGAACTTTTCGCCTGGTTTGAGCGCTATGTGGAACCATTCCGCGACACCGACCCCGAAGGCAGAATTAACATCCAACTTAAAATTGACCACACCAGAAAGGTGTGTGCCGCCATGGCGGAGCTCTGCGAAGGGGAGCAGCTTTCCCCCTCCGAATCAACCCTGGCCGTCGTGGTCGCCCTGCTCCATGACGTGGGACGCTTCCCCCAGTACCGGCGTTGGCGCACCTTTCGTGACAGCGATTCCGACAACCACGCCCGTCTGGCCATTGAGGTATTACGGGAGGAACGGCTCCTCGAAGCGTGCAGCCCGGAAGAACAGCTGCTCATCGAAGAAGCCATCAGATTCCATAACCTGCTGGAGCTGCCCAAAGCCATCACCTCTCCCACCAGACGCTATATTGACCTGATCAGGGATGCCGACAAACTTGATATCTGGCGGGTATTTGTTGATCTTCTGGAGCAACCACCCAAAGAGCGTGCCTCGGCGGCCACCCTGGGACTCCCGGATCTGCCTGACATGGTAACTGACAGCTGTGTCACCGCACTTGCCGCCGGTCGCATTGTCCGTCTTGATACCGCCACCTGTTTCAACGATTTCAAACTGATGCAGATTTCATGGATCTATGATCTGAACAGTGTCACAGCCCGAAAGCTGCTCCGGAAGCGAGGGTACATTCCGATTCTGGCCGCCACCCTGCCACAACAGGACAGGGTAAAAAGTGCGGTGGCACAGGCTCTCGCTGCGCTTTCAGCTTGACTTATTGATAAGGAATTTTCACAATGTCACTTTGTTGGACGTTCACCGACCTGTAGAGACGCAACATCTTGCGTCTCTACCAAATACGTAACATATTGTGTTTATTACAAATGCAAATACGCGCAAAATATTACGTCTCTACACATGTATAAAAAATAGTGTGTCGGTACAAATACCTGTAGAGACGCAACATCTTGCGTCTCTACCAAATGTGTAACATAGTGTGTCTACTATTAATTCCCGGCAGTAGGAGCCTGTAATGCCAGACCGACACCCCATAGCTGCTGAAAAATTATGCTGGATCTGTGATCCGGACAGCTTCGGTTTTGAAACGACCGGTGAACTTCCCGATTTCAATGATGCCATCGGCCAAAAGCGGGCACTCCGCTCCATCGATTTTGGTCTTGGTGTTGATGGTGCGGGCTTTAACGTCTATATTTCGGGAGAAACCGGCACCGGTCGCACCGCGACCATCGCCAGCATACTCAGTAAACGGGCAAAGGATGAACCCCGTCCCCATGACTGGGTCTATGTCAATAACTTTAAAGATTCGGACTCGGCCACCTCCCTCGACCTTCCCGCCGGACAGGGGAGTGAACTGGCCTCTGATATGAAGGAGTTGATCGAGGCCTTTCGCTCCGACATCCCCAAAGCCTTGGAAAGCAGTGAATACGAGACTCTGCGGGCAGAGCTGCTGGAAAATTACCAAGCGGCCTCCAACGAGCTGTTTCAGGAGTTGGAAAAGAGCTCTGAAAAAGTGGGATTTTCCCTGCAGCGAACCGTATCGGGACTGGTCATCGTGCCCCAGAAAGCGGGACAAAATTACACCCAGGAAGAGTATGACGCCCTTACCGAGAAAAAACGTCTGAAGCTGGAAAAACTGGGGAAAGAACTCACCGAACAGCTCAACGAAGTATTACGGCAGGTGCGGGACCAGGAAAAAGTCACCAAAGAGTCCCTCTCCCAGGCCGACCGGGATCTGGGCATGTCCTGTCTGGGGCACCGACTCGATCCGTTACGGGAAAAATATGGCGAACTCCCAGCAGTACTGACCTATCTGGATGCAGTTCAAGAAGATATCCTCAACACCCTTGAGGACTTCAAGCCCCAATCAACCCAGCCCCAGATCCCCGGCATCAAGATGCCACGCCAGGAACCCACCTTTGAGCGGTATCAGGTAAACCTACTGGTGGACAATAAAGAGACCGCAGGGGCACCGGTCATCTTCGAATCAAACCCGACCTATAACAACCTGTTCGGACGTATTGAGCATGTCATGCAGTACGGCGGCGTTGCCGTCACCGATTTTACCATGATCCGTGCCGGCGCACTCCACCGGGCCAACGGTGGCTATCTGGTCATCGACGCACGGGAGGTGCTCATCAATCCCTTTGTCTGGGACTCCCTCAAGCGCTGTATCAGAAATAATGAAATCCGCATTGAGGATGTGCTGGAACAATACCGTTTCATGACTATGGTATCATTAAAACCGGCACCGGTGCAAATGCGTGCTAAAATCATCCTGATCGGCACCCCCTGGATCTATTACCTGTTGTTTCATCTGGATCCCGATTACCGGAAGTTCTTCAAGGTAAAAGCGGAGTTTGACAGCCGGGTTGCCCGCACACCGGAAATCATGCACGACTATGCGCTCTTCGTCGCCAGCCACTGCCGTGCTGAAAAGTTGCTGCCGTTCCACAAGAGCGGCGTCGCCGCCCTGCTGGAGCACGCCGCACGCATGGCCGAAGACCAGATGAAACTCTCTTCCCACTTCATGGAGCTTGGTGACTTTATCCGGGAAGTCAGTTACTGGGCCGCCCGGGCCGGCCGCACCTTGGTGGATGGGAACGATGTCCGTGCTGCCGCCGAAGAGAGCCTCTACCGGGTTAATCGCATTGAAGAGCGGATGCAGGAGCTCTATGACGAAGGGACTCTTATGGTCGATACCACCGGTTCGGTGGTTGGTCAGATCAACGGGCTTTCCGTACTCAGCCTGGGGGATCACACTTTTGGCCGCCCCACCCGCATTACGGCTTCGGTCTATGCAGGGCAGGACGGCATGGTAAATATCGAGCGGGAAGTCAAACTTTCCGGGCCGATCCATGATAAAGGGGTGATGATACTGACCGGCTATCTGGGTTCAACCTTTGCCCAGGAGCGCCCCCTGTCCCTCTCCGCCTCCATCTGTTTCGAGCAGTCCTACGACGGCATCGAGGGGGACAGTGCCTCGTCAACCGAGCTGTACGCCCTGCTCTCTGCCCTGGCCGGCGTTGCCATCAAACAGGGGATTGCGGTAACCGGCAGTGTCAATCAGCGGGGAATAGTTCAACCAATTGGCGGGGTAAACCACAAAATTGAGGGGCACTTTGCGGTCTGCCGGGCACAGGGGCTCACCGGTGCTCAGGGGGTTATGATCCCGGCATCCAATGAACGTCACCTCATGCTCCACCGGGACGTCGTCACGGCGGTCACAGACGGTCTCTTCCATATCTGGAGTGTGGAAACCATTGAACAGGGAATAGAAATTTTGACCGGCATACGGTCTGGACAGCGGGATCGACGGGGCAAATTCCCCAAAGGATCTATATTTCAGCTTGTCGACAACCGGTTGCAGACCATGTCCGACAGACAAAAGCGGCAGCAATCTAAAGGGTAGCTTATTTTTTATCACAACGTACCACCTCTATCACAAGGAGATATCACAGATGGGAATTCAGTGGCGGGATTCATTGGCAATCGGCGTACCGGAAATTGATAATCAGCATAAGGAGCTGCTTCACCGTTTCGACAGGTTACTGACTGCCAGCCAGGCGGGACAGGGAATTGAAGAGTTGAAAAACTTGCAGGTATACCTTGAGGATTATGTTACAAGTCACTTTTCAGATGAGGAAGGGATTCAGCGTCAGCATTCCTACCCCGGCTACGAAGCCCACAAATCAGAGCATCGCTACTTCATCGAACAGATCACCAAGTTACGACTTGAGACCGAGAAATCTGGCGTGGCAACCCATAATGTCATCGAAACCAACAACCTGCTCCTGAAATGGTTGCTCAACCACATCTCAAAGGTTGACACCCAACTGGGAGCCTTCATTAAATCAAAAACCGCGTAAGAGTAGTACCGGTTACCACAACAAATCCCCCTCAATCCCCCTTTTTCAAAGGGGGAAGCCTTGGGCCTTCCGTTTAAACCAGATAAGCTTTGGGGGTTCCTCTCAGCCCTACAGCAAAGCCCCCTTCCCCCCTTTTTAAAAGGGGGAAGGGGGCTTTGCTGTAGAGTGCTGTAATTCAAAGTACGTAACATCCAGAGTATCAGTTACAATCCGACCGCCAGAGACACTCTTCCTGGCCGCACTCCGCCGCTTTACCGGTGTCAAAACAGGCATCATTCAACTCGGCTTCCTGTATGGCCCGTACCAATTCGGTTTTTTTCAGTTTCCCTACCTTAATGTCATGCTGCTTGGCAATTTCTTTGATCTGTTCGATTTTCATGGTTCTTTCTCCTGTGAAGTAATAAAAAAAATACGTCGAGCTTACACCGTTATACCTGCGAGCCGCTCCAGTGCCTCGCGATATTTGTCTCCCGTTTTATCGAGAATATCCTGGGGAAGGGTCGGTGGTGGCGCACACTTGCCCCAATCCAGGGTTTCCAGATAATCCCGGAGGAATTGTTTATCAAAACTTGCCTGTGGGCCACCCGGATTATAGGACTCTTTCAGCCAGAAGCGGCTCGAATCGGGGGTCATGCATTCGTCAATAATGATCAGTTCACCATCAAAAACACCGAATTCAAATTTGGTATCAGCAATGATGATACCTTTTTTATCGGCAAGATCACGGGCACGGGTATAGATTTCCAGGGTGTAGCGACGGGCTTTCTCCGCCAATTCCTCACCACAGAGTTGCACCATCTTTTCAAAGGTGATGGTCTCATCGTGTTCCCCCAGATCGGCCTTGGTCGATGGGGTGAAAATCGGCTCCGGCAGACGGTCAGACTCCTTCAACCCCACCGGCAGGCTAATTCCGCTTATCTTGCCGGTTGCCTGATAATCCTTCCAACCCGATCCTGAAACATAGCCACGCACGATGCACTCAACCGGCAGCGGCACCGCTTTCTTGACCAGCATGGAACGGCCGGCAAGAATGTCGGCGTAGGGCTGGCATGACGCCGGGTAATCGGCAACATCAATTGAAATAATGTGGTTCGGCACAATATCTTCCATCTGACGGAACCAGAACGCGGAAATCTGCGTCAACACAAATCCCTTGTCCGGAATCGGTTCATCCATAATCACGTCAAAGGCAGAAATTCTGTCCGACGTTACCAGCAGCAGGGCATCGCCCAGATCATAAATATCACGAACCTTACCACGGGCAATCAGATTTAGACCGGCAAATTCCGTCTGCAATACAAGTTTTGACATACCAAACCTCTCCTATTTATCGGCGATTATCGCCTGATTTATCTCGATTTTAGCCTTCTCACGCAACCCTTTTGCCCATTCGGCCAGGGCATCTTCCTGCTTTTTAGGAAGCAGCTTTTTCTTCAGCTCTTCCTTGCCAGACTCAAACGCAGCTTTCGGTGCTTCGCTGCGACTCTTAACTTTTACTGCATACCAACGGTTACCAACTTTGAACGGTGTCGCCGGTGCCTGTGCTACGGAAAGTTTGAACACCGCCTCAACGATTTCAGAAGAAGCGCCAATTTCCGGGATATCACCCTTGGCGGTAAAACCGAAGCTACCGGTGGACTGAGTTTTGAGGGAACCCTTGGCCGATAACTGCTTGGCTGCATCGTCTGCCTTACTCTTAGCCAGTTCCACCGCCTTGGCTGCCCGTGCTTTCTCTTCTACCGCCCCTTTGATCTCCGCAAGGGGGGGCACCACCGACGCCTTACGCTCCGTAGCCTTGAGGATATAAATACCACGGGCCGTCTCTACCGGGCCACCCAGCTCCCCCTGTTTCAGTTCGAGAGCCTTCTTGATCACCGCAGCTTCGCCAGCCAAGGCTGCAACAGGAGCAGTGGCGGCAAACAGCGGAGTATCCTGAACCTTCTGCTTGAGTGCCGAAGCAATCAGATTCAGATCGCCGGACTTGATATTTTTATACAGAGTATCTGCTGCCGTTTCATAGAGCTGTTTGGCACTCTTCTGCTTTGCCGCCTCAGCCTTAACTTTTTCCTTCACATCAGAAAGCGGCATAATGCCATCTTTCCCCTGCCACCGGTCAATATTTTTCTGGTAGAAAGTCTGAATTTCCTCTTCGGAAACGGCTGTTTTGGCAGCTGCAACCGCCGGGTCAATCAGCACATAGGAAAGAGCCACCTTCTCGGCAGTTTTGAAATCGTTCTGATTCTTCTGAAGGAAATCATTCAGATCGGTATCGGTCAGCTTTACTTCGGAAGCAACGTCACCGGGGGCATAGGCCACATATTCAAGCTCGATCTTGTCATTAACCTTTTTATATTCTGCAAGAGCATCAGCGTCGCTCACCACCGCCTTGTCCTTGATGGACTGACGAACTTTCTTCAGGATGACCTCGCTCTCCTGAGCCTCTTCAAAATCCCGGGCGGTCATGCGGTTTGATTTCAGCAACTGCTGATACTGATCAAAATTGAATTTTCCATCTTTCTGAAACATGGACATCGCTTCGATGGAGTTTGAGACCTCATCCTTTGATACCTTGATGCCGAGTGACTTAGCTTCCTTCATGGCCAGCAGATTATCGATCAAACCGTCCAGGGCAACTTTTTTCAACCCGAGCATTTTTTCCATCTCGGCCGGAATTGACTGGCCGTATATCTGCTGGTACATATTTCTGATACGCTGATAGGCATTCTGATACTCTTCGAGGGAAATTTTCGTACCATTCACCTTGGCCGCATAGCCCCCCTTACCACCACCAACACCGTCACTCCCCTTGCCCCACACCAAAAAGATGGTGCCGACAAAAGAAAACACAATAAGGACGAAAACCAGTTTGATAACGATCGAATCTTTCTGCTTCCGAATAATACTCAGCATGAAATGGTGCTCCTGTAATGGGATAGATGCACGAAAAACGCCGCCATAGGCGGCGGAACCGGCATAATACTATACGTATATCCTGAATGCAAGTGCTTGTTTAACCGAGCAGGCTTCCGAGTACCGCGAAGTATCGTGAATATATACTTGAGTTTACCCTATCATTCATGTACGATTTTGCAATACCGTCGTACTATCCTCATACACACGCCACACAGTAGGAGTTATATGAGTACCGAATTTATTCCGAAATGGGTCGCCTGGGAGACCACACAAAAATGCAATCTCCACTGCGTACATTGCCGTTGTTCTTCCAACCTTGAATCTTCGACGGGAGACTTCACCACCGCCGAAGGGAAAAAACTCCTTGATGACATTGCCGCGTTCTCCAAACCGGTGGTAGTACTCTCTGGCGGTGAACCACTACTCCGCCCCGATATTTTCGAGCTGGCCGAATACGGCACCTCCCTCGGACTCCGCATGTGCATGGCAACCAACGGCTCACTGGTCACCGACGAAATCTGCCAAAAGATGAAAGCGGCAGACATCAAAATGGTTTCCCTGTCACTGGACGGTTCTACCGCCGAAGTACATGATAATTTCCGCCAGTCCCCCGGTTCCTTTGCCGGAGTCGTCCGCGCTGCCGAAGCGTTCCAGCGCAACGGCCAGAAGTTCCTCATTAATTCATCCTTCACCAAACGGAACCAGACCGACATCGCGGCAACCTTCAAAACCGCCAAGGGGCTCGGGGCTACCGCCTGGTACATGTTCATGATCGTCCCGACCGGACGTGGTGAAGATATTATGAGCGAACTGATCTCCAAAGAGGATTACGAAGAAATTCTCGACTGGCACTATCAGCAGGAAAAGATGGAGGACGACATCCTCATGCGTCCCACCTGTGCCCCCCACTACTACCGTATTGTCCCCCAAAAGGCAAAAGCGGAAGGCACCTCCTTCCAGCGGCGCTCCCTCACCTTCTCCACCGGCGGCGGCAAGGGGTGTATCGCAGCCCAGTCTATCTGTCTCATTGACTGTTTTGGTAACGTCAAGCCCTGTTCGTACTTCCACCGCACCTGCGGCAACGTCAAGCAGACCCCGTTCCGGGACATCTGGAACAACTCGGAAATTTTTAAAGACCTGCGGGACTTTAAAGCCTACAAGGGAAAATGTGGTCAGTGCGAATATCTGAACGTCTGCGGTGGTTGCCGTGCCCGTGCCGATGCTATTTACGGAGATTACATGGAAGAGGAACCGTTCTGCAATTACGTGCCGATCAAAATGCAGCGGGAACAGGCTGAATAACTGATTTGAACAAAAAAAATGAAAGGCTGCTTTTTTATATTGACAATCGTCCAATGTCAGGTTATAAAGTAAATCCTTTTCGCCCAGGTAGCTCAGTCGGTAGAGCAGAGGATTGAAAATCCTCGTGTCGGCGGTTCGATTCCGTCCCTGGGCACCACTTAAAATCAGGGCATTCACAGACTTTTTGTGGGTGCCTTTTTTTATGCCCAATGAGCAGTAAATGGGCAGTAGTGAAAAAATGGTCAGAAATCTCAAAAGCCCCGCTCCTATCGGCAATTCCTTGTTTTGTCCTTTAATTTGCGATTATTACCACCCTGCCACTGCCATACTAATTATCTGACCCGCCAATCCATAACTCAACCTTTGTCTATACTGTCCATCCTTCCGGAGTCCCATGAACGGGGTAAGGTTTGTATCCCCGCTTGATTGTCGATGTCGGTTTAGGATTTTGTTCGCCCTGATGATAATGTCGTCTACGTCGTCAACCTCGAGGGCTATCTTGGTTATGCTTCTACTTGAATATTTCACAATGTCTGCTGGAATTTCTGCTCCATGGCAAAATCTGATTGTCGGCGTTTTGGCGTCATCAAGAGCATAGAGTCCGATTTGCCCGTTCGGGTCGTTGAACTTCATCTTAACTGGTTCCGGTGTGTAGTTCTCTGCAAAATTTAACTCGGAAAAATAACCTACACATATGTCTCCAATCCAGAATATGAAGTCTTCATATGGCGTTGGGTCGTCTTCGCACATTGACCAGTTATGGAATAAAGCCAGACAAACTGGACAGTCAGTATCACGGAACATTTTCATAGGGAGACTAATCACGTCCTGAAGGCACTCCCTAAAAAATCCGGAGTTAATGAATGACAAGGGAATAATGGCAGCGGTAAATTCACTGTTAGTAATGCACCGGTCAAGAGCTAACTGGTAAAGGTCGCCGAAATCCTCCATATCTATTTTAAAACCCTTCTTGGTGGCGCTGGGCTTTGACAGGTACGGCGGATTGGTAATCGTCAGGCGGTGTCCGGATGGAAAGTCGGCTATGGTGTCCCGTTGTATAATATTATCGGCTTGAGGCTCAATGTCGTAGCTATGGAAGGTGTTGATGATACCGATGTCCTGCAACATTTTTACAAGATTATTGCTGCCAGCAAATGGCTCCAGAATTATGTCGGCTGGAGTAAGTTTGACGGAATTAGTCAGCCATCGTTGAAACTCGGGGTGATTAAAGGGATTGTGAATTGTGAAATACTGCCCACGGCTTCTCTTAGTCAATTTGATAGCTCCTTATTTAGTGAAAAGTGCGGTATTACCCCGCCCTCATCGTTTTTTAATTTGTGCAAGATCACTGCAATATAGCTTTATGCAGTTGCTGTTAAATTAATTACTGGCGGAAATATTAAGTGCGTCCAACAACGGTTGATAAATTGCCAGCCTCTGCCGGTCTGCCGTAATATCATCACCGTCATAACCGCCATTTTCCATAAGATAAATTCCGAAGTTTTCCGAACCTCCCGAATCATCGATATTACAATAGATAATCAGATTCGTATTATCATCGTCCTTTATAACTTTATTAATTAACAGCCGATTGAAATCCTCATCATCGGTATCACAATCAAGGACGCTGAATTCGGGGAAATGAGTTTCGATGATTTTTTCAATGTCGGTTATTGTTGAATATCGGAATACTCTTCTTGCTCTGAGGAGTTCAGCTCTATGCTGTCTGATTTGTTTGAGAACTGACTCCGGAATTTTAACAGTCTTCTTCTTCATGATAACCACCTTTCTATTATGTTTTATTTTATGCTGTTATTACTGCATGTTAAGTGCCTATTATTACTTCTGCAAAAATAGCTGATATGTAGATAACAAATACTACAATATGCTAAATTGGTGCCAAGCCTACAAAAGCTAATATAAGGTAAATAACCGTGATTACATGGCAAAGTATATTAAAAGCCGGTTGTAGACTTATCGTAAATTCATTAGATATAGTCAAAACTCTGTCTCTTTTGGTCAGTTTGCTGACTGTTTATTAAAAACCCCGCATTTACTCGGTTGAAAATGTGGATTGTTCTTTGACGGTTTTCTGACTGGGGAATTCCGACGATTGGCGGGTGACAACTTGCGAGGATTCAAGTGGTCTCTATGGTGCCTGGATGGTACTCGGACTGCGCCAGCAGGAAAGAACTGGTAAATCGGGCATCACAACCGAATATATACCTTATGCTTGAAAGCTTGGAATATGACTGTTCATCAGGAGGAATCCGACTGGCGCACAGGCACATTAAACCGAAACTGATTTTATGTGGTCAGTACATTACTAAAAATAACCCCCATTCTCTGTTGAAAATGGGGGTTAGAAAATTTCGTTAGTTTATCGTTAGGTGACTATTAGATTTCATCAGGACGCCGATGCGGACCAAGGGCTTCAGATTCCATATCCTCTTCCCAGCCCTTTCGATATTCTTCCGCTTGATTCTCCGCTATCAATCTCTGCCCTTCTCTCGAAAATTCATTTATTCCTTCCGGCAAACCATCAACTTTTCTTGGTGTGCCGTCCATTACCCAAGTTCTTTCAAGGGTGAATCTTCCTACTGGTAGGACGTCAAAAACATAAGGCTTTGCGTCCATTCCAAATTCTCTTTGATATGCAAGCCTCAATGGGTCGTCGGCTGGTGGGTGTCCAGGGTGAAACATTCGTCCACTTTCCATCTCTGGGAAATTGCCCAGCGGTTCGTCAGGGGCAATGTTCCGACACAGATTAGCTGGTAACCAGTGATAATCATAGTCCAGAAGGTCTTCTTCTGCCCATGCGCTTTTTCGGTCTTTCTTCTTTTGTTTTGAATCAACACGTTCATTGTTCTTAACTTTTGTAAATTCCGGGTGAACTGCAAGAACATCCCAGATATATTTGCAATAGATGTAGTATTCACGCCACTGTTCCAGCTGTTCCTGGGCAGTCATGGCAATATCCTCTTTATTCAGCTTCTTGATTTTATCTACATCTGACTTGAATTCATTCATCTCCATGATTTCTTGTATTTCCTTGACGCTTCTTAACTGGTCTTCCGTGATAGGAACGGCTGGGTTAATAAGGTCGGTATCCTGAGCAGTAAATTGAAACATATCGGTAAGCCGCCAGCTTTGAACTCCATCAACCTTCCGGACATCAAGTTCCCCAGTAAGGCAATTCCGACCTGACAAATAGCTTACAAGTGCTGTAATTCCCTTGCCATGGAATGGGTCAAGGACAATATCGCCCTTGTTTGTATGGGCTTTAATAAGAAGTTCCATGAGTCTGAAAGGCTTAGGAGATTCTTTGCCAGAATTTCGGTTTGCCTCACTTCCTGCATAACTACCGCCTACCATGGGAGTAGTAATCAAATCCGTTACCCGTTTTTGACCACCAAATAGATCACGGAATCCCCATGTTGCCTGTTCATTCCATGTGTGCTTGGCACCGGGGCGAGTCAGCCAGATAATGTATTCAATGGCTGGAGTGTAGCTGTTCTTGTTTGATAGCCTCCATTCGTTGTTGTTTGATTTATACCAGTGCATAATCTGCGTCACGACAAGGGGCTTTGCATTTTCTTTGTCACGTCGTTTTCGGATGTCGTTGTAAATTTTCAAAGCATCTTCTTCGGCTTTGATAAGGACATTGCACCCCTTGTCATTTTTGAGCATTTTTTCAGCTTTTTTCAATGCTTCATTCGCAGATGCTACTTCACTGTCTGTAGGCGAGTTTCCGTTTTGTCTTTCTCGACGGAGCTGGATAGCGTTATAAGCTTTTTCCGCTTTGTCACGGACTTTTACGAGATCCTTATATGTTATGTCATTTTTAAGCTGACTCTCAGCTTTTTTCCATGCAGCATTTGCTGCATCAACCTCTTTGGATGTTGGTGGATTTCCAATAATCGGTGAACTGGACACGTAGTCAGTCAAGAGTCTATTGTTGCAAAATAGAATTGCCGAACCACCTTTTTTTAGAACCCGCCCAAACTCTTTTAGATAAGGTGCAGGGTCAAAATTGTGGTCCCATCCGCCAGAAATGCCACTATTGTAAGGTGGGTCAGAAATTACGGCGTCTATTGCCCCGTTCTCAATAGTGTTCAACAGAGATAACGCCGGAAGTTTTGTGAGCATTATGCCCCTTCGTTTAATATACTCCTTTGACATTCTGGGCGGAATTTCTGGCTTTACTACAGGATTATCCCGCTTTATGACTTCGAGCCTAGCTTTTGAAACCGCCAACACGCCGTTGAAAACTTTGGCTTTGATATCCTCATAAGAACTTGACTGAACAATTTTAGCAAAACGAATACTATCTTCAGACACGTTGAAAAGCTTTTTAGCATCTGCAAGAGAGACTGAATTTTCGGTGTCTGCTTTCTTTTGCCCCCATTCGAGGTTTGCGAATTTTGCCGCAATCATTGCTCGTTGGCTGGTATCCAGGTGACGACGGCGCATATTTGCTGACATCACAAGTTCAAACAACTGGTCTTCCGTCCCAGTGAACTCTTCAAAATGTTCAGTTGCGCCGTCCCAGTGCAGCTCCCGCAAGGCTTTATAGCGGTGTCGTCCGTCAGCGATTTTGCCTTTATACAAAATGACTTTTTCATGTAGTTCATTTTTCTTGATATCGTCTCTAAGTGTCTCGAATTCTGTTTGAGTCATTTCTGGGAATACCTCCGCAAATGGGTGATATTCCAGTTCTGGTAATTGTGGTGGTGATACCTCAATCTCAGTAGCCACCTGCGTCTCGCTATTCGTCATAAATATTTTCTCCTGATTTTGATTTGGTTTTGGATATAGTTATTTAATACTTCGATTATGTGGCATTCCGTCATTAAAAACACTGTTGAACGGGTCGTGAAACATATCAGTTGTGTGTATTCCAGTGTCCTGGTTAAGGGAATCGTTTGAGCTGTTATGGACGTCTTCATTCATACCAGAATTGTTCTCGGCATAGTAATAATAATAGTCGTTCTCGCTTGTAAACCCGCAGGTTTCAGAAGAATTTACCGGATTAAAGTTTCCTTTCTGATTTGTTTTTATAATCCGGTATCCCAGCCATACTATTGTGAGAATTATTGCGGATGGAATTATCATAGTTCACTAATTCCGGTTGAAAACCCGTCGTCAAAAGTGCTCGTGAACGGGTCATTCATTGAGTTCATACTGTCGTCAATAAAATGGTCTTCGTGATGATAAATGTTAAAATCGCACCACTCATACGCAGGATTAAACATCATTTCGTGAATCATGTCAGGAGGATCAATCCCGCAACCGCTACTAAATATATCTCCGTTGAGGCTGATACCGGTTCCACTACAAATGTCGTTGTCAGTGTCAGTACTGATTGAAAACGTGTCATCACTATCTTGGTTAGCAAAAAGGCTTTCACCGTTTGCGACGTAGTCATCGCAGAATCCGTTGCCGCAAGATAAGCCGTTGACACCTTCTGCCGGAGCTTGTTGAGCCGGAAAACTCTGCATCCAGCCGTAAATTATCATTCCAAGTGGTATTAGAATTAGTGCTTCCATAAATTATTCCTTTTGATGTGTTCGTGGTTTGTAAGGTTTATTAGTCCTGATGTTAAATGTTGCATTGATAAGTGCTTAACATCGGGTCATACCAGGGGTCGAATTCACCAAAAGTGCTTTCAACCTCTGCTATAACTGCCAGATCTTGTTTGATTGATTCCGTTGATAAGCCCCGAAAGAATATTACGAGGATTATTCCGGAAATTCCGGTTAGAAATACCGCTCCGCCGAGTCCGTATAGGAAACCGGCAAGGATTATGATAGCGGTTAAAACAATCAAAAGGGTTTTCTGTCTTGAGTTCACTGGTTAGTCCTGGTGATAAATGTTATCGTATAAATAATCTTGCGACGGGTCAGTCCAGCTGTCATTCCGATGCAATCCGTTCATATCGTATCCGATACGCTGAAAGCCGTTTGAGCCATAGCCATTGATATAAACATAGCCATCGCAGCCGAAAGCGGAGTTTTTCGCAAAGCTGTTAAAATTTCTAACGTCCAGACGCTCAAGATATCTCGTGTTTCTGCGGTGAATACGGTAAAATATGATTGCGATTATGATTGAAAGAATTATCATTTTTACCTCACAGCCGATTTAATCGGCTTTACTATTATTTTGTTTATCATCTGCTTTATTTCCTTAATTATCCAGTGAGTAAGAGGCGTTACGTAGTTTGGCAATTACTTTATCTATTTAGAA